>NZ_JBIRJC010000023.1:48373-49055 GCF_044329365.1 Kitasatospora sp. NPDC017646 | reverse complement strand
GGCACCACCTCCTGCAGCCAGGGCAGTACCGTCAAGGTCGTCGCCGACCCCGCCCCCGCCCCCCCCCCGGCCCCCCCCCCCGCCCCCCCCCCCCCCCCCCGGGCCCCCCCCCCCGGGGCCCCCCCCCCCCCCCCCCCGCGGCTCCAGTCCACTTCTCCGCGTTCAATTCCGCCAGCAGTGTCCGGTGCAACCGGTCGAAGACCCCGGTTTCCTGCCATCGCTCCAGACGCCTCCAGCAGGTCTGGCCGGAGCCGAAACCCAGCTCCAACGGCAGTTGCATCCATGGGACCCAGGTGTAGAGCACAAACAGGATGCCCTGCAGGCACAGCCGGTCCGGCACTGGCTTAGGTCCGGGCGAACGCTCGGGCCAGGGCGGCAGCATCCGCTCGATCATCGCCCACAACTCGTCGTCCACGACCCACGGCTTGACGCTCACGCCCTCACGAACGGCTCAATCGTCCTACCGGCTACGGCTGACCTGCACCCGCCGACAAGATCGTGTTACGAGCTTGTAGGCCGTCCACCGTGCGCCATCTTGCTGGCCAACACCCGCTCACGCGGCTGACCATCGGCGGGGTGGGGTTTTTAGCCGGAAAAAACAAACCCGGGGGGCCGCCCGGCCCTGGAGTTTGCCAAGGCCGGCACCCCGCACCACAACCCCGGGTCCATGGCGGCGGGGATT
>NZ_JBIRJC010000023.1:0-48363 GCF_044329365.1 Kitasatospora sp. NPDC017646 | reverse complement strand
GTTTTTCCGTTTTTGTGGCCCGACCCCGGTGCCCCATGGGGCGCCCAACCCCCCCCCCCCGCGCCGCCCCGGGGGGGGTTGGTTATTGCCCGCTCAAAACCCCAAGCCGGGGGAGCCGCGCGTCCTTGCTGATGCCGATGCCGGCCTCCCGTCAGCTCTCGCCGGTTCCATGGGCGGCTGGAATGTCAGTGGCACCGGGGAAACTCGATGTTCGTTGCCATCAATCCAGGGGCCTCAGATGTCGATCCGTATTGCCAGCCGCCGCCGCGCGATGGCGTCACTGAACGCCGCCTTCCCCGACGCCGAGATCATCGACGTCACCTCCAAGGGACCGGAGCCGTGGGTGCGGTTCAGCCCGTTCTACCCGCACGGCGGTATCCCGGTTCCTTACAGCGACGGAGTGACCAGCCAGTCCGTGGAGGGGATCTGGCAAGCCCTCAAGGTCTTCCAGGACTCCGGCGTCGACCCCGCGAAGCTCGGCGTCACCACCATGAAGGGTCTGAAGCGGACGGTCCGCCGGTACGGCCCCGTTCAAGGCCACCGAACCGGTCTGGACGGCGACCGGCTGCTGCCCTACGAAACCGCTCGGCGCCGGATCTACCTGCCGGCCTACCGCTGGATCCTCGAGCACCGAGTCGCCGACCTGGCCGACCAGCTCAGGAGCAAGGACGACGTCGTACTCCTGGACTACGCCACCAACGCGGACGTCACCGACCCCACCAGTCCGCTCTCCCACGCGGCGCTCATCCAACTGCACATAGAAGGGTGCTGGCCCACCGAAACCGAACCCGAGGCTTGCGACAGCCTCAGCCGACGAACGTCATGAGTGCCCCGAGACCGACTGCTGTCGTGCGTCCGAGCGCGCAGAGCCGCACCGATTTTCCGCGGAAAATTCCCCGGCCGGGTTCGTGGATCTGGCCCGCTGCCCGGGCAGCAGAAGGTTGCGGCTCGGATCCGGACCGACGTACACGACACTCCCTTGAGGCGACGACATGGAGACGACATGGATGAGTACGGAGTCCCGATCCTCCCGAGCCGGGACCTGGACGAGACGCTGGAGTTCTACGGCCGCCTCGGCTTCGAGCCGCGCGGCCGATGGGACGGACCGGATGGCTACCTGATCGTCGTCCGCGGCACGGTGGAACTCCACTTCCGTCATGACCCCGGAGTCGACCCACTGGCCACCGCCGGCAGCTGCTATGTCCACGTCCGGGATGCGGACGCACTGCACCGCGACTGGGCCCGGACCGGCATCCCCACCGACCCGGCCATCGGGAGCCGACTGACCCCGGTGGCCGACACCGCCTACCGGATGCGCGAGTTCGCACTGGTCGACCGCAGTGGCAACCTCCTACGGATCGGCAGCCCGCAGGGTGGCTCCTAGCCGCGCCGCGCCGCGAGAGGTGCAGCTGCGGCCACGGATCTCGTGTTCACGTGCTCGACGCGATTCCTGACCTGCTCGTGGGAGTGGTCCTGGTCCTGGTTCCAGCCGCACAGTTCGCCGTCAGCGAGCCGGCCGGTGATGGGGGATCGGCAGGCCGGTTCCCTGGTAGCTGCCGTCGGCGGTGGTCGTGGGTCTGCCCACGGTTGCCTTCGCTTCGGATCCGGGCGACGCCTCGTAGTCGTTGCGGTCTCCCAGCACTGGCTGTCCGACCGCGACGAGCAGCCGTGTGCCGGCGTCGGTGACCACCTGGTGGTTGGTGGAGTACCCGTAGGTCTTGGTCCGCTCGGCGGTGCTGTGGTCGCGAGTGGGCACCAGGGTGCCGTCGACGATGAGGACGGGTGCCAGCGCGGAACTGCTGCCGTTGCGTGAGCGCCGGCGACGGCCCGCTGTGGTCGGTGATCCGGTCGGCGGGTGATTTTCGGAGATGCCGAAACAGTGGGGGAGCTGTTGCTGTGCCGGGTTGATCCGCCAGTGCGCGGCGATCAAGAGCACGCGCTCTTCAGAAGGCGGACCCCCCAGCGCGCTCACATGGCCAGCGCGACACTCGCCCGAGCCAGGCGGTCGTCCGGCAGGGCGACGGAAGTGGCGGGGTTGCGGGAGGAGTACGTGCCGTCGTTGATCCGCGTGCCGTCCTCGGCTGATGCCCGGCGCACCTGGCCGGTCAGGCCCTGGTGTTCGAGCATGGCGGTGGCGAGCGACCCGGCGTCCTGCATGCCCAGGCGTGAGTGCAAGGCTGCGGCCAGGCGATCGACGGCCTCCAATGGTGCGGCTGCATCCCCAGGGCGGGAAGCAGAAGCAGCAGGCGGGCGTGGGGGTCCGTGGTGGGACCGCCGGACAGACCGTTGTCCACTGCGGCGGCGAGGTCCGGCCAGGACAAGCCCGGACCCATGAAGTGCCCGTCGTCGCGTGCGAGCAGCTCGGCCTGGGGGCAACTGGGATGGTGCACCAGATAGTCGACCCCCGACTCTTCAGGAACGGTGCGGTAGACGACATGGAGGCGGTGCCCCGCAGTGAGCGGAATGGTGAAGGTCGGCCAGTCGGCCAGCCGCCGAAGACGCTGCCAGTAGGCCCGGTGGGTCCACCCAGACATAGCTCGCGCCGGACGGGCTCGTCTGTTCGGCCGGTCCTCGTTCCACGCGGCGGAGCTTTCTGCTCGGCTCGGAAGGTCCGGGCTGTCCCGCCTTCACAAGCCCGTCGCCTCGCCTCAGGCGAGACGGGATGACCTGAGCCCGAGAGCGAGTCGATTCGGGGCCTCTGGGAGCTCCATCTTGACCGATGGGTCGCGATGAGGCCTTTGCACTCATGTCACGCTTCGAGCTCTGAACACAAATGACGTCAGTAAACACGCAGTAGACCTGGTGGGTGTATCTGGCTGACTCCCAGGGCTGGGGGACTCGGCGTCAGGCGTCGGCGGACCGGCCCTGGTCCGAGTACCGGCTGAACGGCTGACCCCCGGCCTACGCGGGGAGAAATGTCCTTAGCCACTGAACCTTGATCGATTGCCCCTGGTGGTTGATCACCAGCCAGCTGGTGCCACCGAACCTTGATCGCCTTGGTCAGACTCTCTAATGGTGTTTGTCGGTAAGGGTGGTTGTAGGGGCGGCTGGTGAGCAGGGGGCGATGGCCGGCTTCGGGGCCCGCGGCCGTCGACGTGGTGGGGGAGGGGTGTGGAAGGTGGCGAGGGCGGCCAGGCGCTGGTCGGGGTTGTGCTAGGGAGACGCGCGGGGCGAGGGAGCGGGAGAGCCGGTCGGGGTTCGGGGGACGCACGGCGGGGGAGTGGGCCCGGGCGGGGGACGCAGGGCGGGGGAGTGGGCCCGGGCGGGGGACGCAGGGCGGGGGAGTGGGCCCGGGCGGGGGACGCAGGGCGGGGGAGTGGGCCCGGGCGGAGGACGCCGGCCTCCGGCCGTGCTTGCCGAGGTCGGTGGCGAGCCACGGCGTGAGGATGTCGTACGGGTCGGGGCGGGTCTCCAGGAAGCTACTGCGGGGGCGGGGGGCTTTCCGGAAGCCGGTTGACCCACGCTCTTACCGCCGTGGGCCGGCGGCACACCCCGGGCGGACTCAGGAAGCTCCGGTCCGGCATCCCGAGGCGTCGGTCATGGGACCGGCCGTCAGCTCGTGCCGTCCCCGGCCGCTCCGTACTCCCGGTGCACGTCCAGGTAGGGCAGTCGCACCTGCTCCCGCCAGTGCGCCACCTGCTCGTGCGCTGCCGGCCGCACTGCGGCCGCCTCCGCCGCGTCCTCGGCCCAGCCGTACGGGTACGGGCTGTCCAGAGCCACCGCCGCCGCGGCCAGGTAGCGGGCCATCGCCTCGTCGTCCGGCACGGACAGGGTCTCGACCTCGCCCCGGTCGACCGTGATGCCGATCTCCCAACTTCCCTGCTCGGTACGCTGTGCGCCCCAGCCCCGCGCCCAGTGCACCTGTTCCGCCGTGACCTCGCCGCCGGGCCTGGGGTCCAGCCCCGCGTCACGCAGCGCGGGGACCGCGGCGGCGGGGGAGCCCCAGGGGATGGGCAGTCCGGCGCTCACCGCCACACCGAGCACCGTGCGGCACGGGTAGGGCGTGCGGCAGCACGCGCAGCGCGGTTGCTCCGGCCGGCCGCCACCCTCCTCGGCCCGGGCGGGCTCGTGCAACTGCACCACGGCGCCGAGCAGGTACTGGTGCCTGCCGACCGGCTGCCCGGCCTCTTTCAGGTCCCGCAGGAAGAGCTGTAGCAGCCGGTGGAAGCGCCGGCCGCACTCGTAGCTGTCCAACGGCGGCACCGGCACCTGGACCACGCCGTCACTCTCCCGCTCGTCAAGACCCATGTCGGCGAGCCTAGGCCCTCCGGCGCTCGCTCAGCGATGTGCCGGAGACCTCGGACACCCGTACTGCCGACGACCGACGCCAGTGTGCCCGTGGGCGCGAGCCGTACGGGGCCCGCCGGGAGGTGAAGAACGCCCTGGCGGTCGGTGATGACAGGTCGGGACGGCCTTGGGGGAGGTCGCCGACGAGGCTGAACGGCCGCAGCGTCAGCGGCAGGGCGCGCAGGAAGGGTTCGACCTCCGCCGGCCGTGGCGCGTGGCGCTGGAGGAGGATGCGCCGGAAGGCGGAGCCTGGGGGAGAGTCCTCTTCCCCAGGCTCGGTGGATCCGACCCTAGCCACCCGTTCGCTTGATCCACTCGCTGTTGCCCAACGGGTAGTCGTAGCCCGGGCGGTTGACGTTGGCGCTGGTGCGGAACGGGGTGCCCTTGTTGTCGATCGCGATGGTGCCGTGGCGGTCGCCACTGGACCAGTCCAGCGTGAGGTTCCACCGGACGTCGTGCGCCTTGGTGTGCACGGTGATGTAGAAGACCTCGGGGTCGGACTCGCTGACCTTGTACGGGAAGTCGCGCTGGCCGCCCTTGAGGGTGATCGTGGGACTGCCCCGGTCGAGGTCGATGTCGAAGGACTTGGTCTCGACCCCGCCGCCGCAGCCGACGCCCATCGAGTAGTCGTTCCAGGCGAGCGGCGCGCCCTTGGCCGTGACCCGTACGTGCAGGGCCTCCAGGACGACGGTGTCCGATCCGGTGCCCTGGACGGTGAGGGCGACCTCCTGCTCGCCGGAGGAGACCGCACCGTAGGCGGCGGCCCAGCGTGGGGCGTCGCGCTCGGGGGCGGGCGGCCCGACCTGGGCGGGCGCGCTGTTGACGAGGAAGTGCTGGCTGCACGGATCGTTGTAGACGTATGGCCGGGTGGCGACGGTGAGCGGCGCGGGGGTGTCGGCGGACGGGGACGCGCTCGGGGCGGAGGGGCTGGGGGCGGACGGGCTCGCGGTCGCCGGGGCGGTGTTCGCCGATGTCGTGGTCGCGTTGGTGGAGGCGGACGGTTCCGGTACGGGCGCCGCGTCCGTCGCCCCAGCAGTCCCCGCCATCCCACCAGCCCCCGTCGCCGTCGTCGTGGCAGCCGTCGTGGCACCGCCCGTTCCGTTGCCGTCGCCCCAGAGTGCGGGGCGTGCAACGACCGCGACGGCGCCCAGCAGGGCGACGGCCGCGGCGCAGGCGATCAGCGCGCTACGGCGGCGCCGTAGCGGTGCGGGCTCCGCCACCGTCCCGACGACCGGCGTCGCGCCCTCCTCCTCCGCAGGGAGTTCCGCAGAGGGTTCCGCAGGGGGTTCGACAGCGACCACCGGATCGACCGATGGCTCCGCTCCCCGCTCCGCTCCCCGCTCCGTCCGGCGCCCCCTGGCCGCGTCCGCCAGGATCCAGCTCCGGTGGAGCTCCACGAGCTCCTCCGGCGTGGCCCGGCACACCCGCGCGAAGCGCTCCGCCGCCGCGTACTCGTGCGGCAGCGCCGTGCCGTTGCAGTAGCGGTGCAGTGTCGACGTGCTCATGTGCAGCCGTTTGGCCAGTGTCCCGTAGCTCAGCCCCGAGCGGGTCTTGAGTTCGCCCAGCAGCCGCGCGAACTCCTCCGTCTCCGCGGCTCCCGTACCCTCCGACACCCGTCCCCTCCCGATCCCCGGTGTCCCGTTCCAGCGTTCCAGGCCCGTTCCACTCCCGCTGGTCAGAGCCCGGTTCGCCGTTCCACCCTAACCATCGTGCCGTCAGGTGTGGTGGCCGGGACGGATCACTCCGCAGGCTTCGGTCATCCGATCGCCGAACCGCCGGAGCGAACCGAGCGAATGTTGAAAGGGGCACGCCCACATGTCCGTCCGCACCTCCCGCACCTCCCGCACCCGTCTGATCACCGTCGCCGCGGGCGTCGTGCTCGCCGCCTTCTCGATGACCGCGTGCAACGACGACGACCACGGGGACATCGCGACGACCACCGGCCCGACGCTCAAGGCCGCCGCGTCCGCCACGGCGCCCGTCCCGCCGGCGGTGGCCCCGTCCGCACCCGCCGCCCCGGCCACCGCCGTGCAGCCCGTCCCGAACACCCCGGCCCCGAAGGTCCCCGCCCCGAACACCCCCGCTCCGAAGGCACCCTCGGCGCCCGCCCCCGCCAAGTCGACCACCTGCGAGGGCTCCAACACCAAGACCACCGCCGCCCCGCTGAACCGGCCCGTGAACCACATGCTCCTCACGGTCACCAACACCGGCACCAGCGGCTGCTACCTCTACGGCTACCCGGCCGTGCGGTTCGGCGAGGCCCAGTCCGTGCCGCCGGTCATCGACGACTCGAAGCCGCAGGCCGTGGTCACGCTCAGGCCCGGCGAGTCCGCCTACGCCTCCGTCAACCTGTCCTCCACCGACGGCACCAACGGCTCGAACGGCTACACCGCCAGGTCCCTGGCCGTCTACTTCCAGGGGCCCTCGGGCAACGAGAGCGTCGGCACGGGCGCCAACCCGTCGCTGCCCGCCAAGGGCGTCTACGTGGACGACTCCCTCAAGGTCACCTACTGGCAGCAGTCGATGGACGACGCCGTCTCCTGGTGACACCGGCACCACACCACCGCGACAGCAACGCCTCCGCCCGGAAGCAGGCACACACCACCCTGCGCAGCACACCGCGCCGAATCGGCCGACTCCTGGCCGTCTACACCGGAGCGGCCCTCCAGGTCCTCGTCCTCGGCAGTGCGGACGGCCCGGCCCCGTCCCCGAAGCCGTCCTCACCCGGCGCCGGCGCCTGACGTCCACTCAGCTGGCCGGAAGAGCCGGTAGAACCGACAGAACCGGAAGAACCTCCATGCCCTTGCGGATAGCCATCACCGCCGAGCCGATACCTTCACACGTGTCCGCGCTCGACTACGTCATCGGCCCGGCCCTCGACCAGGGCCACCACGTCACCCTCTTCGCCCCCCTCATGCTCCGCCTCGAAGCCCGCCGCCGAGGAGTGGAATACCACCGGGCGGGAACGGACTGGACCTGCGACCCCGCCGTCCAGCGGGAGGCGAGCGGGATCTGGAAGGAGCAGGGGAACGCGCCCTTCAACCGCCACGTCTTCGGCCGGCTCTGGCCGGACCGGGCCGAAGCGAAGGCCCGCGACCTGATCACCGCGTGGACCAGGGCGCGGCCCGACCTGGTGATCGCCGAGTGCAGCGACCTCGGCGCGCACCTCGCGGCGGCAGTCCTGGACCTGCCCGTGTTCGCGGCGGACAACGGTCTCGGCCCGGTTCTCCTGGACCTCTGGGACACCGACGTCGCGCCCGCCCTCACGCCCCTCTACGAGCAGTACGGGCAGGGCGCTCCCGTACTGCCCCCGCTGCTCATCCCCGCACCGGTCCACTGGTTCTACGGGGCGCCCCCGTCCACGGCTCACGCCGTCCGACGCACCGTCGCTCCGTTCCGGACCGTCCTTCCCAGGCGGCTGGAGCGCACCCCCTCCTCCCGCCCGCTCGTCTACGTGAGCCTCGGCACCCTGACCACCAGGATGTCCGGCCTGCGCGACGTCATCGGCAGTGCCTACCGGGAGATCATGGCCGCCCTCCCCGCCGTCGGCTGCGACGCGATCGTGTCCGCGGGAGACCTCGCCGGGGATCTGGCCGGCACGGATCCCCGCATCACGGTCGTCGACCACGTCCCGCAGCCCGCCCTCCTCCACCGTGCCGACCTGTTCGTCACGCACGGCGGCCGGGCCTCCCTGCTCGACGCGGTGCAGGGCGCAACCCCCGTCCTGGGCATGGGCGTCCTCGCCGACCAGCCCCACAACACCGCCGCCTTCGCCCGCCAGGGCATCGGCCGCGCCCTCGACCTCACCGCCACCCGGGCCGAGATCGCCGACGCCGTCACGGCCCTCCTCGGCAGCCCCCGCCACACGGCCGCGATGACCGCCGCCCGCACCGAGCTGTCGAAGCTGCCACCGCTCGACCTCGCGCACCTCGGGGTCACCGGCCGGGTCCCCGCCCACCGTTGGTGAGACGTGCCGCTGACCCGGGATTCCACGGAAATCCGGCCCGCGCCCGTTGTGGCGCACAGCCCTCGCGCACAGCCCTCGCGCACAGCCCTCCGCTCGGCGCTTTCGGACGCCCTCGGCCTGTCCGTCCGGCCAACGGTGACCCAGCCATTGGGCCGAAGGCGGCCACGGGACGAGTGGTACGTGTCACCCTGTCTGTGAGGGCGGCGACGCACACGGGGGAGGCTTGGTGGCTGCCGACGGTGACACCGGGGGCACGCGGGCTCAGCCGGCCGTGTTCGTGGGCCCCCATCAGTTGCCGAGGCCCTTGGGCGAGGGCGGATGGGGGAGGTGTCCCTCGCCCGCTCGCCCGGGCTGAGACTGCTCGCCCGTGGAGCGATGAGTTTTCCGCCCGGGGCCGGTCCACCTTCCGGAACACCGACACGAGCGGGAGAGAACACATGTCCTTTCAGGCGTACCTGGACACCATCGAGACCAAGACCGGCCTGACGCCGCGCGAGTTCGTCGCGCTCGCCGAGCAGCGCGGCTTCGACGACCCGTCCACGAAGGCGGGAGTGATCCTCGCGTGGCTCAAGGACGACTACGGCCTGGGCCGGGGGCACGGCATGGCCCTCGTCCACGTCTTCAAGCACGGCGCGAAGATCGACGCCAAGCACGTCGGCACCACGGGCTCGCACCGCGACGCCTCCGACACGCTCTGGCTGGACGGCAAGGCGAACCGACCCGCATGACCTCGCACGAGCGAACCGTGCCGGGAGCGTTCCGGGAACGGACGGCGCACGGCGTTCACCCGGAGCAGCCGGAGGTTTTCTTCCACCTGCTCCCGGAGTTCCCCGACGGGGTCACCCGGGCTCTGGGCCCGCCGCAGCGGCCCACGCCACGTCAACGTGCGGTGGGGGCCGCGCCACCGAGTGGGTGAAGGGCCGTCACGAGGCGGCGGCGAACTGGTACTCCGACCGAGACGACCGACTGACCGGGAGCAAGGGCATGGGCCTCATCCACATCGAGCTGTTCGCGACCCTCGACCTCGTCGGGCAGGCGCCCGGCGGCCCCGACGAGGACCCGGAGGGGTTCCCGTTCGGCGGCTGGCAGGCGCCGCTGGTGAACGAAGTCACCGGGGCGCAGATCGCCGCCGCGTACGAGGGCACGGACGCCCTCCTGCTCGGGCGGCGGACGTACGACCTCTTCGCCTCCTACTGGCCGCACCAGAAGGAGGGCGAGATCGCCGGGCTCTTCAACAGCGTCCCGAAGTACGTGGCCTCCCGCGGCCGCGCGGACCTCTCGTGGGCCGGGTCCAGCCGGCTCGGCCCGGACCTGGCCGCAGCGGTGCGCGAGGTCCGGGAACGGCACCGGAACGTGAAGGTCGTCGGAAGCCTGAACCTGGTGCAGAGCCTCCTGCGGGAGAAGCTCTTCGACCGTCTCGACCTGTGGCTGCATCCGATCATGCTCGGCGTCGGCAAGAAGGTGTTCGACGGTGGCACGGTCCCCACGAACCTCACGCTCCTCCAGCCGCCGGCCACCAGCCCCACCGGCACCGTGCACCTGCGCTACGGACTCGCCGAGGGCACGCCCCGCACCGGGGACATGTCCGCACCCGACCGCGGCCTCGGCGACGACGCCTGAAGTCGGCCGCTCAGGCGCCGCCGTCGCTGTCGACGGCCGCCGGTACGGTCGGCCACCGGCGAGCAGACGGGCGTCACGTCGGCATCCCGTCGCGGCAGGTGGGGAGCTCCGGAAACGCCGGTTGGCGGGATCTTGGCGACTCCAGGCGTTGACGCCACTCGTCGGGCGGGTCCGGGGATCAGAGGATGGAGCCGTCGCCGACCGGGGAAGCCCGGTGCGGCTTGCGGGAACCCGCTCTGACCAGCGAGAACAAGAGGAATTCATGTCTGCGACCACGTCCGCCGAGAACACCGGCGCCGTCCTGAGCGTGCCCGCGGCCGCCCCGGCCGAGGCCGCCGCCCACTACGCGGCCCGTCTCGCCTTCGAGGCTGACGTCTCCGACGTCCAGGCCGATCTGGCATCCGGCGCACCCGGCATCGTGGTGGTCGACACCCGCAGCGAGGCCGCCTGGGACCAGGGCCGCATCCCCGGCGCGCTCCACATCCCCACCGCGCGGATCGCCGAGCTGGCGCCGCAGCTGATCGACCCGGCCCTGACCGTGGTCACTTACTGCTGGGGCCCCGGCTGCAACGGCGCGACCCGTGCGGCGCTGGCCTTCGCCCGCCTCGGCTACCGGGTCAAGGAGATGCTCGGCGGCTTCGAGTACTGGGCCCGCGAGGGCTTCGCCTACGAAACCGCCACCGGCACCGACCAGCGCCCCGTCGACGACCTCACCGCCCCGCGTTCGGGCATCGCCTGCGCATGCTGAACCCCGCTGAACGGCCGGGCGGCGTGATCCGCCCGGCCACCGCGCGGCCGACCTGCCGGCCGTGGCCCGTCTGTGCGCGGCCCACGTCGCCTTCGAACGTGGCGACCCCGTGCCGGCCGACCTGGCCAGCCGCCTGGAGCCCGTGCTGTTCCCGGCCCACCCGCGAGCCTGGTGCATCGTCGCCGACCCTGGCGGCGAACCGATCGGCTACGCCACCTACGCCCGGGAGTTCTCCACCTGGCAGGCAGCGGAGCACGTCCACCTGGACTGCCTGTTCGTCACCGAACCCCACCGAGGGGAAGCGTGGGGCCGGAACGGCGCACCGCTCGAACAGCTGCACGGCCTCCTCCGAGCCGACCGCGTTGGCGACGACGTGCCGGAACCGGCCGCGCGACAGCGGCTCGGTGCCCGGGCAGCGGGCCGGGCCCGCCGGCACCGGCGACCACGGCCGGTGCTGCCCGTCGTCCGACGGCGCGCCGCCGATCGGCAGGGGCGCGAGGGCCACGGCGGCGCGCCCCAGGCCGGTGCCAGGAGGTGCTGGGCGATGAGGCCGCCGGCCGAATGCCCGATGAGGACCGGCGGGATGTCGAAGGAACGCACGATCCGCTCGTAGTGGGCGGTGAGTGCGGCGAGCCCGAGGTCGCGCAGCGGGCCGGGATCGCGCCGGGCCCGGTCGACCGTGGCGGCCTCGCCGGGCCCAGGCCGGGACGCACACCGCGTAGCCGTACGAGGTGAGCCGTTCGGCCCAGCGCTCCCAGCAGGACCCGTGCAACCACGCACCGTGGATGAGGACGACGGGGGTTTTGCTTCACGGCCAGGCCTTCCGATTGCACGCGACCATCCGCCGGCATCGCGGCGCTCCTCCGAGGATCACCGGTGGTGGGCACCGGGGGAACAGTCGGATGACTGAACGTCACGGTTCGGCAGGCCTCGGGTGTCCTCGCTGTCTCGGCGTCATCTGACTGATGCGTTCGAACAGTGGGCGAGTCCGCGGTGCCGACCATCACCCTGGACCCCGCCCTCGACCCGTTCCTGGCCTCGACCGACGGCGCCGGGTACCGGAAGTTCTTCAGCGGCGCGTACGAACACCGCGTGCTCACCGGCACCGGCCACGACGCGCCGCAGGAGGCGCCGACCGCGTTCGCCCAAGCCGTCGTGGACGCCGACCGGCTCTGACCGCCGGATCCACCCACCGTTCGAATCCCTTGGAGATACACCGTGTCCAGCACTGAGAACAGCCGCCCGCGTCGCTTCGTCACCGGTGCCGCGGCCGGGGCCGCCGCGGTCGCTTTCGCCGTCGCCGGCACCGCGAACGCCGCCACCGAGGCCCCGGCCGCCGACCGGGCCCCGAAGCCGACCGTCGTCCTGGAGCGCGGCGCGTTCGCCGACGGCTCCAGCTGGGACGGCGTCATCGCCAGGCTGCGCCACGACGGTTACCCGGTGGTGGCCGCCGCCGACCCGCTGCGCGGCCCGGCCTCCGACGCCGCCGGACTGCGCAGCCTCGTCCACCACACCAAGGGACCGGTCGTCCTGGTCGGCCACTCCTACGGCGGCTCGGTCATCAGCGAGGCCGCCGTCGATGAGCCGCAGGTCAAGGCCCTCGTCTACGTCGCCGCGTTCCTGCCCGCGCCGGGCGAGTCCGCGCTCCAGCTGACCGGACAGTTCCCCGGCTCCACCCTGTCCGGCACGCTGGACGCGGTGCCGGTCACCAACGCCGACGGCAGTACCGGCACCGACCTGTACATCCAGCAGGACAAGTTCCGGGCCCAGTTCGCCGCCGACGTCCCGGCCGAGCGGGCCGCGCTGGCGGCTGCGAGCCAGCGGCCGATCGCGCAGGCCGCGCTGACGGAGAAGGCCACCGCCGCCGCCTGGCGGACCGTACCCACCTGGGACGTCATCACGACCGAGGACCTCAACATCCCGGCCGCCGCCCAGCGGTTCATGGCCGAGCGCGCCCACGCCCACACCACCGAGGTGGCCGCCTCCCACTCCGTCGCGGTGTCCCACCCCGACGTGGTGGCGGGCGTCATCGAGAAGGCCGCCCGCGCGACCCGCTGACCCACCGCCACCCGCGGCCCCGACCGCCGGGAGGACGGCGCCCCCCCTCCGTCCTCCCGGCTCATCAGTCCTGGGAGCACCCGGCGAAGGATCACCGGGTCTGCCGGTTCGAGGCCGGAGGTCGGGCGACGGGTCGGTCCTGGACCGTCTGCGCGACCACCGTCCCGCGGTCGGCCTCGGCGGCTGCCGCCAGTTCGCCGAGTGTGGTCCGGAGCCATTCCAGTTCCGCGCGGGAGGTGGCCCGGGCGATCAGCAGTACGCCCTTGCGGAAGGGGTCGTCGACGTCGGTCGCCGTGAGCGGGGTGTCGCCGTCGTAGAAGTAGCTGCTGGGTTCGCTGAGGAAGGCGAGGCGCCGGTGCAGCACGGTCGCCTGGGCGGCCGGGTCGGCCAGGTGGCGCAGGAAGGCGAGGAGCACGAACCAGCGGTTCTCGTCGGTGATGTACGGCTCGGCGGGTTCCCGCAGGTTCCGCTGGAGTTCGGCCCGGCCGGCCTCCGTGAGGCTGAGCACGTGCCGGGGGGCGGCCACCGCCCCGGGCTGCGCCTCGCGGGTCAGCAGCCCGGCCGTCTCCAGCCGCTTGATGGCCGGGTACAGCGTGCCGTGGCTGACCGTCCTGACGTGCCCCGACAACCGGGCGATCCGGACCCGGAGTTCGTAGCCGTGCAGCGGCTCCTCGTACAGGGACCCGAGGATGGCGAGGTCCAGCATGCTCGACCTGGTCGGAGTGTAGGCCGGAGCCGCCACATGCCGGTCCGACGCATGCCTGCCCCACGCGGGGTCCGGCCGGGCGCGACCGCCCGGCCGGACCGGCACCGGGGGGCGAAAACGTCCCCCCGCAGCTCGGCAGCGGCAGGTGTGAGAGCGCCGCGTTGCTCCGAACGGGTGGCGGCCGGGTTCGGTGCCGGGGTCTGGTGGGCAGAGCCTTCGGCATGACGACTCCCACCAGGCGCCACCGCCGCAGCCGCCGTCCGGACGCCTTCACCGCCGCTGTTCCGGCCCGTGCCGCGCGGCCGTCGGCTCCGGCCCGTCCGGGCGGCAGCGGGTGCTGCCGGACCTGGTCCAGCGAGCACATCGCCCGCGGCGGTACGGTCGTTCGCACCACCTGGCACGAGCCCGCCTGCGAGACCAGGGGCCGGGGGGGGGGGCCCCCCCCCCCCCCGCGGGGGGGCCCCCCCCCCGGCCCCTCGCCGTGCGCCGGACGGTGCGTCACGGTCACGCCCACCGTCACCATCGCCGTCACTGTGACCCGCGCCGGGCTGTCGGCGCGGGCCGGTCACACTGAGCGGTCCGCCCTCCGGGCGAGTTCCGCGATCTGGTCGACGGGCCGTCCGGTGTGCAGGGCGAGGGTCTGCGCGATGAGGTCGGTGAGGTCGGGCCAGGGCATGTTCCCGTGCGCGTTGTACAGCGCGACCAGGCCGTGCAGGGAGGTCCAGAGCAGCAGGCCCGCCTGCCACTCCTGCTCGGGGCCGCGACGGTCCCGGTGTTCCTGCGGGTCCTGCCGGGCGCCGGCCAGCGCGGCGACGACGGACCCGAGCAGTTCTTCCCCCGCCCCGTGCGCGTTCGTGGGCACCAGCTCGGCGGGCATCCCGCCGCCGAAGAGCGTGCGGTACTCCCCGGGGTGATCGACCCCCCAGTGCACGTAGGCGGCGCACCGGCCGACCAGGTCGGCCAGAGGTCCGTCGGCGCCGTCCGCCGCCGCCCGCATGACCGCCGCGAGTTCGTCGTAGCGCAGCCGCAGCACGTGCTGGACGAGTGCGCCGAGGTCCGGGAAGTGCCCGTAGATGCTCGCGGGGGCGACGCCGACTTCGCGGGCGACCTGCCGGAGGGTGAGCGTCTCGGGCCGTTCGAGCGTGGCCAGTAGCCGAGCGGCGGCGTTCACCAGCTCGGCCTTGAGCACCTGCCCCTGTCCCCGGGGGTTCCGTCGGCGGGGGACGGCCTCTTCGCTGCTCACAGGCGTACTCCCGGTTCGGCCGGCCAGTTCGGCAACAGCCCTTCACTGTACCGCCGACCGCGCGTCCGCCTCCAACGCGCTCTCCTTCCGGCACTCCCCGCCTTGACAGCAGTTACCAACACCTGTTCACTCAAGTCGCCAACAGGTGTTCAGTTATCGGGAGGAAGCATGCGCATCGCCGTACTCGGGGCGACCGGCAGGGTCGGCCGCCTCATCGTCGAGCAGTCCCTTCAGCGCGGGCACGAGGTCGTCGCGCTGGTCCGCCGACCGGAGGCCCGCACGGTGCCCGGGCAGGCGGCCGTCGAGCTCCGCCGGGCCGACGTCACCGCCCCCGCCGCGTTCCCGGACCTGGCGGACGTCGACGTGGTCGTTTCCGCGCTCGGCATCGGCAAGGGCGACGGCCCGGGGACGCTCCTGGCCGGCGCGAAGGTCCTCGCCGAGGTCCCGGTGCGCACGCTCTGGCTCGGCGCGCTCGGCTCCGGCCCCTCGGTCGGCGCCGGCGGCGGGATCTACCAGTGGATCATGAAGGCCTTCGTCGGCGAGGAGCTGGCGGAGAAGGCCGCGGCGGACACGATCGCTCTCGACGGCGGCGCGACCGTCTTCCACGCCCCCGACCTGTGGACCGGCGGCGTCAGCACCGCCCGCCGCAACGTCGCGCTGGAGGACTACGCGAAGCCCCTCCTGCCCCCGCACGCCTCCCGTGCCACCGTCGCGGCGCTGATGCTCGACGAGGCCGAGCGGCCGACCCCCGGAGCGCAGATCCTCGTCCCGGTGGGACGCGTCTGATGCGCGGCTACATCGCCGTCGAGGAAGCCGTCGCGATCCCGGGCCTCGCCGACCGGCGGTCGCCCCTCCCGATGCCGGACAACGTCGAACCGGCCTTCCTCGCGGACATGGTGGCCCGGCTCCCCGACGTCACGCGGTTGCGGCTGCCCGACATGGACGCCCACGGCGTCGCCGTGCAGGTGCTCTCCCTCACCGTCCCGGGCATCGAGGCGGAAGCCGATCCGGCCCGCGCGGTGGAGAACGCCCGGTACGTCAACGACAGCCTCGCCGCGATCGTCGACGCGCACCCCGGCAGGTTCGCCGCCTTCGCGGCGCTCCCCCTCCAGGACCCGGCCGCCGCCGTCACGGAACTGCACCGAACCGTCGAACGCCTCGGCTTCAAGGGAGCGCTCGTCAACGACCACGTCCAGGGCCGGTACCTCGACGACCCCGCGTTCGATCGCGTCTGGGCCACGCTGAGCGAACTCGGCGTACCGCTGTACCTGCACCCCGGCATGTCGCCCGCGGACCGCTGGCGCGTCCTCGACGCCCATCCCGAGCTGGACGGCGCGCTGTGGAGCTGGCAGGCCGCCACCGGCGGCCACGCCATGCGCGTGGTCATGTCCGGGGTGTTCGACCGGCACCCGGACGCGACGATGATCCTCGGGCACGCCGGTGAGTTCCTCCCCTTCCAGCTCTCCCGCTTCGACTCGCGCTACGCGACCGTCACCGTCCCGCGACCGCTGCGGCGCAAGCCGTCCGAGTACTTCGGGACGAACGTGCTCGCCACGACCAGCGGCGTTCTGTCCCCGACGGTGATCGAGGCGCTCGTGCACGTGCTCGGGGCGGACGGCGTGCTGTTCGCCATCGACTACCCCTACGAGAAGACCGGTGCGGTCGTCACCGCCCTCGAACGGACCTCTCTCCCGGACGCCGACAAGCAGAAGATCGCCTACGGCAACGCCCGCAGGCTGCTGCGCCTGTGATCGCGCTCCGGACCACCGCCCGGCCGAAAAGGGACCAAGCCCGTCCATGCGAACAAGCACATCAATCATGACGCATCTTGAACAAAGTAGGATGACTCAACTCCCGCGCTACGCGCGAAGAGTTCCATATATATGTCATTTGCCCGAATTATCTCCCGCTTCACACGCACGGAGCCACCCTGATGGACAACACGTCCACCGCCGTCACCGACGGCGCGATAGAGACCCGCGGTATCGAGCCCGTCCCCGACCACGAGCGCCGGGGCAGAGTCCGCGAGCTCTTCCCGACCTGGGTCGCGGCGAACATCAGCGTCCTGCTGCTCACCATGGGTGCCGCCCTGGTGGTGTTCAACCAGCTGAACTTCTGGCAGGTCCTGATCGTCGCGGCGTGCGCCGCGCTCGTCTCGTTCGGCATGGTCGGCGTGCTGTCGGTATCCGGCAAGTGGGGCGGGGCGCCGGGCGCGACCCTCTCCCGGGCCACCTTCGGGGTGCGTGGCAACCTCTTCCCCGGCGCGATCCTCTGGATCGCCCGCTTCGGCTGGGAGACGATCAACGCCGTCACCGGCGCCTACGCCGTGCTGACCGTGCTCGACCTGCTCTTCGGCGTCAAGAGCAACACCGCGCTGATCGTGATCACGCTCTTCGCCTTCGTCGCCTGCACCTTCCTGGTCTCCGGCATGGGCCGCAAGGCGCTGAACGTCTGCAACACCTGGTCGACGTACCTCTTCGGCGTCTTCAGCGTCCTGGTGCTGGGCTACCTGATCGCGACCATTCACTGGAGCGAGGTCTTCTCCAAGCCCGCCGGCACCACCGCGATGATGATCGCCGGCATCGGGACCATCGCCGCCGGCGGCATCAGCTGGGTCCCCACCGGCCCGGACTTCGCCCGCTACCTGCCGCACGCCGCCTCCGGCCGCAGGATCGTCGGCGTGACGGTCTCCGGCGCCGGCCTGGTCATGGTGCCGATGGTGCTGATGGGCGCCGTCATGGCGGTGGCCTCGCCGGGCCTCGCCCAGGCCGCCGACCCGGTCTCCTTCCTCGGCGACCTGCTGCCGACCTGGCTGGCCGTGCCCTACCTGCTGACCGCGATCGTGGGCATGCTGCTGATCAACAGCCTCTCCATGTACTCGGCCGGCTTCACCGCGCAGACCATGGGCGTCAAGCTCCCGCGCGCCATGGCCGTCAGCATCAACGCCGTGATCTCGCTGGTCGGCGGCCTGATGCTGATGCTGGTCGCCAAGAGCTTCCTGGGCTCCTTCATCACCTTCCTGATCCTGCTCGCGGTCTCCTTCTCGGCCTGGATCGGCGTCTACGCGGTGGACATGTTCCGCCGCCGGACCCGGGCGGTGCGCTACGACGCCGCCGCGCTGATGGACACCGGCAAGGGCAGCCGGTACTGGTACGCGGGCGGCTTCTGCTGGCAGGCGATGGTCTCCTGGGTGCTGGCGCTGCTGATGGGGCTCGCCTTCACCAAGTGCGACTGGTTCGCCGGCCCGTTCTCCGACACCCCCGTCGGCAAGTACGGGCTCGCCTGGGCGGCAACCATCGTGATCTCCGCCGTGATCATGGCCGTCCTCCCCACGCCCCGGGAGAACACCACCGGAGCCGCCGACGCGGCCGCCCCCGCCGAGCAGGCCGCCGGCGTCGACGCGGAGCGGACCGAACGGGTCACCGTCTGACCACGTGACCCCACGCCCGTGACCGGAAGCGCCCGGTCGCCTGCCCACCGGGCAGACGACCGGGCGCTTTTGCGTCCAGGGGACGTACCTGAACCCCCGTCCGCACCGAGTACGGGCTTTGAGTACCGGTACTCAGGCCGGCAGGCCGTCAGGGCTGGCGTAATGGCGGGTGTGAGCACAGCGAAGAACACTCCGGAGACCCTGGACGCCCCGGACCCGACGTGGTGGCGTTACCCGACGGCAGCCGCCCTCCTGGTCCCGCTCTGCTGGGCGGCCCTGGAGGTCATCACCGTCGGCCGCTCGCTGGTCGGTTACTGCGCACTGCACAGCGGATGCGGCCACGGAGGACAGGACACCCGTCGGCACGTCGCCCTCGGATTCGCCTGCGCCCAGCTGGCGCTCGCCGCGCTCTCCTGGCCGATGCCCCTCACTCGGCGCTGGACGATCGCCCGCTTCGTCCTCTCCGCCTTCTCCGCCCTGTGCGGGGTCGGCGCCGGCCTGGTGGCCCTGGTCGCCTGAACCACGGCCCGTCCGTTCAGCGCGGGCGCCGCTGGACGACGTCGGCGATCACCGTGGTCACCAGTTTGTTGACGGCTTCCGTGGGGGGCGGGCCCGGATCGCGGTCCGCGAACAGGAGGTGGCCGCCGCCGACCAGGGAGAGCGTGAGGGAGTCGATGTCGGCGTCCGCCGCGATCCGGCCGGCGGCGCGCTCTTCGGCCAGGTAGGCGGAGACCGCCGCCGCGACCTGGGCGAGGAGCGCGATGCCGCCTCCGGGCGTGGCCCGCCTCAGCCGTGCGCGCAGCTCGTCCCGGAAGGTGATCAGCGGAATGATCGCCACCGGAACGGGCCCGAACAGGGCGGTCAGCGCAGCGGTGAGGTTCTCGGCCACGGTGCGGGTGCCGACGGCCTGGCGCAGCGCGTGAGCCTGCGCGTCGAGCTGCGCGGCCCGGTCGAGCACCAGCGCGGCGAGGAAGGCGTCGAAGTCGCTGAAGTGCCGGTGCAGGACGCCCTTGGCGCAGCCCGCCTCGTCGGTGACGGCCCGGCTGGTCAGCCCGTTCGGGCCGTCCCGCAGCAGTACGCGTTCGGCGGCGTCGAACAGCTGTTGGCGCGCGTCGCGAAGGTGCACTCCGGTTGGCACTGGCGGATCCTCTCCTGGGCCTGTCGTGGATCTGTCGTGGGGCCTGCCGCAGCTGCGCCCGTTGGCAAGTGGGCGCTTGCCCATTAAAGTGAACGCATGCCCACTTTACCGCGAGAGCAGCCCGAGCCGTCGCAGCCGTACCAGGCATCCCAGCCGTCCCCATCACATCAGGCCCGGCAGACGGCCGAGTCCTTCGGCGCGGACGCGCAGCGCTACGACCAGGCCCGACCCCGCTATCCCGACGCCCTCGTGGCCCGCGTCGTCGCCGACAGCCCGGGGTTCGAGGTGCTCGACGTCGGCTGTGGCACCGGCATCGCGGCCCGCCAGTTCCAGGCCGCCGGCTGCACCGTGCTCGGCATCGACCCGGACGCCCGTATGGCCGACACCGCCCGAGCCCGCGGTCTGCCAGTCGAGGTGGCGACCTTCGAAGCCTGGGAACCGGACGGCCGGACGTTCGACACCCTGATCGCCGCCCAGTCGTGGCACTGGGTGGACCCGGCCGCCGGTGCCGCGAAGGCGGCCCGGGTCCTGCGACCGAACGGGCGCCTGGCGATCTTCGGCCACGTGTTCGAACCGCCCGCCGAGGTGGCCGAACCGTTCGCCGCGGCCTTCCGGCGGGTGGCGCCCGACTCCCCGTTCAGCGGCCAGCCGGCTCGACGCCCGTTGGAGGCCTACCAGGCCGGGTACGCGAAGATCGCCGACGACATCCGCGAGACCGGCCGGTTCGACGCCCCGGAACAGTGGCAGTACGACTGGCAGCGCTCCTACACGCGCGACCAGTGGCTGGACCTGCTCCCCACCACCGGGGCCCTCACCCGCCTCCGCCCCGACCAGCTGGCCGAGGTCCTGGCCGCGGTCGGTCACGCCATCGACGCCCTGGGCGGCCGTTTCACCATGCACTACACCACCCTTGCTACCGCCGCCGCCCGTTCCTGCCGGCGGTGAGGACGCCGGATCCTGAGCCGGTTTCGGCGCGGGGGCGACGTCGCCGAGGGTGAGGCCCGGAGCGGATGGGCGGTCGGCTCCGGTCGTCCGCCCGGCCGATGACGTGGACCGGAGACCGGCGACCGGCGGGAGGTGGGAGGCGCGCTCCGGCCGTTGCCGGAGCTCGTGCTCGGTCACGGTGGCACCTCCGTCACCAGGGTGACCACGGAAGCGCTGCTTCGGGCCGCGGGGGCTACCAGGGAACGGTCCGGCCGAAGCGGTCGAGGTAGGCCAGGCCGGGCGTGCCCAGGCGCGAGAGCAGGACGTCCACCAGCAGGGGGACGGTCTCCTCGATGGTGAACGGTGCGTCAGGGCCGCCCAGGGCGGTGCGTATCCAGCCCGGCGCGAGGAGGAGGAAGGCGCGCTGGGTCTCGCTCTGCCGGGCGGCGAAGCTGCGCAGGAGCATGTTGAGGGCGGCTTTGCTGGCTCGGTAGACCTCGCGGCCGCCGGCCGTGTTGTTGGTGATGCTGCCCTGTCCGGAGGACATCGCCCCGATGAGTCCCGCCGGGGACACCAGGTCTTCGAGGGCTTCGATGACGCGCAGGGGGCTGAGCGCGTTGGTGACCAGCACCTCGGTGAAGTCGGCCGTCGTGACCGCCCCGATCGGCGTCTGCCCGCTGTTGGTGGTGCCCGCATTGACGAAGAGCACGTCGAGCCGACGGTGCGCCAGCCGTTCGTGCAGCGGGGGCAGTTGCCCGGGGGAGTTGATGTCGAGGTGCTCGATGCTCACCCGCCCGTCGGCCCGGTCCGCGAGGTCGTGCAGCGGCGTTCGGGCAGTGGTGTCGCGAACCGTGCCGACGACGTTCCAGTCCCTGTCGAGCAACTCCGCCGCCATCGCGTGGCCGAGGCCGCGCGAGGCCCCGACGATGAGAGCGGTCGGGGGGTGTGGCTCGCTGCCAGTCGATGACATCCGGCGTCATCTCCGTTCTTCGAGTGCTGTGTGTTCTGCTTCGGGCGTCGCCGGGCCCCGGACCGGCACGGGCCGGTGCCCGCTGCCGTGGTCGCCCGGGCCGCGTGCCGCAAGTGTTCCGTCCGCGCCGCGCCGCGGGCGAGCCGGGGGCGCCGGTTTGTAGGATTGCCGTCATGGCGAGGGCGATCATGACGGAATCCGCTGCGGTACAACCTGACGATGTGCGAATCATCCGGGCGCTGCAGATCGCTCCGCGGGCGTCGTTCGCCGCGATCGCGACCGCCCTCGGCCTGACCGAGGGGGCTGTGAACCGCCGGTACCGCCGTCTGCGCGCCGACGGGATCATCCGGGTGGCCGGCGTGGTCAACCCGGGGGCGCTGGGGCAGAGCAGGTGGCTGGTGCGACTGCGCTGCCGTCCCGGCAGCGGCTCGGCGATCGCCGACGCGCTCGCCCGGCGTGAGGACGTCAACTGGGTCGCCCTGAGCGCGGCGGGCTGCGAGATCACCTGCGCGACGCAGTCCCGGACGCGGGAACAGCGCGAGGACCTCCTGGGACAGCGGCTTCCCCGTACCGCCGCGGTGATCGACATCAACGCATTCGCGATGCTCCGTCAGTTCCTCGGTGGCCGCGGGCACTACTGGTCCGCCCTGGAGGGCACCCTCTCCCAGGAGGAGGAAGCGGCGCTGGGGAGCAGCGGGCCCCCTTTCACCGAGTCCCCGGTCGTCGCCCGCGAGCCGGTGCGCCTCACCCCCGAGGACGAGAGGCTCCTCGATGCGCTCGCTGCGGACGGCCGCGCCGGTCTCGTCGATCTCGCCTCGGCCGCCGGTCTCACTCCGGGACGTGCCTCGCGACGCCTCGACGCCCTGCTCCGGCAGCGCGTCGTCCACGTCGACGTCGAGATCGCCCCGGTGGCCCTGGGCTATCACGCCCGTGCGAACCTGTGGCTGCGCGTGCACCCGTCGGCGGTGAAGAGCGCGGGCCGCGCACTCGCGCGGGAACCCGAGATCGCCTTCGCCGCGGCCCTCTCCGGGCCCTGGAACCTCCACGCCGTCGCCCACTGCCGGGACCTCGACGAACTGTTCGAGTTCACGTCGGACCGCATCGGCTCCCTCGCCGGACTGGAGAGCATGGAGGTCTCACCGGTGCTGCGGCACGTCAAGCAGGCCGGCACCCGGCTGTCCGGCGATCGCCTCGTCGATCCGTCCAGCGCTCGCGCGCCGATCAGGCGCTGAGGCGCTGAGGCGTGCGGTCCCGGTGACGCCGGTCGCGGGAACACGCCGGGCGCCCGGGGCCGGATCCGCGGGAACCGTTTGCCCACACAGGGCCGGGGTTACCCGAGAAGGGCAGTCCCGACAACGAGGAGCCCACCGCATGCAAGAGCCCGGTCCGCTGAAGAAGATCGCCGACAAGGTCGTGGACGTCGTCCAGAACGCCGCCTCCGGGGAGCGTCCGGAGGTCCCCGGTGCGCCGGGCGCGGCTTCGCCGAGCGTCGCGGAGCCCGTCGAGCCGAACGGCCCGCTGCCACCCAAGCCCGACCAGGCCGCGCCCCGGCCGGTCACCGCGACCGGCCGTGACACGGGCGCCGGGGTGACGGTCAGGTCCCAGGACGGCCGGTTCCTGACCACCGCGCAGGGCGCCCGGCTGCCCGACGGCGACCACTCCCTCAAGGCCGGCCCGCGCGGCCCGGTGCTGCTGCAGGACCACCACCTGCGCGAGAAGATCACCCACTTCGACCACGAGCGCATCCCCGAGCGCGTCGTCCACGCCCGGGGCGCGGCCGCGCACGGCGTCTTCCGCGGGTACGGGACGGCCGGAGCCGTCTGCAAGGCCGCGTTCCTCGCCGAGGACGTCGAGACGCCGGTGTTCGTGCGCTTCTCCACGGTGCTCGGCTCGCGCGGCTCGGCGGACACCGTCCGCGACACTCGCGGCTTCGCGACCAAGTTCTACACCTCCGAGGGCGTGTTCGACCTGGTCGGGAACAACATCCCGGTGTTCTTCATCCAGGACGCGATCAAGTTCCCCGACGTCGTCCACGCGGCCAAGCCCCACCCGGACCGGGAGATCCCGCAGGCCCAGTCCGCGCACGACACCTTCTGGGACTTCGTCACCCTCCACACCGAAGCCACCCACCACACCCTGTGGAACATGTCCGACCGGGGCATCCCGCGTTCCTTCCGCACCATGGAGGGCTTCGGCATCCACACCTTCCGGCTGGTCAACGCCGACGGGGCGAGCACCCTCGTCAAGTGGCACTGGAAGCCGAAGCTCGGCGTGCACTCCCTGGTCTGGGAGGAGGCCCAGCTGGTCGCCGGGGCGGACCCGGACTTCCACCGCCGGGACCTCGCGGACGCGATCGAGGCAGGGGCCTTCCCCCAGTGGGAGCTCGGCATCCAGACCTTCCCCGACACCCCCGAGCAGACCTTCGAGGGCATCGACCTCCTCGACCCGACCAAGATCGTGCCGGAGGAACTCGCACCGGTGCGCCCCGTCGGGCTGCTCACCCTCAACGCCAACCCCACCAACTTCTTCGCCGAGACCGAGCAGGTCGCCTTCCACCCCGGGCACCTGGTGCCGGGGATCGACATCACCGACGACCCGCTCCTGTCGGGGCGCCTGTTCTCCTACCTCGACACCCAGATCACCCGCCTGGGCGGCCCGAACTTCGCCCAGATCCCGATCAACCGCACCCACGCCCCCGTCAACGACATGCTGCGCGACGGGTTCCACCAGGACGCCGTCCACTCCGGTGTCGCGCCCTACAAGCCGAACTCGTTCGACGGCGGCTGCCCGTTCTTCGCCGGTGCCGGGGAGCACGCCTTCATCGAGTACCCGACGCCGGTGACCGCCGCCGCCAAGGTGCGCGAGGCCCCGGCCTCGTTCGCGGACCACTTCAGCCAGCCGCGCCTGTTCTGGGCGAGCATGAGCCCGGTGGAGCGCGAGCACATCATCGCCGCGTACACCTTCGAACTCGGCAAGTGCTACGAGCAGGCCGTCAAGGAGCGCGGCCTCCAGGTGCTGGCCCGGATCGACGCCGACCTGTGCGCCCAGGTGGCGGCCGGCCTCGGCCTGCCTGCGCCCGAGCCCGCCGAACCGGTCGAGCGGGTGCAGCCGAGTCCCGCCCTCTCCCAGCTCGGCCGGACCTGGCCGGTGGACGGGCGGATCGTGGGCCTGGTCGCGGGAACCGACCACGGGTCGCTGGCCACCGTGCGCCGGGCCGTGCTCTCGGCCGGGATGGTCCCCCTGGTGATCGCCGGCGCCGGGGGCGAACTCCGGACGGGCGGCGACGCCGAGCCCCTCGCCGTCCAGCGGACGTTCGACACCGCCCGCTCGGTGGAGTTCGACGCGCTCGTCCTGGTCGGCGCCCCGGGCCCGGCGCGGGGGGCGAACCCCGCCCGCGACGCCAAGGCGGGCGCCCCGCAGCCGGACGCCTCCGGCATCGATCCCCGCCTGGTGCTCATGCTCACCGAGGCCTACCGCCACGCCAAGCCGCTCGTCGCGGTGGCGGGCGGCCAGAGCGCGCTGCAGGCGGCGGGCATCCCCACCAACGCCCCCGGCGTCCTCGCGGGCCTCGGGCCGGACGAGGCGATGGGACCGCTCACCGAGCTGCTCGCCGGCCACCGTGTCTGGCACCGCTTCCCGCCGTCCTCCGACGTCGAGGGCTGACAGCACGGCGGCTGTCGGGGACCGGTTTCCCCGGTCGCCGCCGGTCCGGGCCGGTCGGGTCCGGTCGCCGCCCGGCCGGGTGGCGGGGTGGCGCCTGTCGGCTCAGCACCGCAGGCGAACGGCCGGCCGGGCGGTGACGCTGGCGGGGGCCGGCCGTACATCCCACGGGCGCACCGGCCGCGCAGCAGAGACCGGGAGGACACCATGACCCGACGCGTACGCCACGAGGCACTCGTCCTGGCCGCCGTTCCCGGCAGCCCCCGCCGCGGCGCCGCCGGGCGGTCCGGTTCCACCCCTTCCTGTCCCCCTCCGGCGTCCTGACCGCCGCGGCAAGGACACCGGACCATGGCCCTCCGTCATCCGTCCGAGCGCAGCCGCGAAGGGCGGGGCCGGTTCGAACGGTTCGCGGAAGGTGCCTCGAACCTCACCAGTTCCCCGCTCTTCTACGTCCTCTGCGTGCTCCTGGTGCTCGCCTTCGCGGCCGTCCACGCGGCAGGGCTGGGCCTGGAGTGGCAGATCCTGGTCGGGGACGTCATGACCGCGCTCAACCTGCTGCTCCTGACCTTGCTGAAGAACGCCGAACGCCGCGCGGAGCACGCCGTCCAGCGCAAGCTCGACGCGATCGCCACCGCTCTGCTGCGGCAGATCGACAAACGGGACCCGGGCGATGCCCGCAAGGCGCTCGAAGAGGCCATCGGCA
Source organism: Kitasatospora sp. NPDC017646 (assembly GCF_044329365.1). Classification (NCBI taxonomy): domain Bacteria; kingdom Bacillati; phylum Actinomycetota; class Actinomycetes; order Kitasatosporales; family Streptomycetaceae; genus Kitasatospora; species Kitasatospora sp. NPDC017646. The sequence goes on along the minus strand of NZ_JBIRJC010000023.1, from coordinate 22,909 downwards.
TGGAGGAGGAAGTCTGACGCGCCGGCCGGTTCAGCTCGCCAGCCGCCGCAGCCAGTCGCGCAGCAGAGCCGTCTCCGTCTCTCGCAGGGGTACCCCGGGACCCCCGGCCGGGGGTTCGGTGGTGAGTGCGGTTTCCAGTGCGGCGTCGAGGGCGAGGGCGCGCGAGGCCAGGTCCGGTCCGGACGGGGCGGGTGCGTCGGTGGTGACCGAGGCGATGACGGTGTCCCGCAGCCGTGCCGAGGTGGTCAGGTCCCGCTCCGGGGACGCTTCGCCGATCAGCGCCAGCGTGGCGCCGGTCGTCGCCGCGTGGATGACGCGGGTCGCCTGTTCCACCGGAATCCGCAGGCGCCCGGCCGCCGCCGCCCGGCCCAGCAGTCCCACCAGCAGGGCGTGCGCCTCGTCCGCGGCCGGGGGCCGCCGCCCGGGCTGCGCCGTGCCGTACATGAGCACGTAGAACGCGGGGTGCCGCAGTCCGAAGTCGACGTGCAGGTCCCAGCCGCGGTGGAGGTCGGCCACCGGGTCGTCGGCGGTCAGCGCCAGCGCCTCCTGCTTCTCGGCCAGGTACATCTCGAACCCGTAGGCGGCCAGCTCGGCCAGGAGTCCGTCCTTGTCGTCGAACATCCGGTAGAGCGTGGGCGCGGTGATGCCCGCGGCCGCGGCGACGGCGCGCGTGGAGACCGCCTCGCTGCCGCCCTCCTCCAGAAGCTCGGCGGCCACCTGCAGTACCTGGCGTCGTGCTGCGCGTCGTCCCTCATCCATGGAACAACGCTATCGCATCTTGCGTATCGGCGCTCTATCGATGCTACGGTCTATGTCGTAACGCCGATCCGGCGGGTGCCGTTCCAGTGGACGACCCGTCGTTCGTCGTCGCACCACCGAGCACGCCGCCCTCGCGGCAGGGAGAGGAACACCCATGTCCGACATCTCGATCGTCATCGCGTCGCACTCCGGCTACGGCCACACGGCGCAGATCGCCGCGGCCGTCGCGGACGGCGCGCGCTCCGTCGAGGGGGCGCAGGTCCACCGGGTGGACGTCGCCTCCCTCGGCGACGCCGACTGGGAACTGATGGACGCCGCGGACGCCATCGTCTTCGGCACCCCCACCTACATGGGCACCGCTTCGGGGGCGTTCCACGCCTTCGCCGAGGCCACCAGCAAGCGCTGGAGCACCCGCGCCTGGAGCGACAAGCTCGCGGCCGGCTTCACCAACTCCGGCTCCATGAGCGGCGACAAGATGCACACCCTGCAGTACCTGTCGCTCCTGGCCGCCCAGCACGGGATGCTCTGGGTGAGCCTGGGCCTGCTGCCGGGGTGGAACACCACCACTTCCAGCCCCGAGGACGACAACCGGCTCGGCTTCTACCTCGGCGCCGGCGCGCAGAGCTTCAACGACACCGCCGCCGTCCACGACGCCGACCTGAACACCGCCCGCCACCTCGGCCGACGCGTCGCCGAACAGACCCGCATCCACCGCGCCGGGCTGAGTGCCGCAGCGCGCTGACACGACGGTCCGCCGACGACTGCCGTCCAGCGCCGCCGAACCGTCGGCGTCCGCCCCGTCGTCACGCCCGGTCCGCACGCACCGGACGCGGTTCCCCCCACGGGCGGACGCCGGCGGGGGCGGCACCCGCCCACGACCACCGACGAGGACAACGGCGTCGCCGTCCTGTGCGGGCCACGTCCCGGGCGTCACCCGGCCGGGTCCGGGTACGGGTGCGCGCCGACGGTGCGCCGCGACAGCGGCATCCGCTTCCTCACGCGCCCGCGCCGGTCCCCCCGGTCGGCGGCAGCCGGCTCAGCGCGTCGCGCAGCGCGGCCCTCGTCGTGATGCCCAGCTTGGGGAAGACGCGGTAGAGGTGGGAACTGACGGTCCGTGGGGAAAGCCGCGTCCGCTCGCCGATCTCCTTGTTGGTGAGTCCGCTCGCGGCGAGTTCGGCGATCCGGCGCTCCTGCCAGGTCAGGGCGCCGAGTTCCGGGCCCGCGGGCAGGCCGGCCTGCCGCAGTTCGGCGCGGGCCCGGTTCTCCCAGGCCGCCGCTCCGAGCCGGTCGAACTCCTCGGCGGCCAGCAGCAGCGGGGCCTGCCGAGCGGCCCGGGGCGCCTTCAGCTGCCGCAGCCTGATGCCGTGCGCCAGCCGGATCCGCGCCAGTTCGAAGGGGAAGTCCCGGGCCTGCGGGTACGCCTCGACGCGGGCGTACGTCTCCGCGGCCTCCGCCAGGTCCTCCGCGGTCATCGCGAGGGCGCCGTAGGTGGACAGGGCCAGCCGCGGGGACGCCTCCGGCAGGCCCGCGTCGCACGCGGCCAGCGCGTGCCGGCGCGCCTGCTCGCGGCGACCGCTGTACAGCGCGGCCTCGGCCAGTTCGAGCAGGGCCCGGGGGGCGATCTGGTGGGCGTGGCGATCGAAGCTGCCCGGCGGCGTCATGCCGATGGCGTACAGGTAGGCCGACTCGAAGTCGCCCTCGGTGAGTGCCACTCCGGTGGCGATCGCCTCCGTGATCTGGGTGAGCAGGCCGACGCCGCGCGGCCGTGCCCAGGCGTCCACGGCGGACTGCAGCTCGCGCGCCTCGTCGAGCCGCCCCTGCCGGGCCGCGAGCTGACCGAGGCAGGCGCGGGCGTGGTAGGCGAGCAGGACGTGGCCGTGCGCGGTGGCCAGCTCCAGCGCCCGCTGGGCGCTCCGGCGCGCCTCGTCCCACTGCCCCGAGTACATCTGGTCCAGCATCAGCATCCGCAGCAGGACCATGACGCTGGACACGGCGCCGGTCTCCTGCTCGCGCTCGACCGCGCCCCGCAGCTGGGAGCGGTACTGGTTCAGGACGTCGACGTGGGACGCGCAGACCCCCAGCCGCGCCAGGTCCCAGGGGGCCAGGTTCGCCGGGTCGGCGAACGCCCGCTCCAGGCGTTCCCGCAGGCCGACCCCGCTACGGGCCACGGCGCTCGCGTCGTGGTACATCGCCGTCAGCGGGTGGACCAGGTCGCCGAGGGCCTCCAGGATGCGGTCCGTGCGCTGCCACAGGGCGGGGTCGCCCGCGTAGTGGGCCATGGTGACCAGCGCGTCCGCCGCGCGGGTCAGGGTCTCGTCACCGGCTCGCACCGAGCCGTCCGCGTGGTGCTCGACCGCCGCCGCGAGCCGCCGGAAGGTGGCCCGGACCGCTCCGGACTGGACGAAGTCGGCGTGGGCGGAGGTGAGCACGGCGGCCAGCGGCCGGGCCCCGCCCGGTTCCTGCTCCGAACGGTGCAGCAGCCGCTGGGCCTCGTCCAGCAGGGCCGCCTGACCGGCGATGTAGGCCGCGTCGCCGAGCCGCCGGGAGCGCTGCGCGGGCTCCTCGCTCAACTCGGCCGCGCGGGTCAGCCAGCTGACCGCGGCCGCGGCGCCGCCGCGCCGGGTCGCGGAGCCGGCCGCCGCTTCCAGCGCCGCCGCCACGGACTCGTCGGGGTCGACGGCCGCCGCGGCCAGGTGGCCGGCGTACCGCTCTACGTCCATCCGGTGCACCCGCGCCAGGTCGGCGTGCGCGGCGCGTCGCTGCGCGGGCGTCGCCAGCTGGACGACGGCCGAGCGGACCAGCGGGTGCCGGAAGACGAAGTCGCCGCCGGCCGCGTCGACGTCGAGCAGACCGGACGCGGCGGCCGCCTCGACGCCGCGCATCCGGTACCGCGTGCCGCGGGGGACGTCCCGCAGCCGGCCGGCGGTGCCGTCGAGGGCGCCCCGCAGCAGTTCGGCACGGGTGTCGGGCTCCAGGCGCTCGATCCGTGCGGCGTAGAGGAACTGGAGGCGCCGGGGCAGCGGGAGGCCGGTGCCGCCCGGCAGGTCGCCGCCGGGCAGGTCGCCGCCGGGCTGCGGCGCGGTCGGGTGGGGCGGGAGCTCGTACAGGGCCAGCGGGTTGCCCCGGGCGAGACCGAGGACGGTGCGGCGGGTGCGTGCGTCGAGCCGCGGGTGGTGCAGCGCGAGGAGGCGTTCGGCGGCCTCGTCCGACAGCGGCGCCACCGGCAGCTCCGGCAGGCGGGCGTTGTCGAAGCAGCAACGCTCCTCGGTGCGCAGGGCGATCAGCATCTTCACCGGACCGGCCGCCAGCCGGCGGGCGACGAACCCGCACACCTCGGCGCTGGCGTCGTCCAGCCAGTGCCCGTCGTCGATCAGCAGCGTCAGCGGCCGCTCGGCGCAGGCCAGGGACAGCAGGTCGAGCACGGCGATGCCCAGGGCCATGACGGACGGCGGCTCGCCGGTGCCGTGTCCGAACACCACGTCGAGGAGTGCCCGTTGCCGCTCGCCGAGGCGGGCGACGAGGTCCAGTACGGGGTAGAGGCACTGGTGCAGCCCGGCGAACGGCAGTTCCGACTCGGCCTCCACCCCCGTGACGCGGATCAGCGCGTGCCGTTGCCGGACGGCCAGCCCGGCCGTGTGGTCGACCAGGGCGCTCTTTCCGACGCCCGCCTCGCCCCGCAGCACCAGGGCCTGGCCCTCGGGCGCGGTCACGAACGAGGCCAGCACGGCCAGTTCGGGCGCCCGGCCGACCAACCCCACGCCCGACGGGTCCAGGGCGCCGGGCCAGGGCCGAATGCCGTCGATGCCGAGCCTGCCGTCTGCGGCCACGTCCCGTCCCCACCACTGATCGAGGCCTGAGGGGCCTTCAACTGTCACACTGGTGTAGCAATTTACACGTCTGCCACCATCCCATCGTTGCGCTACCACCCGGGATCGGCCACACCGGTGGTTACACTGCGGTGATGAGAGCCGATGCCGCCCGCAATGTGGAAGTCGTCCTCACCACCGGGGCCCGCCTCCTCTCCGAGAACGCGTCGGTGAGCATCGCCGCCATCGCGGCCGCGGCGGGCGTCGACCGGCGCACCGTCTACCGGCGCTTCGCCTCCCGCGAGGAACTCCTGGCCGCCGTCCGCCAGGCCCGTCTCGACGCGGTCGAGCGGGTGATCGAGGCCGCCCGCCTCCCGCACGCCCCGGTCGCGGTGGCACTCCACCGCTACGCCGAGGGCATCATCACCGTCAACCGCGACTGGCCCGTGGAACCCGGCCTCCTGCACGCCGACCCGACGACCCGGGCGCGCCGCGACGGGTTCGCCGACCAGGTCGACGCGTTCCTCCGACGAGCCACGGACGAAGGCCTGCTGCGCGCCGGACTCCCGCCGGGCTGGGCGGGTGCGCTCCTGCGACAGCTCCTGCACCTGGCCGTCCGCGAACTGCCCGACCTCGACGCGGGCGCGGCGGCCGACCTCGTCGTGGAGACGTATCTGCGAGGTGTGGGCCGACAACGACGACCTTGACGGAGTTCTCGCCGCACCGCGGCAACCGTCCGGGGTGTCGGGCATGCCGCGCGACGACGTGACCTTGCGCCCGGACGGGAGCGGGCGGACGAGGAGCGCTCAGGCGGGCCGGGCGCGCCCGAAGCGCGCGGCGCTCCCGTCGTCGAGCTTCTCCAGGAAGCCGTTCAGGGTGTCGGCGACCTCGTGGAGGCAGCGGGCGCTGAAGAGGACCGGCTGGTAGCCGGAGATCTCGTACCGGGTGGCGAGCACCGCCTCGATGTCCAGCGCGCGGACGCTGGGCCGCCCCAGGCCCCGGATCTCCCCGTAGGAGGACAGCAGGGCCGCGCCGTAGGCCTTCGGCACGCCGTCCTCCTCGAGGACGCCGTACTCCAGGGTGAACCAGTAGACGTCGCTGATCATCTGCAGGACGTCCGGATCGTCGATGCGCCTGGCGACTCCCCCGATCAGGCGGTAGATGTCGGCGAACGCCGGGCAGGACAGGTGGATCCCGTGGCCGAAGACGTCGTGGACGACGTCGGGCTCGGGTGTGAACAGCGGTACGGCGGGGTGGCGGACGAACTGCACGGCGTGGAAGTAGCCGTCGGCCATCGAGCCGAGGAACCGCTTGTTGGCGACGACCCCGCCCGCGAGGGTGAACTCGAAGCCCGTCGTCCGCCGCAGTTCCGCTCCGACCTCGGCATGCTGCGGGATGTGGTCGGCCGGAACGGGCGCCCGCGCCCTGGCGTCGAGGACGGCGCGGCAGGCGTGCTCGTCCTGGGCCGCCCACAGCGCCCGGTGGATGATCCGCCAGGTCCGTTCCTCGCTCGCGCTGTAGTCGACCAGCGGTGCGGGATCGCCGACCCGGTGCCCGCGGGCCATGGCGGCGAGGGCCCGGCGGCGCCGCAGGTAGTGCGGATCGCTGAGGCCGGGGTGCTCGGCGGGCATGCCCAGCCGGCCGTCGGCCGCGACGGGCGTGCGCCCTCGTGTTTCGCCCACACGGTACTTGTTTCCCGGCGCGGCGGACTCATGCACCCGGCCCGGACCCGCACCCCGGGGGGCCTTTCCCGGTCGTGGTGCCACGACCCCGGCCGGAACGGTCCGGGGTGACGACCACGGCGTGGCCGCCCCCGCCGGACGGACCCACTGGGTAGCGGCCGGAAGGGACATCGCGTCCCCTGGAGGAACGGCCGACCCGACCCCGCCGCTCAGCCCCGTCGAACATCTGCTGGAACGGTTCCTCGCGTCGGGGCGCACCCTGGACCCCAGGGACGTTCCGGCCATCGCCCAGCACTACACCCCCACGCGGTGGCGGACACCCCTCGCGCCCGGCCGCCGGTGTGTGGTCGTCACGGTGGCCGGGCTCTGAACCGTCGGCGGCGGCCCGGACGGCGGCACCGAGGGGAGGGGGTGGAGCCGTCCGGGCCGTTTCCTGCCGACCCCCTTCTCGTCTCACCCCGAACCGGCCGGCCAAACCTGCGGCCCGCGCTCGCCGGCCGGGCCCCGCGGTGCCGGGCATGAACGCCCAACGCCGGGGCACACGACGGGCGTTGCGGAAGGTGGAGAGCGAACGGGAGGAGAAGACCATGACGCTTCTGTGGGCACTGGTCGCCGGTCTGGTGGTAGGCCTGCTGGCGAAACTCGTCCTGCCCGGCCGTCAGCCGGTGCCGCTGTGGCTGACCATCCTCGTCGGCGCGGCCGGAGCGGTGCTCGGCAACGCCGCGGCCTCGTACCTCGGGGTGCGGCACACCGGCGGGATCGACTGGATCCGGCACCTGCTGCAGGTCGGCGTGGCGGCGGTGCTGATCGCGCTGGTGTCTCCCGCCTACGCGGGACGGCGGCGCTGAGCCGCCGCAGGTCGCGGACGCCGTACCGCTCGCACGGGCTCCGCCGGTCGGTGCCCCGGGTGCGCCGGCGGCTCCCTGGTCGCGGAATCGCCGGGCGGGGCCGAGGGTGGGCAGCGGGCCGCCCGGCCCGTTGCCGGTGCGGACAGGATCCGAGGAGTGGCCGATGACCGAGTACGAGCGCACCCGAACCATGCCGGCCCTGCCGGAACTGGTCTTCGACCAGGCTCTTCGACGCGCGTTCGGCCCCGCCGCGCGAGGAGGTCGAGCAGCTGCTGGAGGAAAGCCTGGCCCGCCTGGAGGAGCAGGTGCGCCTGCGGGCCGACTCCAGCGGCTGACCGCCACGGGCGGGCCGGCCGACCCGCTGGTCGGCGGCCGCGCCCCGGTCAGCTCCGGTGCCGCCCTGGAAGCGCCAACGGGCGGAGCGCCGTGGCGAGTCGGAGCACGAGGCGAGGCGCCGTCAGGCCCTGCCCCGAAGGCGGCAGTCCGGCTGCGGCGCGGTCAGCGCTGCGATCCGGATTCCGCTGCGGACAGGCTCTCCGGTGCGATGCCCTCCGTGGCGCCCAGCTCCTGGGTCCCCAGGACGGACAACAGTTCCAGCTGCTCGGCTCCCCGGCTTCCGGGCGGAGCGGTGAACCACAGCAGGCGCTGGCGGCCGTCCTCGCTGAGGAGGTTGTAGCAGTCGAGTTCGATGACACCGAGCACGGGGTGGACGATCCTCTTGTGGTCCGTGCGGCGCACCGCGACGTCGTGGGTGTCCCAGAGCGCCGCGAACTCCGGGCTGCGGCGGCGCAGCACGGCGACCATCTTCGTGACCTCCGCGTCCCGGCCGCGCCGGGCGGCCGCTGCCTGGAGGTCGGCCGCGAACACCCGGGAGTGGTGCGGGTGGTCCTCGGGTGGGTAGATCTCGCGCGCCCGCGGGTCGGTGAACCAGCGGTACACGAAGCTCGCCGCCGGGCCGCGGTGTGCCGGGGACCTGCCGAGCAGGGCCAGCGCCAGGTCGTTCTCCACCAGGGTTTCGTGCAGGTCGGTGATGACGCGCGCGGGGGTGTTGGACAGCCGGTCCAGGAGCCCGAGGAGCGCCGGCTGCACGTGCGCCGACGGACCGTGTGCTGTCGGCGGGACCGGCCGTTCGGCCAGGTGGAACAGGTGGTCGCGCTCGTCGCCGTTCAGGCGCAGGGCTCGGGCGAGCGCAGCCAGGGTCTGGGTCGAGGGCTGCACGCCGTTCTTCGCGCTGCCGCGTTCCAGCTCGGTGTAGTAGTCGGCTGACAGCCCTGCCAGCTGGGCGACCTCCTCGCGGCGCAGCCCGGGGACGCGCCGGCGCGGGCCCTGGGGGAGGCCGACCTCGGCGGGGCGGATGCGGTCGCGGCGTGTCCTGAGGAAGGCGCCGAGTTCTGGAAGGTTCACCCCTCCATGATCGCTCGCGGGCCGGAGCGTAGCCAGAGCGTAGCCAGGGGGTGGCATCCCCCGGGTGGACGCAGCCCTGGCTGGGGTGGCGGGACCGGCCGATCGTGGAGGACGCAGCAGGGCGACGGCGAGGCCGTAGCCCGACCCGCATCCACCACAGGAGTCCGTCATGCCCGTCGCCCCGTCCCCCGTCGCAACCCCTGCCCCGGCCCGGCCCTCCGCCTCGCCCCGCGTCGCGATCGTCACCGGTGGCTCGCGCGGCATCGGCCGCCGGACCGTCGTTCGGCTGGCCGCCGACGGGTACGCCGTCGTGGTCGGCTACGCCGGCAGCCGGGAGGAGGCCGAAGCGGCCGTGAAGGAGGCCGCCGCCGTCGGCGGCCGGGCGATCGCGGTACGCGCCGACGTCGCCGACGAACACGCGGTCGCGGCCCTGTTCGACGCGGCCGAGGCGGAGTTCGGCGGTGTCGACGTCGTCGTGCACGCGGCCGGGCGGATGCACCTGGCGTCGATTGCCGAGCTGGACCTGGCCGTCCTGGACGACCTGCACCGCACCAACGTCCGCGGCACGTTCGTCGTCGTCCAGCAGGCCGCGCGTCGTGTGCGCCCCGGCGGCGCGGTCGTGACGTTCTCCACGTCCGTGGTGGGGCTGGCGTTCCCGGGCTACGGCGCGTACGCCGCCGGCAAGGGCGCGGTCGAGGCGCTGACGCTGATCCTGGCCCGGGAGCTGCGGGGCCGGGACGTCACCGCCAACACCGTCGCGCCCGGGCCCACGGCCACCGATCTGTTCCTGGACGGCAAGGACGAGGAGACCATCGCCCGCCTGGCAGTCCAGTCCCCGCTGGAGCGCCTCGGTACCCCGGCCGACATCGCCGAGGTCGTCGCGTTCCTGGCCTCCCCGGCCGGCCACTGGATCAACGGGCAGGTCGTCCGCGCCAACGGCGGAATCGTCTGAACCGCCCGCGGCCACCCCACCGGTCCCCCCCCCCCCGCCGACTTCTGCGCCGCACCGGACCGGACCGCCTGCCCACCGCAGGCAGTTCCCCGTGACACCCCACTGAGTGAGAGAAGGAACAACCGGCCATGCCTTTCGCGAACTTCAAGGTCCCCGAGAAGACCCTCACCCCGAAGCAGAAGGAGGAGATCGTCACCCGCACCACCGAGCTGTACGTCGAGATCTACGGCGAGCGCGCCCGTCACACCACCATGGTTCTGGTCGAAGAGGTCGCCGACGGCGGCTGGGGCATCTCCGGCAACGTGCTGACCCTCGCCGTGCTCGGCGGGGCGGCGCCGGCCGACTCCGGCGAGGCCTGACCGCACCCACCGGCCGTCATCCGGCCGGGACATCACCGTGGAACCGAGGGCCGCCGCCGTCGACCGAGTGGTGGCGGACCGGGCGGTGGCGCGCAGCGCGGCCGGCACGTGACGAGCTGCGCGCCCCTGGGTGTCCCCGCGCGCCCGCTACCGCCCGGGACGGGCGCGCGCCAGGATCGGCGGGCGACCGCGTCGCCGGATGAGGAGGTTCCTCGTGGTCCGCACGTCCCTGATCGCCACCGCCACCGGCGCAGCCGTCCTGCTCGGCGCATCGATCCCCGTTCCCGCGAGGGTGCGGGGGAGTGCCACACGCCCCCTGGGGCCGCGCTGCCGTCCGCCTGCGCCACGACGGCGTCCGGGCGCCCGGCGCCGACGGCAGCGGCGAGGCCTGTCGGACCCGTCAGGTCCGACAGGCCTCGCTCTCGGAGGCAGCACCCCCGTGGCTGCCTCCGGGCCCCGCCGCTCGGGCGGGCGGTACGGGACGTCGTCGGCGGGCTCTTGCCGCCCGCGGTTCGGGTCAGTTGGTGGCTTCGGCCTCCAGCCCGTCGACGATGGTCGAGGTGAGGATGGCCGAGGCGTAGTCGTAGCCCTTGCCGTTGCCGGCGCCCGGGGACGGGTCGCCCGTGGGCGGGAGGCCGTCGGGGCCGGCGGGCGGGAGGTCGGAGAGGAGGACCTCGCGCACGCCGAGGAAGGCGCCGGTGGTCCTGTCGAAGACCAGGGCCACGCGCATGGTGCCGTTGGTGCCGACCACCGCGACGCCGTGCCGGCCCGCGGCGTCCGCCTCGTCGGCGACCACGCTCGTGCCCGGGATCTTCGCGGCCGCCTCCATGAGCGCTCCCGCGACGGCGGGCGGCGCCGCGATGTTCTGGAAGATCATCTGGACGTCGTCGAAGGCGAACTGGTTGTACAGCTTCGGCGTCATCAGCGTCCCCGACACCCGCTTGGCGCGGTCGAAGGAGAGCAGTCGCTGCAGGAGCTGCTGCGGGTCGGTGGGCAGGGAGGCGACGAATTCGTAGGTGGGGGCGTCGAAGCTCGCCGTTCGCGGGGCACCGGGGGAGTCCGCCAGCTTGGCGGGCCACGGGTTGCGTCCATTGCCCATCGTCGGGTCCAGGATCAGGCCGCCGGACCTGCCATCGACCGGGAACCACGACTTGCGTTCGTGTTTGGTCTCGCGGGCGCCGTCCTGGATCTCCCGCCGGTAGACGAACTGGGTGGCCCTGGCTCCGGGGTCGGGGCTGCTCGCGGCGGCCTTCGCGGCGCGGGCGAGCATGCCCGCGGGGTCGGTCGGCCCGGGCAGTGGGGTGGCGGACGGGGTGGGTGACGCGGACGGGGTGGACGAGGCCGACGGGGCCGCCCCAGCCGGGGCGGCGCCGCCGTGGTCGCGGTCCGGGACGGCCACCACGGTGACGGCCGCCAGCGCGCCGACCGCCAGCGGGGAGGCGATCAGCCACACCAGCCTGCGCCGCGGGCGCGGTGCGTCCCTCTCGGCGGCGATCTCACTCATCAGGTGCTCCTTCAGGAACCGTTGGCGGTCGGCGGGGAGCATTTCGGGCGGGTTGTTCATCGGGTCTCCTCCTGCAACGACCGGGCGGCTTCGAAGCCGCCACCCCGTACCTGTCCGGTGGTGGGATCCGGTTCCCGGCGTTCCGACGGCTCGTGCAGCTCGTTGTCGGCGAGCGTGCGCAGCCGGGCCCGTGCCCGGGACAGGCGCGAGCGCACGGTGCCCACCGGGACGCCGAGCGCCTCGGCCGCCGACGCGTAGTCGAGCCCCACCCACACGCAGAGCCGGAACACCTCGCGTTCGGAGCGGCGCAGCGCGGGCAGTGCGCGGCGCGCGGCGGCCAGTTGGGCGCCGTCGTCGATCCGGGAGACCAGTTCTTCGGCGAAGTCCGGTACGGCCTCGCGCTCGGCCAGGCGCGCCATCGCCGCCCGGTGGCGCCGGGTGGCCCGCGCGGTGTTGCGCAGCACGTTGGTGGCGATCCCGAAGACCCAGGGGCGCAGTTCGTCGTCGCCCTCGTGCAGTTTGGCGCGCAGGCGCCAGGCCTCCAGGAAGGTCAGTGACACCACGTCCTCGGCGGCCGCCCAGTCCCCCAGGGTGCGCAGCGCGTAGGCGTACACGGCCTGGGCGTGCGCGTCGAAGACCTCGCCCAACGCGTCCTGGTCCCCGGCGCGCAGGCGCGCCCGTTGTGACAGTTCCATGTCCTCCCCTGTCCGCCGGCCGCGCGGAGTTCCGTGTGAGTCACGTCACGTGCGTGTGACCGGCGGGCCGCCCAGCCCGGCGTGCGTCGATTCTCGTCGCGGCGCGGAGCGGTACGGCCCGAGCCGGTACAGGACCGATCCGGTGCGTCCCGGCAGCCGACGCACGCGCCGCCACCCGGCACGGCACCGGTGTCGGCCCCGGACCCCAGGACCTTGACCGGCCCGGTTGACCTCCCCGCGCCCGGGTAGGCGCCGCGGTGCCACCGGCACGGGGCAGGCTGCCCCAGGGCCTGCGCCCCCTCCTGCCCGCCTGAGCGCCTGACCGCGACCGGAGCCGGAAAAGTGCGACTGCTCCTCACCTCCGACACCCACGTCCCCACCCGGGCGCGCTCCCTGCCCGCCCCGCTGCTGCGTGCCCTCGACGAGGCCGACGCGGTGTTCCACGCGGGGGACTGGCTCGACACCGCCACGCTCGACCTGTTCGAGGCCCGGGCCCGGCGGCTGGTCGCCGTCCACGGCAACAACGACGGGCCGGAACTGCGCGAACGGCTGCCCGAAGTGGCCCGTGCCGAACTGGCGGGGCTGCGTTTCGCGGTCGTCCACGAGACCGGCCCGGCCCGGGGGCGCGAACAGCGGTGCCGGTCGCGCTTCCCCGACACGGACGTCCTGGTCTTCGGACACAGCCACATTCCCTGGGACAGCCGCGCCCCCGGCGGTCTGCGGCTGCTCAACCCCGGGTCCCCGACCGACCGGCGCCGCCAGCCCTTCGCCACCTACCTGACCGCCCGCGCGGACGACGGCCACCTCACCGACGTGCGGCTCCACCGGCTGCCACCGCGCTCCTGACCCGACCTCGCACCGATGGCAGGGAAAAGGGGCGGCCCGCTCGGGCCGCCCCTTCCCGTGGGGCGGTTCAGACGCCGTGGGCGGCCGGGTGGTCAGCGGGCGCTGCCGATGTTCCGGTCGTGCTCGGCGCCTTCGAGCAGGGGCGAAGCGGCGGTCGGCGGCCTCGTCGAGGTCGCGTTCGGGGGTGAGGAGCAGGTCGGAGAGAAAAAGCGTGCTCGACACACGCTAATCTTGGGGAGTGACGAATCCGACGGGACATGAGATCGCCGAGGCCCTGGGGCTGCTGCTGCGACGCAGCACGCGCGCCGGCCTCCACGCCCACCTGACCGAGGGCCTGGGCGAGGCGGTCGACGAGCTCACCTATCCGGTGCTCAGCGGTCTGGCGCGGACCGGTCCGTGCAGTGCCGCCGACCTCGGGCGCGAGGTCGGCCTCGACCGCACCACCGTGACCCGCCGTGCCGACCGGCTGGAGGAGGCCGGCCTGCTGCGGCGCGAGGCCGACCCCGGCGATCGGCGCGCGACGCTGCTGGTTCTGACCGGTGCCGGGCAGGGCGTGGTGCGCGCCACCCGGGAGCGGCTGGCGGCCCGTATCGAGGACTCGCTCGCCTCCTGGCCGGCGGCGGACGCGCGGGCCTTCGCCCGGCTGCTGCGGGTGTTCGTCGACGAAGGCCCCTTCCGGGCCTGACCGCGGCGGAGGGAAGGGCGGGTTGCTCCGGGGGCGCGGGTCCGTGGGGGGCCGCCGAGCAGTGGCGCAACATGGCGGACAACACGGTCCATCCCGCGTCCAAGGGCAAGGAGGGACCGTGCAGCCCCCTGGAGGCCGGCGACTCGACCGCGTGCCGCGCGCGTCGGCCCGGGTGCGGCGGGGGAGTTCGCCCGGTAACGAGCACGCCGACCGGCTCGCCAGTGTGACGCAGGTCACGGGCGGGTGAGAACCTGCGCGCCGGGGCGGGCGTCTGGCTGGTGTGAGATCACTCAGGAGAGCACCGGAGGAGCTGGACGAGGAACGCCTCGTCAAGCTCGTGGCCAAGGGTGACCGCAGGGCGTTCGACGAGCTGTACCGGCGTACGGCGCCGTGGCTGGCGGTGCGGCTGCGCCGCCGCTGCGCGGACGAGCAGATCGTCGCCGAGGTCATGCAGGAGACCTACCTGGCGGTGTGGCGGGCGGCGGGCGCGTTCGCCGGCAGCGCGGTGGGCGGGACGGCCGTCGGATGGCTCTGGACGATCGCGGCGCGCCGCCTCGTCGACGCGTTCCGCCGCCGCGCCCACCACGCCGAACCCCCTGCCGCCGCCGCCGATCGAGCGGTGGTGCCCGCCGCCGAGGAGGAGGCGCTCGCCGGGACCGTCGGCGGCGACGTCGGCGACGCCCTGCGGCGGCTCGCGCCCGAACTGCGTGAGGTGCTGCGGGCCACCGTGCTCGACGGCCTCTCCGTCCGGGAGACCGCCGTCCTGCTCAGACTGCCCGAGGGCACGGTGAAGACCCGTGCCCGCCGGGCCCGGATCGCGATGCGGGAGGCGCTGGCATGAGCGAGCGGATCGTCAAGGGCCGTGCCGGGCACGGCGCCCGTCGGACGGCGCGGGACGGGCACACCGACGGCGACCACGCGTCGGGGCGGCTGATCGAGGACTACGCACGTGGTGACACCACGATCGCGGCGGACACGGTGTGGGCGCTGGAAGCCCACCTGGAGGCCTGCGCGCCGTGCCGCGGCCTGCTGGCGGCCGCCGTGGCCGGCCGGGCGCCCGACGTCGCCGCGCTCCTCGACACCGTCCGGGCCGGACTGGAACCGCAGCTGGCCGCGGTCGGTCCGGCGCCCGCCCGGCGCCTCCGGCCGGGGTGGGTTCCGGCCGGGCTGACACCGGTCATGACCCCGTGGCTGGCGATGACCGTCGCCGTCACCGTGACGGCGCTGCTGCTGGGCGCGCTCGCGCCGCCGGCGTTCTTCGGCGGCACCTCCGCGCTGGTGCCGATCGCGCCGGTGCTGCCGCTGTGCGGCGTCGCCGCGTCGTGGTCGCGCGCCCTCGACCCGGCCCACGAACTGACGGCCTCGACCCCCCGGGCCGGCCTGCCCCTGCTCCTGCGACGCACCACGGCCGTCCTCCTGGTGGTGCTGCCCGGACTCCTGCTGGGCGGCTGGCTGACCGGGACCGTGGCAGCCGCCCAGTGGCTGCTGCCCTCCCTCGCCTTCACCTCCACCGCCCTGGCGCTGGGCAGCGTGATCGGCGTGACCCGCGCCGCCGTCGGGCTGGCGGCCGCGTGGGGCGCCCTCGCGGTGGTCCCCGCCTGGGCCGTCGGACACGCCCCCCTCGCCCCGGAACTCCTCCTGCAGCCGGACCGGGCGCCCGTGTGGGGGCTGCTCCTCGCCGTCGGCGCCGGTGCCGTGATCGCCCGCAGGAACGCGTACTCGACGCTGTGAAGCCCTCCTCGACCCCGAAAGGGACCGCATGACACCCATGACGAGCACGGCCGACACCGCACCCAGGACCTACGCCTGGGAGATCCGGGCCGACGGCCTGAGAGTGCGCGTCGGACGGAAGAAGATGGCCGTCGACGGCCTCGACCTCTCCCTCGGTACCGGAATCCACGGCCTCCTGGGGCCCAACGGAGCCGGCAAGACCACCCTGATCCGGACGCTGGCCACCGTGCTGCGCCCCACCGCGGGCGAACTGGAACTGCTCGGCACCGCAGTGGGCGGTGCGGGCGACCACCGGGCGCTGCGGCGCCGGCTCGGCTACCTCCCGCAGGACTTCGGCTACTACAAGCGCTTCACGGTGCGTGAGTTCGTCGAGTACATGGCCTGGCTGAAGGAGGTGCCGAAGGCGGAGGTCCCCGCGGCCGTCCAGCGGGCCGTGGAACGGGTGGGCCTCGCGGACCGCGCCGACCACCGGATGCGGACCCTGTCCGGCGGCATGGTGCGACGGGTCGGCATCGCCCAGGCCATCGTCAACGACCCCGCGGTGCTGCTGCTGGACGAGCCGACCGCCGGTCTGGACCCGGCGCAGCGGCTGCGCTTTCGCGAGCTGCTCCAGGAACTGGGCCGGGACACCTGCGTGGTCGTCTCCACCCACCTGGTGGAGGACGTCGCCGCCGCCTGCTCCGACGTGGTGCTCTTCGCCGACGGCCGCCTCGTCTTCCAGGGCACGCCCGAGGACCTGGCCGCTGCGGGAGGCCCCGAACACCCCGGCGACAGCCCTCTGGAACGCGGCTACTCGGCGCTGCTCGACTCCGGCCGTCCGGGGGGCATCTGGTGAACGGACGGGTCCTGCGCATCGAACTGAGGCGCTCGCTCGCCCCGTGGGCCGGCGCCGTCGTCCTGGTCGGGAGCCTCGCAGTCTTCTTCCTGATCGACGGGATCTGGTGGAGGGGCACTGCGGGCTGGACGGCCCAGTGGACCTCCATGGCCCTGTGGACCCGCTACCTGCTGGCCTTCTGGTGGCCGCTCGTGGTGGGCGTGGGCGCGGTGTACGGGCTGCGCGAGTCCCGCTCGCGCATGGCCGAACTGCTGGTGACCACACCGCTGCCGGCCTGGCGCCGCGCGGCGCTGCCGGCCGGGGCCGTCGCGTCGACGCTGGCGGCCGGCTTCGGCCTGCTGGTCCTCGTCGGCGGGGTCCAAGTGGCCCTCGGCCCGACCGCCTACGTGCCGCCCGGCTGGCTGCCGATCGCACTGGTGGCGGCGCTGGCGCTGGTCGCGGGGGCCGTGTTCGGCATGGGCGTCGCGCGGGCCCTGCCCCACGTGCTCACCCCGCCGGCCCTGGTGGTGGGCTTCCTCCTGCTGACGGGCTTCCTGCTGAGGCCGACCATGGAAGGCCCCGTCCCGGCGAGCCATGCGTCGAATCGGCTCGCCCTGTTGTCCCCGGCGGTCGCGGAGCCGCGGGAGATGCTGCTGACGCTGTCCGGCTCGGTGCACCTGGGCCAGACGCTCTGGCTGCTCGGCCTGCTCGGCACCGGCTTCGCCCTGCTGGCGGCGGTCGGCCGCCGGGCACGGCTGCTCGCGGTGGTCCCGGTCCTGGTCGGCGCGGCCCTGGCTCTGTCGGTCCTCCCGGCCGAACCGCGCGACACCTACGTCGTGGACAGCACCGCCGCCGCCCTGGTCTGTGACGGACCGGTCTGCGTCACGCGGGCGAACCGCGTCCGCCTGGACGAGCTCGCCCGGCGCGGCGAGGAGGCGCTGAGCGTGCTGCGCGGCCTCCTCGGCGACCGGGCACCCCACTCGGTGCGGGAGGACAACCGGCCGCGGGCGCTCGGTGACCCCCGCGGGCTCTCCGAGGACGTGGTGCTGGTCGACTTCGACGAACGGCTGTTCGCCGACGCGAAGGGTGAGGCACTGACTCGTGCGCTGATCTCCCAGGGGCTGGCACCGAACTGCTACGGGAACAACGACTGGGAGGGCGCGGGGAGCGGAGACATCGCGCTCCAGAGCATCGCCGTGAGCTGGGCCCTGCACGACCCACAGCTCCGGCCGCTGCTGGAGAAGGGCACCGACGCGTACGCGCGGAAGACCTGGACGGACGCCGACGCCGTCTGGGAGGAGCTGATGGCGGCGCCACCAGCCGACCAGCGCGCCCGGATCGACGACCTGCGGGCCGCGGCCTTCTCCTGCGAGCCGGGCGACCGGCTCCTGCGACTGGCGGGGGAGGCCGGCCGATGAGGTGGCTGATCCTGTACGCCCGGTCACGGCAGGTGCCCGGCTCGGCCGCTGCGGTAGCGCTCGTCACGCTGGCGGTGTGGGCCCTCGTCGAGCCCGGCCCGGCCGGCTCGGGGATGGCGGTCCTCGTCCTCACCGCGCACGTGGCGGCGGCTTCGGTCGGGCTCGGTGGGCCGGACGTGGTGCTGGAGCGGACGGCCGCGGTCCGGTGGGTGCCCCGCAGGGCGGCGCACGTGCTCCTGAGCGGTGCGGTCGCCGCCGTGGCGCTGCTGACGGTCCAGACGGCGGGAGCGGAACTCGTCCCCACCGAGGTCGTCGTCCGGGACGCCGCGGGCCTGGTCGGTCTGGCCGCGCTCGGGGCGGCGCTGTTCGGCGCGCAGTTCGCCTGGACCCCGCCGACCGCCTGGCTCGGGTGCGTCCTCCTCGTCCCGACCCCGGACGGCCGGGTGGGCGAGGTGATGAAGTGGATGGTCCTTCCGCCGGACACGACGACGGCCGCCGCGGTCGCCTGGTCCCTCTTCGCGTCCGGCACCCTGGTGTACGCCGTGGCGGGGCCGCGCCGCTGAGCAGCGGGGAGACCCGGACCGTACCGTCGACCTCCGGAGGCTGGGCCGTCCGGCTGGTCGACGGCGCGGCACGCGGGGACGTGGCCGGGGCAGCGGACTAGGGTCGGCGGGGTCGGTCCGCCCCACCACGGGAGAACGATGCCCAGGGTCCCCAGCCTCCGATCACGGTGGGCGAGCGCCGTCGCCGGGCTGGCCGTGGTCGCGTCCACCCTGGCCGGCTGCGGGAGCAGCGGGCCGGGCGGCCCGGTCACACTGAACTGGTACAACTTCCCGGACGATTCGGGCGCACTCCAGCAAGCCGCCGACCACTGCGGGCAGCAGTCCGGCGGGCGCTACACCATCCGCTACAACAAGCTGCCCCGCGGTGCGGACGGCCAACGCCAGCAACTGGTGCGCCGGATGGCCGCCCACGACACCGGCGTGGACATCCTCGGCCTGGACGTCACCTGGCCCGCCGAGTTCGCCGAGGCCGGATGGATCCGGGAGTGGACCGGGCAGCTGCGCGACCGCGGCACCGCCGACACGCTCGACGCTGCGGTACGCACCGCGACCTGGCGGGGCCGGCTGTACGCGACGCCGTACAACTCGAACACCCAACTGCTCTGGTACCGCGACGACCTGGTCCGGACCCCGCCCAGGACCTGGGGCGAGATGCTGGCCGCCGCGCAGGACCTGGCCCGTGCGGGCGAACCGCACTACGTGGAGATCCAGGGCGCCCAGTACGAGGGACTGACGGTCTGGTTCAACACCCTGGTCACCAGCGCCGGCGGTTCCATCCTCACCCCCGACGCCCAGGCACCCTCGCTCGGGCCTGCCGCCGTCGCGGCCGCCACGGTGATGCACGACCTGGCGACCTCCGCGGCCGCGGACCCCTCGCTGCCGAACCAGATGGAGGATCAGAACCGGCTCGCCATGGAGTCCGGCACGGCCGCCTTCGAACTCAACTACCCGTTCGTCTACCCGTCGATGAAAGCCAACCGGCCCGAACTGTTCCCGCACTTCCACTGGGCGCCCTACCCCGCCGTGACGCCCGACCGCCCCGCCAGCGTGACCATCGGCGGGATCGACCTCGCGGTGGGCGCCTACAGCCGGCACGCCGACCTCGCCTTCGAGGCCACCCTGTGCCTGCGCAGCCGGGACAACCAGCTCACCAACGCGCTGAAGGGCGGCCTCCCACCGTCGCTGCGCAGCCTGTACCAGGCCGCGGAACTCACCCGGAGCTACCCCTTCGCCGCCGACGTGCTCGCCGCCCTCGACACCGCGAGCGTCCGGCCGCAGACCCCCGCCTACCAGAACGTGTCCATCGCCATCTCCCACACCCTCTCCCCGCCCGCCGGCATCCGCCCGGAGAACGACGTGGCCGACCTCCACGGGCAGATCCAGGACGCCCTCGGCTCGAAGGGGCTGATCCCGTGACACCACTCACCCCCACCCACGACGCCTCCCTCCGGAGACCGGCCGGACGCTCCCGGGGCGCCCGCGAGGAACGCAGGCTCGGCCTGCTGCTCTGCGCGCCCGCGGTCGTCGTCATGCTCGCGGTCACCGCCTACCCGATCGGCTACGCCGTCTACCTCTCGTTGCACCGCTACGACCTGCGGTTCCCCGGCCAGGCGCACTGGGTCGGACTCGCCAACTACGGCGCGGTGCTGAGCTCCCCCCTCTGGTGGCAGGCGCTCGGCGTCACCGTGCTGGTCACCGTCGTGTCGGTGGCCGTCGAGATGGCCCTCGGACTCGCCCTGGCCCTGGTGATGCACCGCGCCCTCGCCGGCCGCGGCACCGTGCGCACCGCGGTCCTGGTGCCGTACGGGATCGTGACCGTGGTCGCGGCCTACTCCTGGCAGTACGCCTGGACACCGGGCACCGGCTACCTGGCCGCCCTGCTGCCCGGGGGCAGCGCCCCGCTGACCGAGCAGTGGCCCGCCATCGGTCTGATCGTCCTCGCGGAGGTGTGGAAGACCACCCCGTTCATGGCCCTGCTCCTGCTCGCGGGCCTCGCGCTGGTGCCCGAGGAGACCGTCCGTGCGTCGATGGTGGACGGCGCGACCCCCGCACAGCGGCTGCGCCTGGTGATCCTGCCACTGATGAAACCGGCGATCCTGGTCGCCCTGCTCTTCCGCACCCTGGACGCCTTCCGGATCTTCGACAACGTCTACGTGCTGACCGGCGGCTCCAACGGCACCGGCTCGGTCTCGATCCTCGGCTACGACAACCTCTTCACCGCGCTCAACCTCGGCATCGGCTCGGCGATCTCCGTCCTGATCTTCGTCTGCGTGGCGCTCATCGCCCTGGTCTTCGTCAAGCTGTTCGGCACGGCCGCGCCGGGCACCGAACCGGAGCACCGATGAGCGCCCGCCGGACCCGGACCCTGACCGGCTGGGCGATCGCCGATCTGGCGGTCGTCCTCTACGCGCTCTTCCCGGTGTGGTGGATCGTGGCGCTCTCCTTCAAGGACCCGGCCACCCTCACCGACGGCAACTTCGTGCCGCGCAGGTGGACCTGGGCCAACTACCGCGGCATCTTCGAGACCTCGGAGTTCACCCGGGCCCTGGTGAACTCGATCGGGATCGCGGTGATCGCCACCACCGTCGCCGTCGTGCTGGGCACGATGGCGGCCTACGCGGTCGCCCGGCTGCGCTTCCCCGGCAAACGGCTGCTGATCGGGATCTCCCTGCTGATCGCGATGTTCCCGCCGATCTCGCTGGTCTCCCCCCTGTTCAACATCGAGCGGGTGCTCGGCCTCTTCGACACCTGGGCCGGGCTGATCATCCCGTACATGACCTTCTCGCTCCCGCTGGCGATCTACACGCTCTCGGCCTTCTTCCGCGAGATCCCCTGGGACCTGGAGAAGGCGGCCAAGGTCGACGGAGCCACGCCCTGGCAGGCGTTCCGGCTGGTCATCGCACCGCTGGCGGCACCGGGCGTGCTCACCACCGCCATCCTGGTCTTCATCTTCTGCTGGAACGACTTCCTGTTCGCCATCTCGCTGACCTCCACGACCGCCGCCCGGACCGTACCGGCCGCCATCGCCTTCTTCACCGGCAGCTCCCAGTTCGAGCAGCCGACCGGCTCGATCGCGGCCGCCGCCGTGATCATCACGATCCCGATCGTGGTCTTCGTACTGCTGTTCCAGCGCCGCATCGTCGCCGGCCTCACCGCCGGCGCAGTCAAAGGATGAGACCGCCCCACCCGGCGGACCAGGAAGGCGGACCGTGGCCGAGATCGTCCTCGACGGCATCACCAAGCGCTACCCCGACGGCGCCCTCGCCGTGCGCGACGTCAACCTCACCATCGCCGACGGCGAGTTCGTGATCCTGGTGGGCCCGTCCGGCTGCGGCAAGTCCACCACGCTCAACATGATCGCCGGTCTGGAGGACATCACGGACGGAACCCTGCGCATCGCCGGGCAGGTCGTCAACGACCGCGCGCCCAAGGATCGCGACATCGCGATGGTCTTCCAGAGCTACGCCCTCTACCCGCACATGAGCGTGCGCGACAACATGGGCTTCGCGCTGCGCCTGGCCAGGACGGACAAGGCGACCATCGCCGCCAAGGTCGAGGAGGCCGCCCGCGTCCTGGACCTGACCCAGCACCTCGACCGCAAACCCGCCAACCTCTCCGGCGGGCAGCGCCAGCGCGTCGCGATGGGCCGGGCGATCGTCCGCGAGCCCAAGGCCTTCCTGATGGACGAGCCGCTCTCCAACCTCGACGCCAGGCTCCGGGTCCAGATGCGCACCCAGATCGCCGCCCTCCAGCGCCGCCTGGGCACCACCACCGTCTACGTCACCCACGACCAGGTCGAGGCGATGACGCTCGGTGACCGGGTGGTCGTCATGAGGGCGGGCGTCGTCCAGCAGGTCGGCTCGCCGCAGCACCTGTACGACGAACCGGTGAACCTCTTCGTCGCCGGGTTCATCGGCTCGCCCGCCATGAACTTCCTCGGCGCCGCACTGGAGCAGGACGCGCTGCGTACCTCGCTGGGCGTGCTGCCGCTGGACGACCGCACCCGGCGGGCCCTGGAACGGGCGGCCGCCCCGCGCGAGCTGATCGTCGGCATCCGCCCCGAGGACTTCGAGGACGCGTCCCTGGCCGAGCACGGCGGCGGGGTCACCGTCACCGTCACCGTCGATGTCCGGGAGTCCGTCGGCTCGGACGTCTACGTCCACTTCAGACAGGAGGGCGGACCGGCGCCGACGGCGGGACTGCCCGAGCTCGCGGAACTCGCCGCCGACTCGGGCCGGGCCGACACGGGCATGCGGGAGCAGCGCGTCGTGGCCCGGCTCGACACCGCCACCCGCGCAACCGAGGGCGCCCCGCTGGAGCTCCGGGTCGACACGGCCCGGATCCATCTCTTCGACCCCCGCAGCGGGGCCAACCTGACGCACCCGGAACACCCGGCGAGGTAGCGCGGCCCGGCTCGCTCGGCCTCGTGCGGCGCCCGGGCACTGGTCCAGAGCCTCCCGCGATCCGGGACGGGGTGTGACGGCGGTCTCGATGGCGCCCGCGGTGTGGTGACTCGGCGTGGTGGCCGGTGGGTCGGTCGGTGAGGTCGCCGGGGTCTGTGGGGTGAGTGCCCTCACATGCGAATGCGTAGCACGACGGCGGATAGTGATGTCCGTTTTGCACCGTTTTGAGGCTGCCTGGCTCGTGATCGTGAGGCGTTTGTGCAGGTCCGCGGGGGTTACCGGGAATCGCGCCTTCGCGGTGGCGCCCCGCCGTCGGATCGGTGCCGGCCTTGTCGGCTACGACGGGGGGTCGTAGCGAGGGGGTCTTGGCGGCGGGGGTTTCGGTCTGGCAGCTTGGCATTCGTCGTCAGTCGCACCGGCTCCTGTCCCGCCGGATGCGG
>NZ_JBIRJC010000022.1:0-120690 GCF_044329365.1 Kitasatospora sp. NPDC017646 | reverse complement strand
GGGCGCCCCGGGGGGGTGCGCCCCCGGGCCCTGGCCCCCCCTGGGGCGTTGGGCCGCGGGGGGGGGGGGCGCCGGGGGGGGGCCCCCCCCGCCCCCCCCCCGGGGGGGGCCCCCCCCCCCGGGCCGGGGGAAGCGGGAGCCGCTGTTCCGAGGAGCGGGGCGAGGGCTGGAAGTGGGTGGGTGGGCAGGCGGCGGGTGAGGTGGGAGGAGGGGGGCGGGGGGAGGGGCGGGCCCCCGAAGCGTCAACAATGTGATCAGGGTCACTACTTGGGGCCAATGAATCTCGTCCGATCCCCCGGTCTCCATTGCACAAACCCGAGCAAGCCACCGACGGAGCACCCCATGCGCATCGTGATCAGCGAATTCACCAGCCTCGACGGCATCGTCCAGGCTCCCGGCGCCCCGCAGGAGGACACCGATGGTGGTTTCGCCCACGGCGGCTGGTCCCACCCCTTCTTCGACCCGGAGACCATCGGTCCGTTCATCACCGAGGCGATGAGCAGTGCCGACGCCCTGCTCTTCGGCCGCCGCACCTGGCGGACCATGGCCGCCGCATGGCCCGAGCGGGCAGGCGACCCGCTCGCCGACCAGATGAACTCGATCAAGAAGTACGTCGTCTCCGACACCCTCGCCGAAGCCGATCTCACCTGGACGAACAGCACCCTCGTCCCCGGCACCGGGGCTGTCGAGTGGGTCCGGCAGCAGCGCACGGTCGACGGCGGCGATCTGCTCATCATGGGTAGCCCGACCCTCGTCCGCACCCTTCTCGGCGAGGACCTGGTGGACGAGCTCCGGCTCATGGTGATGCCCGTACTGCTCGGCGGTGGCAAGTCGCTCTTCCCGACCGACGGCGTGCGGCGCACCCTGGAGCTGGTTTCCACCACGATCGCCAAGACCGGCGTCCACCTGGCCACCTACCGCCGCACCGCCGCACCGCCGAAGCCGACGCATAGGACCCGCCAGCCCAGGAAATCGGCCCCACCGACTTCCTGTGCCGGCTACCGGACAGCACCGTCCCCGGCCCGCCCCGCGCCCGACCACCGGACCGCCACACCGGGTGCCCCACTGGCAGCGGCCCGCCGGACCGAGCCGCCCAACTCCCCGCAAAGAGATGCCACCGACCGTCGGCCCCCGTGAATACCGGCGGGAGCAGGTCGGGAAGCGGGCACAATGGCCTAGTGATGGTGGGCCGTCCGGTGTCGGGGGGCCAGGGGATTGGAGGCCCGGGTGAGCGATCTTCCGCGCAAGGCAGTGACCCGCACGGCACGGCTCGCCGCCCTGCCGCTGGGGATAGCCGGCCGTGCCACGCTCGGGCTGGGCAAGCGCATCGGCGGACGCTCCGCCGAGGTGGTGACGGCCGAGCTCCAGCAGGCCACCGCCGACCAGCTGTTCAAGGTCCTGGGTGAACTCAAGGGCGGGGCGATGAAGTTCGGGCAGGTGCTGTCCGTCTTCGAGGCCGCGCTGCCCGAGGAGGTCGCCGGGCCGTACCGGGCCGCGCTCACCAAGCTGCAGGACGCGGCTCCCCCGATGCCCGCCGCCAAGGTGCACACCGCGCTCGCCCAGCGGCTCGGGGACAGCTGGCGCGAGCTGTTCCTGGAGTTCGACGACCGCCCGGCGGCGGCCGCCTCGATCGGCCAGGTCCACCGGGCGGTCTGGCACGACGGCAGACAGGTCGCGGTCAAGGTGCAGTACCCGGGCGCGGGCGACGCGCTGCTCGCCGATCTCTCCCAGCTGAGCCGGGTGGCCTGGCTGGTCGGCCCGCTGATCCCCGGGCTGGACATCAAGCCGCTGATCACCGAGTTGCGCGAGCGCGTCTCGGAGGAGCTGGACTACGAGCTGGAGGCCCAGGCCCAGCGCCGGCACGCCGAGGAGTTCGCGGGCGACCCTGACATCGTGGTGCCGGTCGTGGTGGCGCAGGCCGACCAGGTGCTGGTCACCGAGTGGATGGACGGCATCCCGCTGGCCGAGGTGATCGCGAACGGCACCCAGGAGGAGCGTGACCGCGCCGGGCAGCTGCTGGCCCGGTTCCTGTTCGCCGGCCCGTCCCGGACCGGCCTGCTGCACGCGGACCCGCACCCGGGCAACTTCCGGTTGCTGAAGGACGACGGCCCGGCCGGGGGCTGGCGGCTGGGAGTGCTGGACTTCGGCACGGTGGACCGGCTGCCGGGCGGGCTGCCCGCGCCGATCGGGGCCTCGCTGCGGATGGCGCTGGCCGGGGACGCGGCGGGCGTGCTGAAGATGCTGCGCGAGGAGGGCTTCGTGAAGCCCTCGATCCAGCTGGACCCGGACGCGGTGCTGGACTACCTGCTGCCGATCATCGAGCCGGCCGCGGTGGACAGCTTCCACTTCACCCGGGCCTGGATGCGCGCCCAGGCGGCCCGGATCGCCGATCCGCGCTCGCCCGCCTACAACCTGGGAAAGCAGCTGAACCTGCCGCCCGCGTACCTGCTGATCCACCGGGTGACACTGAGCACCATCGGGGTGCTGTGCCAGCTGGGCGCCAAGGCACCGTTCCGCGCCGAGATGCTGGAGTGGCTGCCCGAGTTCTCCGACGAGCCGCCCGCGAAGGCGGTCAAGGCAGCCAAGGCGGTGAAGGCAGCCAAGCCAGTCAAGGCAGTCGGGGCCGTAGAGCCGGCCGAGCCCGCGAAGCGCATCCCGGCAGCGGCCAGGAAGAGCACCAAGCCCGCCCGCCCCTGAGGAACGGCGACAGCCGGCCACAACGGCCGCAGGCCGCTCCCCGCGAACGGGGAGCGGCCTGCGGCACGACGGGGGTCAGTCGGATCAGCGGCGGTGCGCGCCTACATCAGCGCGACGGCGAGCGCCTTGCGAGCCCGCATGGAGGCACGCTCGGCCCGCTGCCGGAGCTTGCGCGCCCGGACGACGCGGCTGACGAGGCGTTGTTCCTCGGCCTCGTGGAGCCTGTCTTGCATATGGGCACGGGCCAGGGATTCATGCAGGAGTTGCATTTCGAGGGTCCTGTTCTGGATCTGGAGTTCGGTGGTCTGCTCGGCGCGGACGGTGGGATCGATGGCGGCGGGGGTCATGTAGTGGTCCTGCTCGTGGTGCGTGCTCGGGAATGGGCGGATGCGGGCCGCTGAGTCGGCCTTGGCGGCGGCGATCCGTACGGACCGGCGGAGGACGGTGTCCAGTGGGGGCTGCTCTCCCCGGCGGACGGCCCTGACGTGGTCGGCGGGGTTCACGCCATGACCTCGGTCTTGCGCGGACGGCCACGCGGCCGCTTGCGGGCCACGACGACACCCTGGACGAACAGCTCGCCGCCCCAGACGCCCCACGGCTCGCGACGCTCGAGGGCGCCGGCCAGGCAGACCTCCTTCACCGGGCAGGTGCCGCAGAGGGACTTCGCGTACTCGACGTCGGCGGGCGTCTCGGCGAAGAAGACCTCCGGGTCGAAGGCGCGGCAGGGGATGGGGAGACCGAGCGCCTCGGCCTGCTCGATCGAGTTGAGCTGCATGAACGGAACCTCCGGAGGGTCGGCCTGGTCGGCCTTGGTGATCTGGCTTGTCGGCGGTACGGACGGGATGGGCGGCGTGATGACCGTGGACACTGGTGCGTCTTCCTCGTCTTCTCAGTGGTTCCGGCCCAGTGGACTGGTGGTGCTGGGCCGGAGGCCCCGGGGGGCCTGGGTGGTCTTGCGTACCGGACAAAACAGAAGGGCCGCGGATCCCGGTGTGACGGGTTCCGCGGCCCTGGAGGTGCCGACCTGAGGCTGACTCAGGTTCGTTCTCTCCAGGGTTCAGGCCCGCGGAAGGCCCGCATCCGGATGGCCTTGGCGCCGATAAAGGCGGCCATGGCCTGGTTGATCTGCTGCTCGTTCTGCTTCTGGGCGTTTCCGGCACCGATGACCTGCGCATAGCCGCCATGCATGGCGGCGGCTACGGCCGCCTTCGGTGCCTGGGTCGGTCGCTCATCGCGCTCGGGACGCGACGCGCCGACCGACGCCCAGTCACGGGACAGACCGGTCTCGACGACGGTGCCTTCGACACTCCTGCCGCCCGTGAGGCACAGATCAGTGTGTCCAAGACCACTGACAGCGGAGGCGACGGAGACACCGGTGGTGTCGAGACCCAGACCGGTTCCACCGAGCTCGGCGAGCGCCCGCAGACGGGCGGCACGCAGGGAGGCAGCGACAACGGTCTGGCCAGTCATTTTGGTGATCATGATGTTTCCCACTGTCTTCGCCTCCTCTCGGCGTCTCGCGGAGCCTGGTTCCCCTGGCTCCGAATGTTCGGATGTCTGTCTCGGTGTAGCTGTGGGGCGAGGGGAATCGGCACAGGTGTCACCCCGTGCGACCGCGTCCCCTTGACCGCTCCGGCAGGCTATTGCGCTCCCGGTATGCCGCGCAAACTATTTTTCACGCGAGTTCACGCGACGCCGTCCGCGGCACGATCCGCGCGGCGTTGCGCAGCGGTCGCCACGGCATCGCGCGGCGCTCGCCGCGACGTTGCACAGCGGTTGCGAAGTCCCCCGAGCAGTCCCCTGGACCGCGCCCGTGCCGGCTCACGCCGGATCGACCGGACCGTCGTCCTCGACGCCGTCCGGATCCTCCTCGGGCTCCTCCCCCGCGCACAACGAGAGCACGGCGGCCCCGTACTTGTCCAGCTTCATGGCGCCGACCCCCGAGATCAGGGCCAGTTCCTGGCGGCTGGCGGGCACGTCCTCGGCGATCGCCATCAGTGTCGCGTCGGTGAACACCACGTACGCCGGGGCGCCCTGCTTCCTGGCCTGCTGGGCCCGCCACTCGCGCAGCCGCTCGTACAGCGCCTCGTCCATCGTGGACGGGCAGTCCTCGCAGCGGCGCAGCTTGCGTTCGACGGCGTCGGTGAGCGGCTTGTCGCAGACCCGGCACTTGACCGGGCCGCGGACCCGTCGGGCGGCCGAGCGCTCGCCGGGCTCGACGCTCCCCCGCCCGCCCCGTGCGCCGGTGCGTGCGCCAGGGGCGGTGGAGCCGGGGCGCAGCCCGTCCATGAAGCGGCTGGGCTTGCGGGAGGCGCGGCCGCCCGGGGAGCGGGAGAGGGCCCAGGAGAGGCTGAGGTGCTTGCGGGCGCGGGTGACGCCGACGTAGAGGAGGCGGCGTTCCTCCTCGACCTGTTCGTCGGTCTTGGCGTAGATGATCGGCAGGGTGCCCTCGGTGAGGCCGACGAGGAAGACGGCGTCCCATTCGAGGCCCTTGGCGGCGTGCAGGGAGGCGAGGGTGACGCCTTCGACGGCGGGGGCGTGCTGGGCGGCGGCGCGCGCGTCGAGTTCGGCGACGTAGGCGGCGAGGTCGGTGCCGAGGCCTTCGGCGGCGCGGGTGCGCTCGAACTCCTCGGCGAGGCGGACGAGGGCGGCGAGGGATTCCCAGCGGTCCCGGACGGCGCCGGAGCCGGCGGGGGGTTCGGGGGTGAAGCCGCGGCTGGCGAGGACGGCGCGGACCTGGCCGGCCAGGTCGGGGGCGCCGGCGGTGAGCGGGTCGGCGGCGGCGCGGGCGGCGCCGCGCAGCAGGACGCCGGCGTCGCGGACCTCGGGGCGTTCGAAGAACCGTTCGGCGCCCTTGAGCTGGTAGGGGACGCCGAGGTCGGCGAGGGCCTGTTCGTAGACCTCGGACTGGCCGTTGGTGCGGAAGAGGACGGCGATCTCGCTGGCGCGCACGCCGGTGGCGAGGAGGTCCTTGATCCGGCGGGCGGTGGTCTCGGCCTCGGTGGGTTCGTCCTCGTACTCGGTGTAGACGGGTTCGGGGCCGGCTTCGCGCTGGGAGACGAGTTCGAGGCGGTGGCGGGCGGCCTCGCCGCGGGCCTGGGCGAGCAGTCCGTTGGCGAGGTGGACGACCTGGGGGGTGGAGCGGTAGTCGCGGACGAGCTTGACGACGGTGGCCTCGGGGTGGCGGCTGCGGAAGTTCAGCAGGTAGTCGGGGGTGGCGCCGGTGAAGGAGTAGATGGTCTGGCTGGCGTCGCCGACGACGCAGAGGCTGGCGCCGCCGCCCGGGCCGGTCCACTGGTCGAGCAGGCGCTGCTGGAGCGGGGAGACGTCCTGGTACTCGTCGACGGTGAAGTGCCGGTACTGGCTGCGGACCTGGTCGGCGATGTCGGGGCGGTCCTCCAGGATGGCGGCGGTGAGGAGCAGGACGTCCTCGAAGTCGATGGTGCCGCGGCGGCTCTTGGTCTCCTCGTAGACGCGGTAGACCTGGGCGGTCTCGGCGGGGTCGCGGGGGGCTTCGCGGCCGGACTTGGCGACGGCGGCGGGGTAGTCCTCGGGGGCGGTCTGGGTGACCTTGGCCCATTCGATCTCGGCGGTGAGGTCGCGAAGTTCGGTGCGCTGGACGCGCAGTCCGCAGCGGCCGGCGGCTTCGGCCACGAGCTGGACCTTGCGTTCGAGGAGCTGGGGCACCGGGCCGCCGACGGCGCGGGGCCAGAAGTACTGGAGCTGGCGCAGGGCGGCGGCGTGGAAGGTACGGGCCTGGACGCCGTCGGCGCCGAGCTGGCGCAGCCGGCCGCGCATCTCGCCGGCGGCGCGGGCGGTGAAGGTGACGGCGAGGACCTGCGCGGGCTGGTAGACGCCGCTGCGCACGCCGTAGGCGATGCGGTGGGTGATGGCGCGGGTCTTGCCGGTGCCGGCGCCGGCGAGGACGCAGACGGGGCCGTGCAGGGCGGTGGCGACGGCGCGCTGTTCGGGGTCGAGCCCGGCGAGCACGGCGTCGGGGCCCGTGGCGGCGCCGGGGTCGGCCCAGGGGGAGCCGTGGGGGCCGTCATAGGGGCTGCCGCTCAAGAGGTCTTCCTGCATGCGTTCCATCCTCTCAGCCCGCCGGGACAACGGGGACGGGGTTGTCCACAGGCCCGGTGTGATCGCAGGATGATCGCTCCGCATCGTGACGCACCACTCCGGATCTCCCCGGTACGGGCGCCGGAATGCCGGCCCCGCGGTGGGCGTTGCGGCTGTGAGACCGTACGAACCCCTCTTGTGAAGGAGCCCCCTCGATGTCCGGCAGCGTGACGATGTACAGCACGACCTGGTGTGGGTACTGCAACCGGCTCAAGAGCCAGCTGGACCGTGAAGGCATCGGCTACACCGAGATCAACATCGAGGAGGACCCGGCTTCGGCGTCCTTC
This sequence comes from Kitasatospora sp. NPDC017646, assembly GCF_044329365.1. Lineage (NCBI taxonomy): Bacteria > Bacillati > Actinomycetota > Actinomycetes > Kitasatosporales > Streptomycetaceae > Kitasatospora > Kitasatospora sp. NPDC017646. The sequence goes on along the minus strand of NZ_JBIRJC010000022.1, from coordinate 113,587 downwards.
GTGGAGTCGGTGAACAACGGCAACCAGACGGTGCCGACGGTGCTGGTCCAGCCCGTGGGCGGGGGCGAGCAGGTCGTGATGACGAACCCGAGCCTGATCCAGGTCAAGAAGGCCCTGGCCGCCTGACCGGGCGTCAGCGGTGGCCCGCCGGGCGGGCGCGCCTCACGGCGCGTCGGCCCGGGCGGGGTCGACGGGGGCCGCGGGGGCGGGCAGGGTGGTGCGCGCGCCGAGGTCGCCGATGCCGTAGACGAGCCGGCTGCGGTCGGCCGAGTAGCGGGTCTCGATGACCCGGACGGGGCCGCGCCGGTCGTAGGTGACCCGGGTCTGGACCACGAGCGGGACGCCGGGGCCGCCCTGGAACCACTGGGCCTCCTCGGGGCCGGGCATCCGGGCGACGAGGTGGTCGACGGCGCCGATCTCGGTGCGGCCGAGCGCGGCGAGGACGGCTTCGTCGCCGCCTTCGACGGGGTCGGGTTCCATCAGCGGGGTGCCGGCGGCGAGGCCGGCCCGGTAGTGGCTCTCCTCGATGGAGTACGGCTCGCGGTCGAGCAGGCGCAGCTGGCGGCGGACGACGACGGCCTCGCCGGGGCGCAGTCCGAGGCGTTCGGCGATGTCGACGCGGGCCCGGACGATCATCATCTCGAAGTCGGTGCTGAGTTCGCGCCCGGCTTCGGCGGCTTCGCCGAGGTAGACGCCGGAGGGGGCCGCGAGGCAGTCGCGGGGAGCCGGGGGCAGGGTGGGTCCGTAGGCGTGGTGGTCGAGGACCGGGTGTTCGCGCAGATAGGTGCCCTTGCCCTGGAGTCGGACGAGGCGGCCTTCGTTGACCAGGACGTCGACGGCGAGCCGGACGGTGTTGCGGGCGACGCCGTACTGACGTTCCAGTTCGCTCTCGACCGGGAGGGCGGCGTCGGTGGTGAACTCGCCTTCGGCGATCCGGCGGCGCAGGTCGGCGGCGAGGCGCTGGTATTTGGGGGATTGGGCGGTGCCCCGGGGGATTGTCACCCGAGTGAATGTAGCGAGGGCGGTGACGCGGTTTCAGCCGTTTCCGGCAATGTCGTCCGCGCGGGTCGGCGGTGGGGGCCCCGGAGCGCGTGGTGGTAGCAGAACTGGCCCGTCCGGCCACGAACAGCTGGTCGTGGCGGATTCGGGAACGGGCGGGAAAGGAAATCGGGGGCGCGCGGCATAAGCCGCACGCCCCCTCGGCGCGGAACCGCGCGGAAGCCCTGGACCCCCTGGACCGCCCGGACGTGGCCTGGACGTGCCGGACCTGCCCGGAAATTCGGACAGGATTACCAGCGCGCCGCCGACGGCAGTCGTTCGCCGTACCAGAGTTCGACCAGGTGCCGGGCGATCGAGATGCCGGAGGGCGGCAGGATCTCGCCGGCCTCCATCCCGGCGCGCAGCTCCTCGCGGGAGAACCAGCGCGCCTCGGCCAGTTCCTCGCCGTCCACGGTGATCTCGGTGCCGCCGGGCAGGGCCTTGCCCATGAAGCCGAGCATCAGGCTGGACGGGAACGGCCAGGGCTGGCTGGCGACGTAGCGGACCTCCCCGACCCGCACCCCCGCTTCCTCGTGGACCTCGCGGGCCACCGCCTGCTCGATCGACTCCCCCGGCTCGACGAAGCCGGCCAGCGTGGACCAGCGGCCCTCCGGCCACAGCGCCTGGCGGCCGAGCAGGCAGCGGTCCTGCTCGTCGGTGATCACCATGATCACCGCCGGGTCGGTGCGCGGGTAGTGCTCGGCCGCGCAGGAGGTGCAGCGCCGCACGTGCCCGGCGCCGGCCTTCTCGGTCGGGTGGCCGCAACGCGAGCAGAAGCTGTGCAGCCGGTGCCAGTGCTCCAGGGCGACGGCGTGCACCAGCAGGCCGGCGTCGCGGTCGGACAGCAGCGCGCCGACCTCGCGCAGTCCGGCCGGGCGGGCGTCGCCGTCCAGTCGGCCGGGCAGGCTCTCGCCGGCCAGCGCGAAGTAGGAGACGCCGTCCTCGTCGGTGCCGAGGAAGTAGCGGTCCCCGGTCTGCGGCGCCTCGAAGGAGGGCAGCAGGACGAGTTCGGTGCCCTGCGCGGTGTCGACGACGAACACCTCACCGCCGGCGATCGGCAGCACCCGGGTGGCGGGGTGGCTCCAGGCCGCGGCCAGCCAGGGCTCGTCGAACCGGTGCTCGGCGGCCCGGTCCACCCCCGCCCTGGCCAGGGCCAGGGCCTGCGGGCGCTCGGTCTCAGGCACGGTGCTCACTTCGTTCCATCCCCACGTGGTGAATCATCCGGATGAGTGGTCTGACTGCGGTGGTGCGCGGACGGGCTCACGCGCCGGGCCGGAAGTTCTCGGCCAGGTCGCTCCACAGGTAGGCGGCGGTCTCGACGCCCTTGGCCAGCAGGTCCAGCTCGACCTTCTCGTTGACCGAGTGCCAGCCGTCCGAGGGCACCGAGATGCCGAGGAACAGCACCGGCGCGCCCAGCACGTCCTGGAGGTCGGCCGCGGGCCCGGAGCCGCCCTCGCGGGTGAAGAGGACCTTCTGCCCGAAGGCGCGGCCCATCGCGCGGACGGTGGACTGCAGCGCCGGGTGGTCCAGCGGGGTCAGGCAGGGCCGGGTCGCGCCCGGAAAGACCAGCTCGTACCGGATGCCCTCGGGGACCTGCTCCGCGACCCAGGCCCGGACGGCCTCGCGGACCTTCTCCACCTCCTGTCCGGCGACCAGTCGGAAGGACAGCTTGAGGTGGGCCGAGGACGGCACGATGGTCTTGCCGCCGGGGCCGGTGTAACCGCCCCAGATGCCGTTGACCTCGGCGGTCGGACGGGCCCAGACCCGCTCCAGCGTGGAGTACCCGGCCTCGCCACGGGTGCCGTACGACTTGGCGACGCGCAGCCACTGCGCCTCGTCGAAGGGCAGCTCGGCGAACAGCTCGCGCTCGCGCTCCGTCAGCTCCACGATCCCGTCGTAGAAGCCCGGGATCGCGACCCTACGGTCGGCATCGTGCAGGGCGGCGGCCAGCTCCGCCGCGACCTGGGCCGGGTTGGGGACGGCGCCGCCGAAGGAGCCGGAGTGGATGTCGGTGTCCGGCCCGTACAGGTCGAGCTGGGCGTCCGCGAGGCCGCGCATGCCGGTGCACACGGTCGGGGTGGTCTCGGACCACATGCCGGTGTCGGAGATGACCACCACGTCGGCGGCCAGCCGCTCGGCCTCGCGCCGGACCAGGTCGGCGAAGTGCGGCGAGCCGGACTCCTCCTCGCCCTCGACCAGCAGCTTGAGGTTGACGGCCGGGGCGGTGCGGCCGCTGGCGGCCAGGTGGGCGCGCACGCCGAGGGTGTGGAAGAACACCTGGCCCTTGTCGTCGGCCGCGCCGCGCGCGTACAGCCGCCCGCCGACCACGGTCGGGGTGAAGGGCTCGGTGTCCCAGCCGTCCTCCTTGGCGGCGGGCTGCACGTCGTGGTGCCCGTAGACCAGGACGGTCGGCGCGGACGGGTCCCCGGACGGCCACTCGGCGAACACCGCCGGCAGCCCGTCGGTCTCCCACACCTCGGCGACCGGGAACCCGGTCGCGCGCAGCTTGGCCGCCAGCCACTCGGCGGAGCGGCGCACCTCGCCGGCCCGCTCGGGGTCGGCGGAGACCGAGGGGATGGCCAGCCAGTCGGAGAGGTCGGCGAGGAAGGCGGCCTGGTGCTGGTCGATGAAGGAGCGGACGGCGCTGTCCGGGGTTCTCGTCATACCGACGACTGTAGTTCGCCCGTGCGGGTGCGGGACCCGGCCGCCCGGGTGCCGGACCCCGTCGGGGCTGTAACCTCCGTCACCTCCGTCGCCCCTCTCAACGTCCGTCACCCCCGCGGCCTCCGTGCAACCCCTCGCAGCCCCCGCAAGCTCCGTCACCCCCGTGGCGACGGCCGCGCGGACGGGGGTGACGGGAAGGGAGCGTCGGCCTCAGCCGGTGCGGCGCAGCAGTGAGATCCGCGAGCGGGTGAGGACCGCCGCCAGGCCCGCGGCGAGCAGCGGCAGCACCACGACGGTGGCGGCGACGGTGGGCCAGGGGAAGACCACCGACGACCTCTGGGCGATCTCCTCGGGACTCATGCCCGGGTAGGTGCTCGCCAGGCCCTGGACCTTGCGCAGGGCCACGGCGGGCAGCACCCCGCAGACCGTGCCGAGCAGGGTCCCCATGGCGGCGATCACCCCGCACTGGAAACCGGACAGTGAGCGGCGGATGCGCGGTTCGGCGCCGACCGCGGCCAGGGTGGTCAGGTCGCGCTGGGAGTCGGCGGCGGCCAGCCCGGTGGCGATGCCGGCGGCGCCGAGGGCGACCAGGGAGGCGAAGCCGGACAGGCCGAGTCCGATCAGTCCGGCCCGGGACTGGTAGCCGCGCTCGACCGAGAACTGGTCGTGGTCGCTGACCTTGGCCAGTGCGCCGTTGGCCTTCTGCTCGGCGGCGTCGGTGGGCGGGGAGGCGGGCAGCCAGACCGAGCCGGCCGGGGTCGTGCCGAGGCCGAGCCGGGCGGTGGTCTCGGGGCTGAGCACGGCCTGGCCGGAGACCGGGACGGTGGCGGACGCGAGGACGGCGTCGATGGCGCGCTCGGTGCGCACCGGCTTGCTCGAACCGCCGGCGTTGGGGTCGAGCGGTTCGCTGATCTCGAGGATCAGCTTGCCGTCCTTGAGGTAGCGCGGGTCGAAGACGACGGCCTTGCCGGCCGCGAGGGCCTTGCCGACGGCCGGGTCGGTGACGCCGTAGAGGTTGTGCAGCAGGGTGGCGTCACCGGCCGTCAGGCTGCTGAAGTGGTTGCTGCCGCGTTCGCGGACCTTGCAGCGCGGGTCGGAGGAGATGATCCGGTTCATCTCCTCGATGCCGAGCGGGCTGTCGCTCTCGTAGGCGGGGCAGCGCAGTTCCTTGGGGAGTTCGACCCGGATGTAGCCGCAGGGCGTGCCCCCCGTGCAGTCGCCCTTGTAGGTGACCCGGGCGACGTCGGCGCGCGGGCCGAGGTCCGGGATGGACCGTTCCACGGTGTCGCGCAGCTGGGGCAGCAGCTTGGCGTCGTCGTCACTGATGTAGCCGCCGAGCATGACGGCCCCCGCGGGACCGCTGGCGACGTACTCGCGGCGCTGCTGGTCGTCGTAGCTCGCCAGGTAGATGCTGACCGCGACGGAGCCGGCGACGGCGGCCATGACGGCGGCGACGGCGGGCGCGGTGCGGCCGCGGTGGCGGACGGAGTCGCGCAGAGCGAGCCGGGGGCCGAGCGAGAGCCAGCGGCCGAGCTTGCCGAACAGCCCGACCAGGTACGGGGTGAGGGCGACCATGCCGAGTTCGGCGATCACGGAGCCGCCCAGCACGGCGATGCTGCGGCTGGCGAAGCCGCTGGTGGCGCCGAGCAGGGCGAGGGCCGCGCCGGCGGCGAGCATCACCAGGCCGAGGAGGGCGAGCTTGCGGCTCGGGGGCTTGAGCGAGTCGCGGCCGGTGAGCGCGGCGACGACGTCCTGGCGGGAGGCCTGGACGGCGGGCACGACGGCCGCGAGCAGCCCGGTGACCAGACCGACCAGGAGCACGCCGAGCAGGTCGAGCGGCTGGAGGTTGAAGTGGCCGAAGCGCTGGCCGGCGTAGTCCTCTGCCTGGGTGCGCAGCAGGGCGACCAGGGCGACGCCGAGGCCCAGGCCGATGGCGGCGCCGGTGACGCCGAGGACGATGCCTCCGCCGAGGACCACCGCGCGGACGTTGCCGCGGTCACCGCCGGCGGCGGCGAGCAGGCCGAGCTGCCGCCGGGAGCGCCTGGCCCCGACGGCGAAGGCGGGGCCCGCGAGGAGCACGATCTCCAGCAGGGCCATACCGGCGACGGTGCCGGCGATCACGACGGCGGTGCGGTCGAAGAAGGCGGTGCCGGCGCCGCCGGTGCGCTTGTCCATCTCGACGTAGAAGGGGACGTCGGCGCGGGCGGGCGGGTCGAGCAGGACGGTGCGGGAGGCGACGGTGAAGCCGTAGCCGTTGAGTTCGGTGACCTTGGCCCAGTCGAGGGTGGCACCGGCGGGGAGCTTGACCAGCCAGCGGGTGGCGGTGTCGGGGGCCGTGGAGGCCGCCGGGGCCGGGTTCTGAGCGGGGTTGCGGGCGGCGGTCGGCGCGGGGTCCTGGCCGGGGTTCTGGCCCTGGTCCGTGCCGCGGGCGCCGGCCAGCGGTCCGACCAGGGCGCCGGGCCGGGCGATGATCTGGGTGACCTTGAGGTCACCGGGGTACTCGACGACGGCGGTGATGGTGAACGGGGTGGACTCCAGCCCGCGCACGGTGGTGCGGTCGCCGACCTTGAGGCCGGACCGGGCGAGGAACTCGCGGGTGACGGCGACCTCGTGGTCGTTGGCGGGGGCGCTGCCACGGACCAGGTTGACCCGGCCGTGCCAGACCGGGTCGTTCAGGTCGGCTTCGCTGGTCTGGGTGCTGAGCAGCCCCTCGGCGCTGCTGGCCGCGCTGCCGGGGCCGTCGCGCTCGGGCAGCAGGGTGGTGCCGGCCGGGAGCAACTGCCGTACCAGCTCGGCGGGCTCGGTGGCGAGCGAGCGCTGCTGGGCGGGGTTGTAGGCCGGGGCCGCGCCGTCCTTGGCGTCGTACTTGGGATTGTCGGTGAAGACGCCGTCGTTGGGGTCGGGGGCCTGCTTGACGGTGGAACCGCGTTCGGTCAGGTCGAGTTCGGCGTCGGCCTGCCCCATGATCCGCACGATCCGTTCGGCGGGTTCGAGGGTGGAGCTGCGGTAGAACACGTCGGCGCCGGTGACGCCGAGGACGGGCAGCGCGACCATGGCGATCACCAGCGCGCTGCGGCCCTTCGCGCGCAGGGCGTCGCGGCGGGCGATGCGCAGGGCGAGCCGCCAGGCGCTGGGCTTCACTCGTCCACCTGCTTGCTGTTGGCGGCGGCGCTGACGAGCAGGCTGGCGGCGTCCTGGCTGACGGACTCGTCGACCATGCGGCCGTCGCGCAGGAAGACGACCCGGTCGGCCCAAGCGGCGTGCCGGGCCTCGTGGGTGACCATCATGGCGGCGGCGCCGGCGTCGCAGCGGGCGCGCAGGACGGCGAGGACGGCTTCGCCGGTGGTGGAGTCGAGGGCCCCGGTGGGTTCGTCGGCGAGGACGAGGCGGCGGTCGCCGATCAGGGCGCGGGCGATGGCGACGCGCTGCTGCTGGCCGCCGGACATGTCGTCGGGGAAGCGGTCGGCGAGTTCGGGGATACCGAGCTCCTCCAGGGCGGCGAGGGCTTCGCGGCGGGCGGCGCGGGCGGACAGGCCGTCGAGTTCGCGCGGCAGCGAGATGTTCTCGGCGGCGGTGAGGGCCGGTATCAGGTTGTAGTCCTGGAAGACGTAGCCGACGGAGCGGCGGCGGACCTGGGCGAGCTTCTTGCGGCTGAGGGCGCCGAGGGCGACGCCTTCGACCAGGACCTGGCCGGTGGTCGGGGTGTCAAGGCCTCCGGCGAGGGTGAGCAGGGTCGACTTGCCGGAGCCGGAGGGGCCCATGACGGCGACGAACTCGCCGGGGTGGACCTTGAGGTCGACGCCGCGCAGGGCCTGGACCTCGGCGGCGCCCTGGCCGTGGACGCGGGTGACGTCCTCCAGGTGCAGTACCGGCGCCTGCCGGGACTGGTCGGTGTGGGACACGGTTCCCCCCTTGCTGGGTGCGGGCCGGACGTTCGGGGCGTCGGCCCTGTGGATCGAGTGGCGGGCCCTGGGGCGCGGGTGCGGCGGCCGGCTCGGCCGGGCCCCCGACGGGTCCTAGGCGCGGGTGCGGCGGCCGAGTCGGCCGGGCTTCCTGGCGGCGCCGTCGCGGGCGGCCTCGGCGGCGCGGGTCTGCTGGAGTTCGGCCTGCTGGGCGAGCCGGGTCTCGCAGTGGTCGAGCCAGCGGATCTCGGCCTCGGTCTGGAAGATCAGCTGGTCGAGGACGAGCAGCCAGGCGAGGTCGTTGCTCTCGGAGGGCACGGTGCCGGGTCTGGTCTCGCCGGCGAGGGCGCGGCCCTTGAGCCGGGTGTAGTCCTGCAGCGCCTTGATGCTGTGCCGGCGCTGGCCCTGGACGACGGCGGAGACGTCCACTCCGGGGACGGTCACGGCCATGGCGAGCTTGATCGCCAGTTCGTCGCGCGGGGGGCTGGTCCGGGGCACCGGGGTGTCGAACCAGGCCCGCAGTTCGGCGCGGCCGGCGTCGGTGACGGCGTAGAACTGGTGGCCCTCCTCGTCCTCGCCGGCGGCTTCGACCAGGCCGTCGCGCTCCAGTCGGGACAGCGTGGTGTAGACCTGCCCGACGTTGAGCGGCCAGGTGGCACCGGTGCGCGCCTCGAACTCGGTGCGCAGCTGGTAGCCGTAGCGGGGCCCCTGGTCGAGGAGGGCGAGCAGACCGTGACGGATGGACATACTCAGTATGTATACCCGGTATGCCCTACGGCCTCAAGCCGCGCCCCCTCGGGTACCGTCGTGCGGTGTGAGCCAGTTGCGCATCGCCACCTTCAACCTGTTGCACGGTCAGCCGCTCGCCCCGGACGGCGCGCCGCGGCCCTACCCGGTCGAGGCGGGGGCTCCGTTGGCCGGGGCGATCGCCGCACTGGACGCCGACGTGCTGGCCCTCCAGGAGGTGGACCGGCACCAGGAGCGCTCGGGCGGCACCGACCAGGCGGCGGTGGCGGCCGAGGCGATGGGCGCGGGCGACTGGCGCTTCGCCGCCGCGCTGCACGGGCGCCCGGCGCCGGTGGCCGGCTGGGTCCCGGAGCCGTCCGGGCCGAACGGCCTGCGGGTGTACGGGCCGGGGGAGGTCGGCGACGGCGCCCCGCCCTCGTACGGGACGGCGCTGCTGACCCGGCTGCCGGTGCGGCACTGGCGGGCCCGGCGCTTCGCCCCGGCGCCGTTCGGGCTGCCGCTGCGGGTGGCCGGGCGGCGCGGACTGACCCCGGTGCCGGACGAGCCACGGGCGGCGCTGGCGGCGGTGCTGGAGGGTGAGCGCGGGCCGTTCACGGTGGTCGCCGCGCACCTGTCCTTCGTGCCGGGCTGGAACATGGCGCAGCTGGCCGGGATCCGGCGCTGGATCGCCGACCTGCCGCAGCCGTACCTGGTGCTGGGCGACTTCAACCTGGTCGGCGCGGTGCCGCGCACGGTGCTCGGCGGGGCGACGGCGCTGGAGCGCACCGCGCCGCGGGTGCGGGTGCGGGAGCTGCGGGCGGCCCGGCGGGCCCGGCCGGCGGCGGCCGAGCCGCGCCGGCGGCGGATGCGCGAGCCGCGGGCCCGGCTGCAGGGCTGGTACGACCTGGCGCGCACGCCGACCTACCCCTCGCACCGGCCGGCGGTGCAGTTCGACCACGTGCTGGCGGTGGGGGTGCCGCGCGCGGCGGTGGGCCCGGCGGCGGCGCCGCGCGCCGCGGTGTCGGACCACCGGCCGCTGCTGGTGCGGGTCTCGCTGTAGCGCCTAGCTGTTCGTCAGGACGCCCGCCTGCTGCGGCAGGTGGGCGAGGGCGGGCGGGGTCGGGTCGTACTGCAGGAGCAGCATGGCGGCGTCGTCGCCGAGCTGGCGGCCGACGTGGCGCACCACGTCCTCGTGCAGGCGCTGGAGGACGTCGGCGGGGCGGCCGTCGGCGCAGCGCGGGAAGCGTTCGGCGAGCGGGTAGAAGGCGCCGGACCGGTCGCGGGCCTCGATCACCCCGTCGGTGAACAGCAGCACCCGGTCGTCGCCGTGCAGCGGGACCCGGTGCACCGGGGGGTGGACGTCGGCCGGATCGAGGACGCCCAAGGGCGGTACGGTTTCGGCGAGTTCGAGCGGGCGGACCCGGCCGCCGCGCAGCAGCAGCGGCGAGGGGTGGCCGCAGTTGACGAGTTCGGCGGTGCCGTCGGACCGCACCCCGATCAGGACGAGGGTGACGAACTCCTCCTCCACGCCGGGGTGGTCGTTCTCGTGCAGCGCGCGGTCGAGGCTGACGGCGAGCCAGCCGGCCACCCGGTCGAGGGCGGGTTCCTGGTGGGCGGCCTCGCGGAAGGCGCCGAGGACGGCGGCGGCGGTCTCGACCGCGCCGAGGCCCTTGCCGCGCACGTCGCCGACCACGGCCCGGACGCCGTGCCGGGTGTTGACGACCTCGTACAGGTCGCCGCCGATCCGGGCGTGGGCGGCGGCGGCCTCGTAGTGGACGGCGGCGCGCACGCTGCCGACCCGGTCGGGGACGGGCCGCAGCAGCACCCGGCGGGCGATCGAGGCGACCAGCTGGGCGTCGGCCAGGGCGCGTTCCTGGCGCAGTCTCAGGGTGGCGCTGACCCAGCCGATCGCGGCGACCAGCAGGATCGCGATGACGCTGGCGGCGTGCACGGACTCGCCGAGCGCGTCGCCGCGGAAGGCCATCAGGAAGGCCGCCGCCTCGGTGCACAGGCCGATGGCGAGCGGGTACCAGGTGCGGTGGCTGACCACGGCGGCCAGCGCGGGTACGGCGGTGAGGGCGGGTTCGACCGTCACCGCGGTACCGCTGAGGTGGTCGAGGACGACGATCAGCGCCATGCCGATGAAGGGCAGCGCGAGCGCCGTCCTCGGCCAGGTGCCGGTCGTGCCCGGAGCGGGTCCCGGGGTCGGCCCGGTGAACCGCTCTGTGATCCATCCGGTCGCGCTCAACTTCGGTCTCTCCAGCAGAAGACGCCGGTGCCCGGGGGCACCTGCGGTGATGACTGAGGGTCAGGGAATGCGGGCCTCGCTGGCGGCCGGAGCACGGGGGTTGACCGGTTACCGACCCCACAATAGGCACGAAACGTGCACGACGCACAGGTTTCGGGCGTCGGCGTGATGACTTGGATGCTCTGCGTGACTCATTAGTCACTGTTCCCGATCAGAAGCCGTTCCAACTCTTTTCGGTCGGGAAGTCCTTCCGGACGCACGATCCGTCCGCTGCGGACGTACAGGAACGAAGCCGTGACCTGCTCGGGATCGACGCCCGCCTGCTCCGCCCAGGCGAGCCGGTAGACCGCGAGCTGCAACGGGTCGGCCGTCTCCTCGCGGTGGGTCTTCCAGTCCACCACTTCGTAGCGTGACACACCACCGGATTCCGTCACCCCCTCACCGTCCCGGTAGACCGCGTCGATCCGGCCGCGCACCACCCGCCCCGCCAGCACCAGTTGGAACGGCGCCTCGACCCGGTGGGGCCGGCGCCGGGCGTACGGGGTGCGCAGGAACGCCTCCTTGAGCCGCTCCAGGTCCTGCTCGTCCTCGATGCCGTCGTCGTCGGCGCCGGGCAGCGCGCCGGGCTCGATCAGCAGCAGCGGCTCGATCCGGGACTGCACCCAGGCGTGGAAGCGGGTGCCGCGCCGGGCCGCGGGCTGCGGGGGGCGGGGCATCGGACGGGCGAGGTCGCGGGCGAAGCCGTCCGGGTCGGCGGCCAGCCGCAGCAGCTGGGTCGCGGACAGCGCGGGCGGCAGCGGCACCTCCCGAGCGGTGCGCCGGGAGCGCTCCAACTCGCCCAGCAGCGCGGTCAGATCGCGATCCCAGGAGGCGACCTGGCGCTGGTCCTCGACGGCCATCGGTTCCGGTTCGGGGGCCGGGGCTCCCCCGACGCGGGAGCGCACGACCTCGGCGACCCGACGGCGGGCGTGCTGGGCGTCCGGGTCCAGCGGCAGCGGCCAGGGGCGTTCGACGGCGGCGGCCAGGGCCGGGTTCACGGCGCCCTTCTCCGGCTGCTCGGCCCAGTGCTCGACCTCGCCGGCGCCGGGCCGCTCGCAGTGCGCGCGCAGCTGCTCCAGGAAGGCGGACGGGCCGCGGACGGTCTTCTGGCTCGGCCCCCACCAGTGCCCGGAGGCCAGCAGCAGGGAGCGGGGGCGGGTGAAGGCGACGTAGCCCAGGCGCAGTTCCTCGGTGCCGGAGTGCTCGGCCAGCTCCTTCTTGAACGCGGCCATCGACTTGCCGGTCCAGCCGCCGCGCACGTCGGGCAGGGTCGCGGCGTCGCCGCGCAGCGCGTGCGGGAGCACCCGCTTGGTGCTGGTCCAGCGTTCGCGCGCGGAGCCGGACGGGAAGGCGCCCCTCACCAGGCCGGGGACGGCGACCACGTCCCACTCCAGGCCCTTGGACTTGTGCGCGGTGAGCACCTTCACGGTGTCCTCGCCGCCGGGCAGGCTGCTGTCGAGGCCGCGCTCGTACTCCTGGGCGGCGCGCAGGAAGCCGAGGAAGGCGGCCAGGCCCGGGTCGCCGTCCAGGTCGGCGAAGGAGGCGGCGACGTCCAGGAAGGCGTGCAGGGTCTCCCGCCGCCGGGCGGCCAGCGCCTGCGGGGAGGCGGCGAGTTCGACCTCCAGGCCGGTGACGGTCAGCACCCGGTGCAGCACGTCCATCAGCGGGTCGGCGAGCGAGCGGCGCAGTTCGCGCAGCTCGGCGGCGAGCCGGGCGAAGCGCACCCTGGCCTCGGCGGAGAACGGCAGGTCGTCGACCTGGTCCGCGTCGAGGAAGGTCTCCACCGCGTCGGCCAGCGAGACCACCTCCGTCGGGTCGGCCTCGGCGACGGCCGCGGCCAGCGCCTCCACGCCCTCGGGCCGCTCGGTGCGCACCAGTTCGGCGGCCCGGCGGCCGAGCAGGGCGAGGTCACGCGGGCCGATCCGCCAGCGCGGGCCGACCAGCAGGCGCACCAGGGCGGCGTTGGCGGTCGGGTCCTGGAGCACCTCGCAGACCGCCACCAGGTCGGCCACCTCGGGCAGGTGCAGCAGCCCGCCCAGGCCCACCACCTCGACCGGCACCTCGCGGGCGACGAGCGCGGCGTGGATGTCCGGGAAGGCCGCGCCGCCCCGGCACAGCACGGCGATCCGGCCGGGCGCGGTGCCGGTGCGCACCAGGTGGGCGATCGAGTCGGCGAGCCAGTCGACCTCCTCGGCGTGGGTGGGCAGCAGCGCGGCCCGCACGTAGCCGTCCTGTTCGGCGCCGGGGGCCGGGCGCAGCGCCTCGACGCCCTCGTGCATGGCGCGCAGCGGGGCGGCGAGTTCGTTGGCGAAGGCGAGCAGGCGCCCGCCGCTGCGGCGGTTCTCGCTGAGCGCGTAGCGGTCGGCGGGGCGGCCGCCGGCCTTCGGGAAGTGCCGGGGGAAGTCGTCGAGGTTGGCGACGGAGGCGCCGCGCCAGCCGTAGATGGCCTGGCACGGGTCACCGACGGCGGTCACCGGGTGGCCGCCGCCGGTGCCGTCCGGGCCGGCGCCGAAGAGGCCGGCGAGCATGAGCCGCTGGGCGACGGAGGTGTCCTGGTACTCGTCCAGCAGGACGACCCGGAACTGGCCGCGCAGCAGGGCGCCGACCTCGGGGCGCTGCTGGGCGAGGCGGGCGGCGGCGGCTATCTGGTCGCCGAAGTCCATCAGTCCGGCGCTCTGCTTGCGCCGGCGGTAGTCCTCGACCAGGCGCAGCAGTTCCAGCCGGGCGCGGGCGGTGGCGGGGACGGCCCGCAGGTCGTCGTTGCTTAGCTTGACGGTGGCGAGGGTGTCGAGCAGTTCCTCGTCGTGGGCGCGCAACGCGGCGGGTTCGACCAGGTGTTCGGCGAGCTCGCCGTCCAGGGCGGTCAGGTCGGCGACCAGGTTGGCCAAGGTGCCGGTGAGGGCGGGGAAGGGGCCGCGGGCGGTGCGCAGCACCTTGGCGGCGAGCTGGAAGCGGGTGGCGTCGGCGAGCAGCCGGACGTCCGGCTCGATGCCGACGCGCAGGCCGTGTTCCTTGAGCAGGCGGCCGGCGAAGGCGTGGTAGGTGGAGATCTCGGGTTCGCCGAGCGGTTCGGTGTCGTCCCGGTCGGCGACGCCGGCGCGCGCCAGGGCGGTGCGGACGCGTTCGGCGAGTTCACCGGCGGCCTTGTTGGTGAAGGTGAGGCCGAGCACCTCCTCGGGGCGTACGGCGCCGGAGCCGACCAGCCAGACGACCCGGGCGGCCATCACGGTGGTCTTGCCGGAGCCGGCGCCGGCCACGATGACGGCCGGGGCGAGGGGGGCGCCGATGGCCGCCATCTGTTCCCGGTTGAACGGGATGCCCAGCAGCTCCTTGAGCTGGTCGGGATGGCTGAGCACGGCGGTCACCCCGCAACGTTAACGGGCGCGGCGGACACTCCGGACGCCTGTCCGCCGTGACCCTGGCTACTCCCCGCCCCGAGCCGAAGGGGCGCGCCGGTGCCGAAAGGGAGGAGCGAGGAGGCCCGAGGAACGAGGGCATCGGAGCGACGACCGTCGGCACCGGGTCCGAGCGCCCCGGAGGCGAGCGGACGAGCACCCGCCCCGAGCCGAAGGGGCGCGCCGGTGCCGAAAGGGAGGAGCGAGGAGACCCGAGGAACGAGGGCATCGGAGCGACGACCGTCGGCACCGGGTCCGAGCGCCCCGGAGGCGAGCGGACGAGTCACAGCATCTGTGCCCCCTCGCGCTGGGCGGAGCAGCTGCGGCGGAAGGTGCAGCGGTCGCAGCCGCCGCCGGTCTGCGGGACGAAGCGTTCGGCGAGGACCTTGCCGGCGGCCTCGGCGAGCAGGTTCTCGATCCACGGTTCGCCCTCGGGCGGCTCCTGCCGCTGCACCTTGGGGGCGTCCGGGGCGGTCCTGGCGGCGGCCTCGCGCAGGTGGACGAGTTCGGCGCCGCCGGCGGCCGGGGGCCGTTCGGTGAAGCCGGGCAGTTCGTTGAGGGCGCCGGCCCGGACGGCGAGCTGGTAGACGGCGAGCTGCTTGTGCTCGGGCAGCGACTTGTCGGTGGGGATCTGCTTGCCGGTCTTGAAGTCGACCACGTAGGCGCGTCCGGCGTGGTCCTTCTCGACCCGGTCCATGGAGCCGCGGATGCGCACCGAGACGCCTCCGACGTCGAGGGTGACGTCGAAGCCGTGCTCGGTGGCGACGAGGTCGCGGCCGCGTTCCAGGACGTGCCAGTTGAGGAAGCGCTCCAGGGCGGCGCGGGCCTGGGTCTTCTCCTGCTGGGACTTCCAGGGGGCGTCGAAGGCGAGGGCGTCCCAGACGGTGTCCAGGCGGGCCATGAGGACGGCGAGGTCGGCGGGGGTGCGGCCGGAGCCGACCTCGTCGGCGAGGGCGTGCACCACGTTGCCGAAGCCCTGGGCGGCGGTGCCGACGCCGCGGGCCCTGACCTCCTTGTCCAGGAACCACTGGAGCGAGCAGTTCTCCAGCTGTTCCAGGCCGCTGCCGGACAGCCGTACGGGCGCGTCGGCGCTGCGCAGCGGCTCGGGTGCGGCGGTGGGGTCGTCCAGGCCCCACCAGCGGTCGGGGTGGGCGGCGGGCACCAGGGGGAGGCCGTCCTCGTCGGCGGCGGCGGCGAGGACGGCGAGGCGTTCGGCGGCGGCGCGGCGCAGTTCGGGCGAGCGGGCGGGGTCGACGGTGACGGCGCGTAGCTCCGCGACCAGGGCGGCCACCGACAGCGGGCGGCGTGGGCGGTGGGTGACGTCCTCGACGGTGACCGGCGGGGTGCGGCGCACCACCTTGCCGGTGCGCGGGTCGACGTCCTCGCGGTAGAGCTCGCGCAGGAAGCGGGAGGGTTCGTCGCCGTCGTCGGCGGGGGCCTTGACGGCGGTGACGATCAGCCGTTCCCTGGCGCGGGTGGCGGCGACGTAGAAGAGGCGGCGTTCCTCGCCGAGCAGGGCGGCCGGGGAGAGCGGTTCGGCGAGGCCGTCGCGCCCGATCCGGTCGGCCTCCAGCAGGGAGCCGCGGCGGCGCAGGTCGGGCCAGAGGCCGTCCTGGACGCCGGCGACGACGACCAGGCGCCATTCCAGGCCCTTGGAGCGGTGGGCGGTCATCAGCCGTACCGCCTCGGGGCGGACGGTGCGGACGGTGAGGGTGTCGGCGGCGATGTCCTGGGCCTCGAGTTCGGCGAGCAGGTCGAGGGCGCTGCGGTGGCCGGTGACCTGTTCCTCGGCGCGCGCGGCGGTCTCGAACAGGGCGCACAGCGCGTCCAGGTCGCGGTCGGCGTTGCGGCCGGCGGCGCCGCCGCGCAGGGCGGCCCGCTCCAGGCGTTCGCGCCAGCGGCGGCTGCCGTCCCACAGTTCCCAGAGGGCTTCCTCGGCGGTGCAGCCGCCGGCCAGCCGTTCGCGGACCTTGCGCAGCAGGGTGCCGAGGTCGCGGGCGCGGCGGGCGGTCGCCGGGTCGAGGGCGACCAGGCGCTCGGGTTCGGCGAGGGCCTCACGGATCAGGTCGCCGGCCGGGCGCGGGGCGGCGGCCGGACGGGCTCCGAGGCCGTCGGCGCGCAGGGCCGCGCGTTCCTCCTCGCGCAGGGCGGCGCGTTCCTCCTCGCGCAGGGCGCGGCCGAGGCGGCGCAGGTCGGAGCCGTCGAGGCCGCCGAGCGGGCCGGTCAGCAGGGTGTGTGCCAGCTCGGTGGTGAGCGGGTCGGGGGCGTCCGGGTCGCCCTGCTTGTCGCGGGCGGCCTGTTCGGCGCAGACCCGCAGGGCGAGCAGCAGCTGGGCGACGGCGGGTTCCTCGCGCAGCGGCAGGTCGTCGCCGTCGATCTCCAGCGGGACGCCGGCCGCGCTCAGGGCCCGGCGCACGCCGGGGATGGAGCGGGCGCCGGCCCGGACGAGGACGGCCATCTCGCCCCAGGGCACGCCGTCCTCCAGGTGGGCGCGGCGCAGCAGGTCGGCGATCGAGTCGAGTTCGGCGCCGGGGGTGGGGTAGGTGTAGACCTCGACCCGGCCGCCTTCGCGGGAGGGCAGCAGGGCGCGGTGCTGGGCGAGCTTGTCGGCGGGCAGCCGGCCCATCGGCATCCGGCGGGCGACTTCGCGGGAGGCGGCGAGCAGGACGGCGCCGGAGCGGCGGGAGACCCGCAGCACCTTGACGTCGGCGGGGCCGCCGTCGGCCTGGCGGAAGGCCTGGGGGAAGTCGAGGATGCCGTTGATGTCGGCGCCGCGGAAGGCGTAGATCGACTGGTCGGGGTCGCCGACGGCGACCAGGTCGCGTCCGCCGCCGGCGAGCTGGCGCAGCAGCCGGACCTGGGAGGGGTCGGTGTCCTGGTACTCGTCGACGAAGACGACCTGGTAGCGCTCGCGGAGCTGTTCGCCGACCTCGGGGCGTTCGGCGAGCAGGACGGCGCGGTGGACGAGTTCGGCGTAGTCGAGGACGCCGCGCAGGTCGAGGACGTCGAGGTAGTCGGCGAGGAAGTGCGCGGCGGCGGCCCAGTCGGGGCGCTGGACGCCCTGGGCGAAGCGTTCGAGTTCGGCCTCGCCGAGGCCGAGTTCGCGGCTGCGGGCGAGGACGGCACGGACCTCGTCGGCGAAGCCGCGGGTGGTCAGGCAGGCGCGCAGGTCGAGCGGCCACTGGATGCGCGTACTGCCGCGCTTGGCGTCCTCGGCGCCGCCGGCCAGCAGTTCGCGGACCATGACGTCCTGCTCGGGGCCGGAGAGCAGCCGCAGCGGTTCGGCGTAGTCCTGCGGGTCCTGGTGGGCGCGCAGCAGGGCGTAGCAGAAGGAGTGGAAGGTGGTGGCCTGCGGGGCGGCGGCCGAGCTGCCGAGCCGGCCGGACATCCGGTCGCGCAGTTCCACGGCGGCCTTGCGGCTGAAGGTGAGGACGAGGATCCGCTCGGGGTCGGTGCCGTCCTGGACGCGCCGGGCGACCGCCTCGACCAGGGTGGTGGTCTTGCCCGTGCCCGGTCCGGCGAGGACGAGCAGCGGGCCGCCGGTGTGCTCGACCACGGCGCGCTGGTAGGCGTCCAGCACGGGGGGGTCGGGCTGGACGAGCGGGCTGCGCACGAGCCGGTACGGCGAACTCACGCGCCCGCCCCGCCGCGCTCGACAGGGGCGTTCGCCCGCACGCGCCGTTCGACGGATCGCTCGCTTCGCTCACTCACGGATGGTCCTGGGGTAGTGCAGGGGCATGGCCGGGGCGGGCCGTCGGGGCCCGCCCGCATCGAGCCTACGATCCTGCCCCGTCAATCCAGACCGTGCGCGGCGTTCGGTGAATTCTCCCCGCCGTCCCAGCGGGCCCGTTCGAGGTCGACGCGGGGCGGGTCGGCGAGTTCGCGCAGCGGGGTGCCCTCCTCGCTGTAGTGGGCGAGGGCGCGGTGTTCGTGCCCGGGCAGGAAGCGCCCGTCGGCGCGGATCACCCGCCACCAGGGCACCGAGCCGCCGTACAGGGCCATCACCCGCCCGACCTGCCGGGGCCCGCCCTGGCCGAGGTACTCGGCGACGTCGCCGTAGGTCATCACCCGGCCGGGTGGAATCCGCTCGGTCAGATCGAGCACCAGTTCGGCGAACGGCGGTAGGGCGTCCGGGAGGCCGTCGTCTGTTACGTCCGTCACCTGCGGCATTCTTCCTTACAGGGACGCGCGCGCGGCCCCGGACGAACGACCCGCCGCGCCCGATCCGGCCCCTGTCCAGCACGGGGGGTCGGGGCATGCCACCATCTTCGGGGCGGTGAGTGGTGATACGAGGACAAGACCAGATGACCGGGACGGCTGACGTGGGCGTGGACAGGGACTCCGACGAGTCCGGCTCCGCCGTGCCCCCGGCTCCCGGTGACGAGCCCGAAGGGCGGCCCGCGAGCGGGCCGACGCCGGAAGTCTCCCTGATCAAGGACCTGACGATCAAGACCCCCACGCCCGAGAAGGCCCCCGAGTCGCCGCCGCAGCCCCCCGCTCCGGCGCCGCCCGCCCCGCGGACCGAGTACGACCCGCTGGACGACGCCCCGCACCTGGACGTCGACGAGCCGCTGCTCGCCGCCCGCGCGCACCGCCCGTCCGACCTGATCCGCTTCCTGGCCGGGGTCCTCGGGATAGTCGCGGTCTTCGTCCTGGCCGGCATCGCCACCTCCACGACCAGCGGCATCGAGCAGGACATCGCCACCAACGCGCCGCACTTCTCCGCGGTGCTGTCCACCATCACCGGCCTGGTCTCCAGCGTCGCGGTGCTCGCCGTGCCGCTGGCCTTCGCCGTCGAGCGGCTGATCAAGCGCGACGGCCTGCGGGTCGCCGACGGCGTGCTCGCCTCGGTGCTCGCGTACGGCGTCTCGCTGGGCATCGACTGGTGGGTGGCCGAGGGCGCCTCGGAGCACCTCCGCGAGGCACTGACCCGGCTGCCGCTGGACAGCAACAGCACTCTCACCGACCCGGTGCACGGCTACCTCGCCCCGGTGATCGCCTACATGACCGCGGTCGGCATGTCGAGCAGACCGCGGTGGCGGGTGGCCCTGTGGGTGGTGGTGGTCTTCAGCGGGGTCACCGAGCTGCTCGGCGGCTACACCACCCCGCTGTCGCTGATGCTCACCGTGCTGATCGGCTGGTCCGTCGCGTACGGCACGCTGTACGCGATCGGCTCCCCCAACATCCGCCCCACCGGCCAGCACCTGATGATCGGCCTGCGCAAGGTCGGCTTCACCCCGGACGGCGCCCACCGCGCCCCGGACGCCCCCGGCGGCACCCGGCGCTACCACGTCACCCAGCAGGACGGCCCGCCGCTGGACGTCCACATCATCGACCGCGAGCAGCAGGCCTCCGGCTTCTTCTACCGGGCCTGGCGGCGGCTGCGGCTGCGCTCGGTCGCGGTGCGCCGCAGCCCCCAGTCGCTGCGCCAGGCCCTGGAGCAGGAGGCCCTGATCGCGTACGCGGCGGCCGCCTCGGGCGCCCGCGCGCCCCAGCTGGTCGCCACCTCCGAGCTGGGCCCGGACGCGGCGATCCTGGTGTACGAGAACGTCGAGGGCCGGACCCTCGACGAGCTCGCCGACGAGGAGGTCACCGACCTGGTGATGGCCTCGCTGTGGAGCTCGGTGGCCGCCCTGCACGAGCGCCGGATCGCCCACCGCCGGCTGACCGGCGAGTCGCTGCTCGTGGTGGACGACAAGGCGGCCTGCCTGGTCAACCTGTCCGGCGGCGACATCGCCGCCACCGACCTGACGCTGCGCATCGACGTCGCCCAGCTGCTCACCACCTTCGCGCTGCGGATCGGCCCCGAGCGGGCCGTCGCCACCGCCAACGCGGTGCTCGGCGCGGACCGGGTCGCCCAGGCGCTGCCGCTGCTCCAGCCGGTCGGGATGAGCCGCTCCACCCGGATCGACCTCGCCAAGCTCACCAAGGAGCGCAAGGCCGCCGCCCGGGCCAGGGCGCTGGAGCAGGTCGCGGCCGGCGAGCGGACCCAGCAGCAGGCCGAGGAGGACATCGCGGCGGCCGGCGAGGACCTGCTCAGCCGCATCCGCGGGCAGATCCTCCAGATCGCCCCCGAGGCACCGATGGAGCCGGCCAAGCTGGAGCGGCTGAAGCCCAAGAGCCTGATCATGGTGATCGCGCTCACCTTCGCCGCCTACCTGGCGCTCACCACCATCAAGCCGGCCCAGCTCAAGCTGTCCCAGATGAACTGGGCGTGGGCGGCGGCGGCCCTGCTGGCGGCCGCGTTCAGCTACGTCGCCGCGGCGATGAGCCTGACCGGCTTCGTTCCCGAGCGGCTGCCCTTCCGGCGCACCGTCGCGGCGCAGCTGGCCGGCTCCTTCGTCAAGCTGGTCGCACCGGCCGCGATCGGCGGCATCGCGCTCAACACCCGCTACCTGCAGAAGGCCGGCGTCCGGCCCGGCCAGGCGGTCGCCTCGGTCGGCGCCTCCCAGCTGGCGGGCCTGGCCGGGCACCTGCTGCTGCTGTTCAGTTTCGGCCTGATCACCGGCAGCCAGACCAACGGCGACCTCTCCGCCTCCCGGGCCGTGATCATCGGGGTGCTGACCGCCGCGGTGCTCGCCCTGGTGGTGGCCGCGGTCGCGCCGCTGCGCCGCTTCGTCCTGGGCCGGCTGCGCTCGCTGTTCTTCGGCGTGGTGCCGCGCATGCTCGACCTGATGCAGACGCCCAGCAAGCTGGTCACCGGTTTCGGCGGCATCCTGCTGCTGACCCTCTCCTTCACCGCCTGCCTGGACTTCTCCGTGCAGGCCTTCGGCGGCGACGTCAGCTTCTCGGCCGTCGCGGTGGTCTTCCTGACCGCCAACGCGGCCGGCTCGGCGATCCCCACCCCCGGCGGCATCGGCCCGGTGGAGGTCGCCCTGATCGGTGCGCTGACCGTCGCGGACGTCTCCCCCGCGGTCGCCACCCCGGCGGTCTTCCTCTACCGGGCGCTGACCTTCTGGCTGCCGGTTCTGCCGGGCTGGATCGCCTACAACGTGCTGCAGCGCAAGCAAGCGCTCTGAGACGCGCGAAGGAGGGCCCCACCGCCGAGCGGTGGGGCCCTCCCCGGTGTACCGGCGACCTAGTAGACCGGCTTGTGCGGCTCGATCTGGCTCACCCAGCCGAGCACGCCGCCGCCCAGGTGGACGGCGTTGGCGAAGCCCGCGGCCTTGACCACGGCCAGCACCTCGGCCGAGCGGACGCCCGACTTGCAGTGCAGCACGATCTTCCTGTCCTGCGGCAGCTTCTCCAGGGCGTCGCCCATGAGGAACTCGTTCTTCGGGATCAGCACCGCGCCGGGGATGTTGACGATCTCGTACTCGCCCGGCTCGCGGACGTCGATGAGGTAGATGTCCTCCTCGTCGTCCTGCCACTGCTTGAGCTGCTGCGAGGTGATGGTCGAACCGGCGGCGGCGGCCTGCGCCTCCTCCGACACGACGCCGCAGAAGGCCTCGTAGTCGATCAGCTCGGTGACCGTCGGGTTCTCGCCGCAGACGGCGCAGTTCGGGTCCTTGCGGACCTTCACCTGGCGGTAGTTCATCTCCAGGGCGTCGTAGATCATCAGCCGGCCGACCAGCGGGTCGCCGATGCCGGCCAGCAGCTTGATCGCCTCGTTCACCTGGATCGAGCCGATGGACGCGCACAGCACGCCCAGCACGCCGCCCTCGGCGCAGGACGGGACCATGCCCGGCGGCGGGGCCTCCGGGTAGAGGCAGCGGTAGCAGGGGCCGTGCTCGGCCCAGAACACGCTGGCCTGGCCGTCGAAGCGGTAGATCGAGCCCCACACGTACGGCTTGCCGAGCAGCACCGCCGCGTCGTTCACCAGGTACCGGGTCGCGAAGTTGTCGGTGCCGTCCACGATCAGGTCGTAGCCGGAGAAGATCTCCATCACGTTGGAGTTGTCGAGGCGCTCCTCGTGCAGCACCACGTCGACGTACGGGTTGATCTCCTTGACCGAGTCGCGGGCCGACTCCGCCTTGGAGCGGCCGACGTCCGACTGGCCGTGGATGACCTGGCGCTGGAGGTTCGACTCGTCGACCACGTCGAACTCGACGATGCCCAGGGTGCCCACACCGGCGGCGGCCAGGTACAGCAGCGCGGGCGAGCCGAGGCCGCCGGCGCCGACGCACAGCACCTTGGCGTTCTTCAGCCGCTTCTGCCCGGCCATCCCGACGTCCGGGATGATCAGGTGGCGGGAGTACCTGCGGACCTCGTCAACGGTGAGCTCGTCGGCCGGCTCGACCAGGGGTGGCAACGACACGGGGACTCCGATGGGTGTCTTGTTCAGGTGGCCAAGGGCCAGCCTCGGACGGGGTTGTTGCTCCGCCACGCGGGTGGCTCTCTAGGCCAACAGTGTCACGTCCCTCCGGTATTCCGAGACAGCTCGTCCGATGGGCGAGACGGGCCGCGCCGGATCGTGGAACCGGCCGCCGGGCCGGTGAGGCCGCCCCGGGCCCTTGATTCCGGGCCCGGGGCGCCATCGGGGTCGGCCTCAGACCCGGCAGGCCGTCTCCAGCCAGACGTCCCCCAGCGACTCCTCCAGCGGCACCTGTGTCCGCCAGCCGAGACGGTCCCGGGCGGTGCGCACGTCCGCCTGCCGCCACGGCACCGGCTCGCCCGGGGCGGGTCGGCCCTCCGGCCGCCGCTCCTCCACCCGGTGCCCCGGCAGGTGATGGCCCGGCAGGTGGTCGCCGCCCTGCCCGCCGACCTGCGCGGGCAGCAGGACCTGCCGGTTCTCCTCCACGATCGCCCCCTCGAAGCCCGACGCCCGGACCAGCAGCTGGGCCGCGTCCCGGGCCCGCACCGCGTGCCCGCTGCCCACGTTGATCACCCCGGTCGCGGCCGAGACCGCCGCCGCCTGGATCGCCCGCGCGACGTCCCGCACGTCCACGAAATCCCGGTATCCGGACAGGTCCGGCATCCGGACCTGGTTCTCGTCCCGCTCCAGCGCCCGCCGCAGGCCCTCCGCGAGCCGCCCGAACAGCGAGGCCGTCGGCGCCCCCGGACCCACCACGTCGAACACCCGCAGCACCGCCGCGTCCAGCCCGGAGGCCAGCACCAGCTCCGTCCCGGCCAGCTTGGACACCCCGTAGGGGCCGACCGGCCGCGGCTCGGCCTGCTCGGACACCGGCACCCCGCCGGGCACCGGCCCGTACTCGGCGGCCGAGCCGACGTGCACCAGCCGGGCCGGCTCCCGGCTGCGCCGGATCGCCTCGCAGACGGTCGCGACGGCGAGCGTGTTCGACCGGATCAGGGTGCGCGAGCTGCCGTAGGTGGCACCCGCGCAGTTGATCACCACCTGCGGCGCGACCGCGTCCAGGAAGCGGGCCAGCGCGCCCGGGCTCCCGGTGGTCAGGTCGAAGCGGATGTCGGCCGAGTCGCGCCGGCCGAGCACCGTCACCTGCAACTCCTGGTCCATCAGCAGACGATCGGTCACCCGGCGGCCGATGAAGCCGTCGGCGCCCAGCAGCAGCACCCTCATCGGGGGCGTCCTTCCACGAAGCGAGGTCGGGGACGACCTGGCGGACTGAAAAACAGCGAACGAGATCTGACAGGGTTCATCGGGCCGGGCTCAACGGTGCGAGCCGGCCCGGCCGAGCACCGCCCAGCCGTGGGCCAGCAGCACCGCCGCGACCGCTCCGCCGCCCAGCAGGACGGCCGACGGCCAGGGGCGGCCCAGGGCCAGCGGCACCGCCGCCGCGGCGGGCCCGGCCACGGCGCCCAGCACGGCGTCCGCCGACCGGCCGCAGCGCGCCAGCAGCGCGGGCAGCACCAGCAGCAGGCCCAGCACGCCCTGCGCCGCCCACGCCGCGGCGCCGGCCCGCTCGGCGGCCAGGTGCAGCAGCCCGCCGCCGTGGCCCGGTCCGGGGCGCGGCGCGACGATCGCGAGGACGGCCAGCGCGGCGTAGGTCAGTACCGCGAGCACCGCCAGGTGCAGCGCGACCGCGACCGGCAGCACCGGCCGCATCCGGGCACGGAACCCGGCCAGCGTGCGGGCCGCCCCGAGGTGCCCCCGGCCGACCTGCCGGTACCAGCGGGCCGCCCGCTCCGCCGCGCCCACCGACACCGCGGCGGCGAGCACCAGCCCGGCGGCCAGCGGCCGGTCCGCGCCCGGCGCCGCCAGCGGGAGCAGCAGCAGCGCGGCCAGGCCCAGCCCGTGCCCGAGCGCGGCCGGGCGCCACCGGGAACCGGCCGGCCCGACCGGCCCCCGCACCGGGCCGAGCTCCCCCGGGCGGGCCGGGCCGCACGGCGCCGGACCGGGCTCGGCCGGGGACGGCGAGGTCAGCGCGGGCAGCAGCACCAGGGGTACGGCGGCGGGCAGCATCACCGGCCAGCGGGCGCCGAAGGCCACCACCCCTGCGCAGGGCAGCACGGCCAGTGCGGCAGCGGTCAGCGCCGCCCGACCGGCGGCCCCGCCCCGACGCTCCGCGGCCGGCTCCGGCGCCGGCACCGGCGGTCGACGGGGCACCCGGGCGTACAGCTCCTCCGCCAGTGAGAACAGGTCGGCGTGCCGACAGCGCGCGGCGGTCTCCGGGCCGAACCCGGCCTCCTCCAGCCCCGCGGCGATCTCCAGCGGGTCGACGGCGCGCTCGCACAGCTCCCGGTGCTCGGCCATCACCTCGCGCACCGGATCGGCGCTGGGGCTGCCGACCGCGGAGCCGGGCATCAGACGGCCTCCGCGAGGGCCGGCCCGGCGGGTCTCGTCACCTCGGGCCCGGGTCCGGCGGCGGCCGGGAGGGCGGCGAGCGGTCCGTGCCTGCCGTCGGCGGGCGGCCGCGCCCCCGCGCCCCCGCCCCCGGCCTCGCGCCGCCCGTCCGGGCCGTCCCGGTCGTCCCGGCCGCGTGCGCCGTCGGCTAGCCAGTACTCCGCGGGGCGGGCGAAGGGGCGCGGCGCCCGGCCGCCCCCGCCGGTGCCGCCGCCCTCCGGAAAGGCGGGGTGCTGCGAGACCAGCTCCAGGTAGATCTCCCGGAAGGCGCCGATCACCGGTTCGACGGCGAAGCGTTCCTGCGCCCGCAGCCGTCCCGCCAGGCCTAGCCGGGAGCGCCGCTCCTCGTCGCGCAGCAGGGCCAGGCAGGCCCCGGCCAGGGCCCGCGGATCGCGGGCCGGCACCAGCAGCCCGGTCGGGCCGACCACCTCGCGGGCCACCCCGACATCGGTGGAGACCACCGCGCGGCCACTGAGCATGGCGTCGGCGAGCAGTCGGGGGCTGCGCTGGGAGAGCGCGGAGAAGACGGCGACGGTGCCGCCCTGCCAGGCCTCGGCGAGCGAGCCGGGCCGCCCGGCGAAGTCCACCGCCCCGGCCACCCCCAGCCGTTCGGCGACCGCCGCGCAGTGCGCCAGGTAGCCGGGCGCCACCTCCTCGCCGTGCACCACCAGGCGCGCCGCGGGCAGTTCGGCGCGGACCCGCGCGAAGGCGTGCAGCATCAGTTCGGTGTCGCGCCCTGGCTCCAGCGCGCCCGCCCAGACCAGGGTCGGCCGCCGGGGCTCCGGTCCGGCCGCCGGGCGGTCCACGGCCGGGGTTCCCTCGTACACCACCCGGGTGCGCGCCGGATCGGCCCCGCAGCGGCGCTGCCACTGCTGGTCGTGGGCGCTGCCCGGGGTGAGTATCGCGGCCTGCCGGTAGGTCTCCCCGGTGAGCGCCCGGAAGAAGGACAGCAGCAGTGCCCGGACCGGCCAGGTGTACGGCGCCTCGCGGTGGCCGAGGTACTGCTCGCGCAGGTACGGCCCGTGTTCGGTGACCACGAACGGCACCCCGTGCAGCTGCCGGGCGACCAGGGCGGGCAGCGCGGCCGGGCCGCCGCCGACCACGTGGCACACGTCGGCGGCGCCGAGGCCGCCGGGCGCGGTGCCGTACCAGGGCGCGGACAGCGGGCGCAGGCACTGCTCCAGCAGGTCGGCGGCGACCAGGACGTCGCGGACCAGCGGCTGTCCGGCCGAGGTCTGCGCGCCGGGCAGCCGCCAGGTCCGTTCCAGGACGCGCCGGGCGTGGGCGGAGGCGAGGAAGGTCGGCAGGGTGCCCCCGTCCTCCCTGGCCAGCGCGGCCAGCCGGTACAGCCCGGCGCCGAAGCCGGCCCGCTCCCCCGGCAGCACCAGCGCCCGCACCAGTTCCTCGTACGCCCGGGCGTACTGCCGTCCGCGCAGCGCCCCGGGGGCCCGGCCGCGCGGGCGGCGGCCCCACAGCGCCAGGTCGTGGGCGCCCCGCCAGGCGGGCGACACCCGCCGGGCGGCCGCCTGGCCGGTCAGCAGGTACAGCTCGAACTCGTGCTCCGGCAGGCCCTCGGCCAGCCGGTCGCACCAGGCTCCGGCACCACGCTCGGGATGCGGACGGGCACCCTCGGTGAGCAGGGCGACGCGCACGGAAGACCTCCTCTGGTTGCTATCCCCTCCGAGGGGCTACCGGAGCCGCGGGGCGTACGCCGGGACCCGTACTGTTGCCCGCCACCCACCGAGCGGTCCGGTGTCTGCGGCTCTCCCCCACACCTGTTCGGTCCGGCAGCAGAACGGTAGGACCGGCTTCCGGTCACCCATCGCTCACATGCCTGCGCGCCACCTGAACGAGTGAACCGCCGTGACCTCGCCCCGGACCGGGGCGTTAGCGGGCGCTGTGCGCGGTCTCCCCGCCCGCCTCAGCGGGCGGTGGACGCGAGCAGCTCGCACACGGACCGGGCGACCGCGTCGGGGTGCTCCATCATCGCCACGTGCCCGGACTCGGGCAGCACCAGCAGCCGGGCGTCCGCGAAGGCCGCGCAGGCGCGGCGGGCGGAGCGGTAGGCGACCAGCTTGTCGCGCAGCCCGTACACCAGCAGCACCGGCGCCGTCACCTGCTCTGCCTGGCGCCACAGCGCCTGTTCGCCGCGCTCGGTGTACGCGGAGACGATGCCGCGGGCCGAGCCGATCAGCGCCGGCATGGCGTGCGGCAGCTCCAGTCGGCGCCGGTACTCGGCCACCGCCTCGGCCCGGGCGACCGCGCTCAGACCGGCCGGGTCGCCGTAGACCAGGCGCAGCAGGTCCTCGGTGGCCGCCTCGGCGTCGCGCCGGCCGCCCGGCAGCCGGCGCAGCAGCGTGGGAACGCCGGGCAGGGCGAGCAGGCCGGTGGACCAGGCGGTGCGCTGCGGGGGCAGTTCGGGCAGGGCGGGCGAGACCAGGGTCAGGGTGCGGACGAGATCGGGGCGCAGCGCGGCGAGGCGGACGGCGACGGCGCCGCCGAGCGAGTTGCCGAACAGGTGGACGGGGCCGCGTCCGGCGGCCTCCAGGTAGCCGATGACGGCGCGGACGTGGCCGGAGAGGCTGAGGTTGCCGTCGGTGGGCGGGGCGGAGCGGCCGAAGCCGGGCAGGTCGACGGCCTCGCCGTCGACGAGGCCGCAGAGCCGGTCCATCAGGGCGGTCCAGTTGGCGGCCGAGCCACCGAGTCCGTGCACGAAGAGCCCGGGCTCGCGCCCGTCGGCACCGCCGGATGCGAGCCGGGGCGCCTCGGCGGGCCGGTGCACCGCGAGCACCGCGCCGGGGACCTCGACCGTACGTACCTGCTGCTCAGCGCTGCTCATGGTGGACGATGGTAGTGAGCCCCGGGCCGGGGGCGGCGGGGGTGGTGCGGCTGTCCCATCCCTTCGTCGCACCACTGCCGAGGCCGAGGTCAGCGCCGTATTGTGGGCTCCTGACAAGGGGACCGGACAGCTTTTCTCGCCTTCGCCGAACGCGGGCGCGGTTACCGAAAAGTAGAATCGGCCCTCTTGCCAGCCCCGAACAATCCCGAAGTGAGGAGCGCCGTGACGGCCATCCAGGAGGCGCAGGAGCGCCCGCGCGGTGCCCGCCTGCCGCGAAGCGCCCGCCGTGAACAACTGCTCGGTGCCGCCCAGGAGGTGTTCGTCGCGCAGGGCTACCACGCGGCCGCCATGGACGACATCGCCGACCGCGCCGGGGTGAGCAAGCCGGTGCTGTACCAGCACTTCCCGGGGAAGCTGGAGCTCTACCTGGCGCTGCTGGACAAGCACTGCGACGCCCTCGTGGAATCGACCCGCGAGGCGCTGGGCACGACCACCGACAACAAGCTGCGGGTGGCCGCGACGATGGAGGCGTACTTCAACTACGTCTCCAGCGAGTCGGGCGCCTTCCGGCTGGTGTTCGAGTCGGACCTGACGAACGAGCCGGCCGTGCGCGAGCGGGTGGAGCGGGCGTCCGAGGCGAGCGCGACGCTGGTCAGCAAGGTGATCCAGGAGGACACCGACCTGCCGGAGGCGGAGTCCAAGCTGCTGGCCGCCGGCGTCTGCGGCCTGGCCCAGATCACCGCCCGGTACTGGCTGTCGCAGGGCCTGGAGATCCCGCGCGACGAGGCGGTGCGGCTGGTCGCCAGTCTGGCGTGGCGGGGTCTGAAGGGCTTCCCGATGCACCCGGGCGACCTCGCGGCGGAGGGTTCCGCTCAGCGCTGACGATCGGCTGACCTTCGCCGGGGCGGTGATCGGGTGCTCTATGGTGAAGCCGTACGGCGCGGTCGTCGCGAACGCTTGTTCCAGGCGGTCCGGTGCCCGCGCGTGGAGGCTGCAACCCCGGAGGGACGGAAGCCGTGGAGGTCAAGATCGGCGTGCAGAACGCGCCGCGCGAGATCGTGATCGAGAGCTCGCAGACTGCCGATGAGGTCGAGAGCGCGATCGCGAAGGCGCTGGAGGGCTCCACCAAGCTCTTCTCGCTCACCGACGAGCACGGCCGCCGCGTCATCGTCCCGGCCGAGCGCCTGGCGTACGTGGAGATCGGCGAGCAGGCCGCCCGCAAGGTCGGTTTCGGCACCCTCTGAGGCGCCACCGCTCATCCTTCGGTGCCCCGTTCCCCGCCGGGAGCGGGGCACCGTCGTGTGTACGGACGGATCGGCCTGGGTACGGCGACAGGGACGGCACCGGTGCCGTACGCCCGTCCCGGGGAGGCCGCCTTGCTGGTGGAATCGATCGTCTTCGCGCTGGTGGGCCTGGTCGCGGCCGCGACCGCGCTGCTGGGACTGCCGGGGTACTTCCGGGCCTCGCGCCTGACGGTGGTGGGGACGGCCCTGGCGGCGGCGCTGCTCGGCGGGGTGGTCGCGCACTTCTGCCTGGACGGGCGTTCCCCGGTGGTCGCGGTGGCGTTCTCGGCGCTGGCCGCGGGCGTGCTCACCTCGCTGCTGGCCCGGCCGGACCTGGCCGCCGGGCGGGCCCCGGCGCACCGGCACCGCCCGCACCGGGCCGGCGCCCACCGCACGCCGCGGCGGCACCGGCCGGCCTGAGGGCCGCCCCGGGGCGGGTCTAGGAAGCCAGGCCGAGGGCGGCCATCCGCTTGGTGTGCGCCTCGGTGATCCGGTTGAACATCTTGCCGACCTCGACCAGGTCGAAGCCCTTCACGTGGACGCCGCCGACCAGCAGGTTGGACAGCGCGTCCCGCTCGGCGACGACCCGCTGGGCCTGGCTGAGCGCCTCTCCCATCAGCCGCCGGCCCCACAGCGCCAGCCGGCCGCCGGCCCGGGGGTCGGCCTCGATGGCCTGGCGGACCTTGTCGACGGCGAACTGGCCGTGGCCGGTGTCGGACATGACGCCGAGGACCAGCTCGCGGGTGTCGTCGTCCAGCCGGACGGCCACCTCGCGGTAGAAGTCCGTCGCGATGGCGTCGCCGACGTAGGCCTTGACCAGGCCTTCCAGCCAGTCCGAGGGCGCCGTCATCCGGTGGAACAGCTCCAGCGGCTCGACGAAGGGGCGCATCGCCTCCTGCGGGTCGGCGCCGATCTCGGCGAGCCGGTCGTGCAGCCGCTGGTAGTGCTGGAACTCGGCGGAGGCCATCCGGGCCAGGGCCGCCTTGTCGGCGAGGTCGGGCGCCAGCTTGGCGTCCTCGGCGAGCCGCTCGAAGGCGCTCAGCTCGCCGTACGCGAGCGCGCCGAGCAGATCCAGCACCGCCGCGCGGTAGCCCGGCTCGGCCGAGCACGTGGCCCAGTCGCCGATCGAGCCGGCGCCGTCCTGCGTCTCACCATGGGTCTCCATGACCCGCCACCCTAAGGCCTGTCCCGGAACTCCCGCCCCACCACCCGGCGCACCCGGGTGACCTGCCGGTTCGGCCGGTCGCGGGCCGGTCGCCGGGGGCCATGTCAGACGCGTCACGTGTTCGACTCGTCGCCTGACTGTATGGTGGTACGGAGCCCCGTCGTGTTCGCACGGTGTCACCGCCGTCTCGGTGACCCGCACGAGCCCGCTCCGTAGCGGCACCGTCCCCTCGGACGTGTCCGCACCGGAGGCACGGGTACTCACGTACGCGGATGCCCGGTCGGAGAGCCGATCGGCTCCGACCATGGCTTGGACTTCAAGCCTTGGCACCGCATCAGTGGCCGAGCGAGGGCCGCCGAGACCACGCCCCCCTGGCGGAGGTCCCGCGCAGGTCCCTCACGGGAACCCTCCCCGACGCCGCCGGCGACGCGCCCCGCCACCGGGCCGCGCGCACCGGCCGGCCGCAGGGACCGGCGCGGTTGTGCGTCCGCGCAGCTGTCATCAGGGCCGCCAGGCCCGTACGCAGCCGCGCGGCTGCCCGCCCGCCGCTCGCTCTCGGCCCCTCCGAAAACGGAAGAGGCAGCACCCTGTCCACCACCGCTGAACCCATCAAGACGACGTTCCGGGAACTGGGGATCCTCCCGGAGACCGCCGAGGCGCTCGAGTCCGTCGGCATCGTCCGTCCCTTCCCGATCCAGGAGATGACCCTCCCGGTCGCGCTGACCGGCCACGACGTCATCGGCCAGGCCAAGACCGGCACCGGCAAGACCCTCGGCTTCGGCCTCCCGCTGATCGAGCGGGTCACCGTGCGCGCCGACGTGGACGCCGGCCGGGCCACCGAGGAGCAGCTCACCGACTTCCCGCAGGCGCTGATCGTCGTCCCGACGCGCGAGCTCTGCACCCAGGTCACCAACGACCTGCAGACCGCCGGCAAGGTCCGCAACGTCCGCGTGCTCGCGGTCTACGGCGGCCGGGCGTACGAGCCGCAGGTCGAGGCGCTCACCAAGGGCGTCGACATCGTGGTCGGCACCCCGGGCCGCCTGCTGGACCTCGCCGGGCAGAAGAAGCTGAACCTGTCCAAGGTCCGCGCGCTGGTCCTGGACGAGGCCGACGAGATGCTCGACCTGGGCTTCCTGCCCGACGTCGAGAAGATCATCACCATGCTGCCCGCCAAGCGGCAGACCCTGCTGTTCTCGGCCACCATGCCGGGCCAGGTCATCAGCCTCGCCCGCCGGTACATGAGCCAGCCCACCCACATCCGGGCCACCGCCCCGGACGACACCGGCACCACCGTCGCCAACATCGAGCAGCACATCTTCCGTGCGCACTCGCTGGACAAGGTCGAGATGGTCTCGCGCATCCTCCAGGCCGACGGCCGTGGGCTGGCGATGATCTTCTGCCGCACCAAGCGCACCGCCGCCGACGTCTCCGACCAGCTGACCCAGCGCGGCTTCGCGGCCGGCGCCGTCCACGGCGACCTCGGCCAGGGCGCCCGCGAGCAGGCGCTGCGCGCCTTCCGCAACGGCAAGGTCGACGTGCTGGTCTGCACCGACGTGGCCGCCCGCGGCATCGACGTCGAGGGCGTCACCCACGTCATCAACTACCAGTGCCCCGAGGACGAGAAGACCTACCTGCACCGGATCGGCCGCACCGGCCGGGCCGGTGCCTCGGGCACCGCCGTCACCCTGGTCGACTGGGACGACATCCCGCGCTGGCAGCTGATCAACAAGGCGCTGGACCTGCCGTTCAACGAGCCGGAGGAGACCTACTCCACCTCGCCGCACCTGTACGAGCTGCTGAAGATCGCGCCGGGCACCAAGGGTGTGCTGCCGCGCTCGGAGCGCACCCGGGCCGGGCTCGGCGCCGAGGAGATCGAGGACCTCGGCGAGACCGGCGGACGGGGCGCCCGCGGTGGCCGCGGTGGGCGCAGCGGTCCGGGCCGCCCCGCCGTCGAGACCCCGGCGGCGGAGGAGAAGCCGCGCCGCACCCGTGAGCGCCGCCGCACCCGCCGTGGCGCGGAGGTCGCCGAGGGCGAGGCCGCTGCCGCCGTCGCGGTGACCGAGGCGGCCCCGGCCGTCGAAGGCACCGAGGGCGACGCCGCACCGCGCCGCCGTCGCCGCCGCTCGCGCGGTGGCGCCTCGGTGGGCGAGACCGCCGCGGTGGCGGCCGAGGTCGTGGCCGAGGCCGCCGCGGTCGTCGAGGCCGCCGTGGTCGTGGCGGAGCCGGCGGCCGAGGAGAAGCCGCGCCGGACCCGCACCCGCAAGCCCAAGGCCGAGGCCGAGGCCGTCGAGTCCGCTCCGGTGACCGAGGCCCCGGCCGAGAAGAAGCCCGCCCCGCGGACCCGGACCCGCAAGCCCAAGGCCGAGGCCGTCGAGGCCGCCGCCGTGGCCGAGGCTCCCGCCGAGGCCCCGGCCGAGAAGAAGCCCGCGGCGCGCACCCGGACCCGCAAGCCCAAGGCCGAGGCCGTCGAGGCCGCTCCGGCGACCGAGGCCCCGGCCGAGGAGAAGCCGGCTCCCCGGACCCGCGCCCGCAAGCCGAAGGCCGTCGCAGAGACCGCCCCGGAGGCCCCGGCCGCCGAGGCTCCGGCCGCCGAGGTGCCGGCCCCGCGCAAGCGCACCCGCGCCCGCAAGGCCGCGGCCACCCCGGAGACCACTCCGGAGGGCTGACACACCCCACCCCCGAGGGGGCGGACCGGGCCACCAGCCCGGCCCGCCCCCTCGGGCGTTTCCCGCCCCACCTCCCTGGACGTCGCGCTCCCGCGGGCCCCGGCAGCGCGCGCCCGTCCGCCCCGGTCCGAAGCCGACACGCCCACCCCCTTTCGGGTTCTTCGGCGGTCGCTCGCTCCGCGCGGCGGCCGGCCGCGGCGGGACCGCCTCCCGGACGTGACCCGAATCGCCCACACCGGGCCCGCCACGGGTGTCCCGGCTGGTGGGGCGGGGTGCCCGGACGGCATAGGCTCGGGGTGTCGCCCGTCGCGGGAGGGAAGCCGTTCATGAGTACTCCGCCGTTCCTGACCCTGCCCGGTTGTGCCCGGGCCGAGCGCCTGGTGACCGCGCGGGGGGAGTTCGCGGCGTTGCGGGCGGAGCCGGACGGGCCGGTGCGCGGGTCGGCGCTGCTGGTGCCGGGGTTCACCGGCAGCAAGGAGGACTTCATCGGGCTGCTCGAACCGCTGGCGGCCGCCGGGTACCGGGTGACGGCCGTGGACCAGCGGGGCCAGTACGAGACCGGCGGGCCGGACGACGCCGCGGCGTACGCAGTCGAGGCGCTGGGCGCCGACGTCCGGGCGCTGACCGAGCTGCTGGCGCAGGACGGCCCGGACGTCCCGGTGCACCTGCTGGGGCACTCCTTCGGCGGCCAGGTGGTGCGCGAGGCGGTGCTCGCGGCGGCGGCCGAGGGCCCGCTGCCGTGGCGTTCGCTGACCCTGATGGCCACCGGCCCGGGGGCGATCGACCCGGCCGAGGCGGCCCGGACCAAGCTGCTGCTGGACGTCCTGCCGGTGATGAGCCTGGAGGAGATCTGGCAGGTGATGCGGCAGATGGACGAGAGCAGCGGGGAGCCGCAGCCCGTCCTGGAGCCGGCCGTCGCCACGTTCCTGCACCGTCGCTGGGTGGCCCATGTGCCGCGGGCGCTGGCCGTCACCGGCGGGCACCTGGTGGCCGCACCGGACCGGGTGGACGAGCTGGCCGCGGTGACCGCCGGGGCACTGCCGGTGCTGGTGCTGTCCGGCGAGCGGGACTACGCGTGGCCGGTGCCGGAGCAGAGCGGCATGGCGGAGCGGCTGGGCGCCCACCGGGTGGTCGTCGCGGGCGCGGGCCACTCCCCCAACGCCGAGCGGCCGGCCGCCACGGCCGAGGCGCTGGCCGGGTTCTGGGCCTGAGCGGCGCCCCGGGCGGCACCCCCGACCGAAGTGGTCTCTACCACTTTCGGAAGTCCGAGCGGTCTCGGCGCAGGACAAAATTCGTTAGTTACGGTAATCTTTGATTCTGTCCGGGAATCATCGCCGGCCCGCCCACGGGACCGATCAGCCGAAACCTGGATGTCACGGACGGGCAACGGCCCAGTAGCACCGCCACGACACCGTGGTTCACGAGGCATTGGACGCACCAGGCAAGCAGGGGGAGCCCTTGCCGCAGCAGACCGCCGCACGTACGACCCGCCCGGTCCGGCTTCAGCGCCGGATCCGCAAGACCCCGAAAGGGCTGATACCCACTCAGCCGCAATCGCCCCGCACGTCGGGGCCCGGAAAGGAGACGCCCATGACCAAGCCCATGCGCTTCGAGATCCTCCGACTGGACGACGCCAACGGCTCCGCCACCGACCGCGTGATCGCCGACGCCGAGACCGTCCGTGAGCTCGTCCAGGACGCCGCACGCACCGGCGAACGCCTGCTCATCCGCCCGTGCCCGACCGTCTGACCCAGCGCGGCGCCTCCGACCGGGAGGCCTCACCCGCCGCCGACGACGAACCGGGAGCGTCCGACCCGGACGTACCGATACCCGACTGACGCCCCGTCATCGCCAACGCAGATGACGGGGCGTCAGTGCGTTCGGCCCCGGATCGGCCCTGACCGGTTCCCGGCCCCGGAGCCCAACCCGCCCCGGCCCGGGGACGTTTGCCGCCACCCGCCACGGGACATCCCCCAACGGGAACCGCCGCCCGCGCCGCAACCCACCCACGCCGGCCGGGCGTCCAGCACCGGCAGGTGCCGCCGAGCCGTCCGTACGGGTGATCGTCCTTGACGCGGCGGTCCGGAGGGAGGAGCGTTGTCGGCTATGAGGGGCGAGCCAAGCTGCCCGAGGTGCGCCGGTCGGGTCCGCGCCCCCGGTCTTTTTTCGGACACCTGGCAGTGCGACCGGCACGGAGCCGTTCACCCGATGCAGCCCGTGCTGCCCCCGAGCGTGGAAGCCCTGGGTGTCGCCGTCGCCCGCTCACAGGTCCCCGTCTGGCTGCCCTGGCCGCTCCCGGTCGGCTGGCTCTACACCGGCATCGCCCACGTCGGCGACGACGTCTCCGGCGCCCGGGCCACCGCCGTCGCCTGTTCCGGGCCCGCCCCGCTCGGCGGCTTCGGCGAGCTGGTGCTGGTCGCCGAGGAGCTCGGGGTCGGGCTCGGCGCCCGCTACGCCGGACTCCCGGGGCCGGACCCGGGCGACTCGGTCGGCCTGTACAAGCCCGCCGACGCCAAGCTGATGGCGGCCGGGCGGCCCACCCCGATGTTCCACGTCCCGGACGCCCCGGTCGACCGCGCGGTGTTCGTCGGCGAGGCCCGCGGGCTCTGGCTCTGGGCGGTCGCCTGGCCCGAGCAGTCCGCCCTGGTGATGTACGACGAGCTGGTGCTCACCGACCTGCGCGAGGCCGGCGCCGAACTGGACCTGCTGCCCTGCGGGGCGCTCTCCCCCCGCCTGCTGGGCTGACCGCGGGACAGCCGGACGGCCTATCCTGGGCGGCATCCACGAGCACCCAGGAGTCCGCCCCGTGCGCATCGACCTGCACGCCCACAGCAACGCCTCCGACGGCACCGACAGCCCGGCCGAGCTGGTCACGGCGGCGGTCGTCGCCGGCCTCGACGTGGTCGCGCTGACCGACCACGACACCGTCGCCGGGCACGCCGGGGCCGCCGACGCGGTGCACGCCCTGCCGGACGGCACCCGGCTGACCGTCGTCCCGGGCGCCGAGCTGTCCTGCGTGGTGGACGGCATCAGCATGCACCTGCTGGCGTACCTGTTCGACCCGGAGGAACCGGAGTTCGCGCGCGAGCGGGAGCTGGTGCGCACCGACCGGTTCCGGCGCGGACGGGCGATCGTCGAACGCTGTCGGGAGCTCGGGGCGGACATCGGCTGGGAGCAGGTGCGGCAGATCGCCGGGACCGGATCGGTCGGGCGCCCGCACATCGCCAGCGCGCTGGTCGAGGCGGGCGTGGTGACCACCGTCTCGGACGCCTTCACCCCGGACTGGCTGGCCAACGGCGGCCGGGCGGACGTCCGCAAGCACGAGACCGACCCGGTGCGGGCGATCCGGCTGGTCCGGGCGGCCGGCGGGGTGCCGGTGTTCGCCCACCCCGGCGCGGTCAAGCGCGGCCTGACCGTCCCGGACCAGGTGATCGCCGACCTCGCGGCGGCCGGACTGGCCGCGCTGGAGGTCGACCACACCGACCACGACGAGGAGACCAGGCGGCGGCTGCGCGGTCTGGCCGGCGAGCTCGACCTGCTGGTCACCGGCTCCAGCGACTACCACGGCGGCCGCAAGACCGTCCGGCTCGGCGAGCACACCACCGACCCGGAGGTGTACGAGGCGCTGCTCGCCCAGGCGACCGGGGCGAAGCCGATCGCGCGCTGACGGCGCGTGAGGCCGCGCTCCGGCGTACCGGGGCGAGGCACGGGCGTGCGGGCGCAGCCGCGCGCCCTCTCAGGGAAGCAGGAGGGGCCGGAGCCCGGACGTCAGTCGAGCCTGACGCCCCGCCGCTGCGGGTCGCGCAGGTCGGTGCCCTGGTCCAGCCAGCGCTCCTGGAGCGCGGCCGCGCCGTGCACCCGCTTCCAGCCGGCCTCGTTGGGCGTCATCGGCAGCAGCGGCAGGAAGCGCACCGGCTCGGCGGGCTCGGCCAGTTCGAGGTCCTCGACCAGGCCGCCCGGCTCGGCGGCCAGCACCGAGGTGAAGGGGGCGCCGTCCCAGAGCGGGGCACCGAGGTCCAGCGAGCCGCCCGGGGCCACCACCAGGCCCTCGACCTGCGGGGTCGCGGCGAAGGTGGCGAGGCTGCGCAGCACGCCGTCGCGCCCGCCGCGCACCGTCAGCACCAGCTCGGCGCGCGGCCCGCGCAGCTGGTCGGCGACCAGCGCGGTCGGGTCGGCCATCGGGGCGGCGGACATCCCGAGCGTGGCGTAGCGGACCAGACCCTCGGCGTCCGGCCCGAAGCGCAGCACCTCGATCCGGTCGGTGCCGAGGAAGGTGACGGCGGCGCGTCCGCTCGGTTCGCCGAAGGTGGTGATCAGCCGGGCCTCGACGGCGGCCAGCACCGCCTCCCGGGAGAGTTCCGGGGAGCTGCCGCCGTGGGGGTCGCCGAAGGACGGGAAGTCGTGCGCCATGCCGGTGAGCGTAACCCGCGTGGTCGTCGCGTCCGCGCGGGGGCGTACGGGCGAAGGCCCGGGAAACCCGTGGGCGCCGATGCTCGGTCAGGTGTTAGGGTGAGCGACTGGCCACCGGGATCCTTCATCCCGGGGCGGCGGCGCGAAGGAGGTGGTTGCGGTGGATACCGGCCGACCATGCAGTACCGGCAGCTCTGCCCGGCCCCGAATTCCCCGCACCCCTCGCCTCGCAGGCCTCGGCGGCTGATCCAGCCGTAGTGGCCCGGGCGCGGCTCGGCGGCGGACGGACCGGCCGGGAGAGCACTCTCATCCCCTTCACCGGTGTTCCTCGCCGTCGCACCACGGCCCTGCCCGTGCGTCCCCCACGCCGCCGTGCGACGGCTCCTGCCCCAGGGAGCCTGCCATGTCGATGATCAACAGCCTGCGTGCCGCCGTCCGCACCAACCGTCGTCGGGGCGCCACCGGCGCGTACGACGCCGTGCCGGAGGGCAGCGGCTCGGCGGTCGTGGACTGCGCGGTGTACCAGCACGGCCGGCGCAGCGGCGAGTCCTGCAGCCCGCGCGAGGCCGCCCACCGGGTCAAGGTGGCGCACCAACTCCCTGACAGCGCAGGTTCGTTCAGCTGGATCGGGCTGCACGAGCCGACCGGGGCCGAGTTCGAGGGCATCGCCCAGCGCTTCGGCCTGCACCCGCTCGCGGTGGAGGACGCGGTGCACGCGCACCAGCGGCCCAAGGTGGAGCGCTACGACGACGTCCTGTTCGCCGTCTTCAAGACCATCCGCTACGTGGAGCACGACCAACTCACGCCCACCAGCGAGGTGGTGGAGACCGGCGAGCTGATGGTCTTCGCCGGGCGGGACTTCGTGATCACCGTGCGGCACGGCGGCCACGGCTCGCTGCAGGAGCTGCGGCACCGGCTGGAGGCGGACGCGGACGAGGCCGGGCTGCTCGCCAAGGGTCCGGCCGCGGTGCTGCACGCGATCGCCGACCACGTGGTGGACAACTACCTGCTGGTCGCCGAGCGGCTGCAGAACGACGTGGACGAGATCGAGTACGGCGTCTTCTCGGCCAAGGGGGCGCGCAGCGCGGACGTCGGCCGGGTGTACCAACTCAAGCGCGAGGTACTGGAGTTCAAGCGCGCGGTGGTACCGCTGCTGCGCCCGGTGCAGCAGCTGTCCGAGCCGCTCCAGCGGCTGGTGGACCCGGACATGCAGAAGTACTTCCGGGACGTCGCCGACCACCTGGCCCGGGTCGCCGAGCAGGTGCACGGCTTCGACGAGCTGCTGAACTCGCTACTGCAGGCGAACCTGGCGCAGGTGTCGGTGGCACAGAACGAGGACATGCGCAAGATCACCGCCTGGGCGGCGATCTTCGCGGTGCCCACCATGATCACCGGCGTGTACGGCATGAACTTCGAGGTCATGCCGGAGCTGAAGTTCGAGTACGGCTACCCGATGGTGCTCGGTGCGATCGCGCTGATCTGCGCGGGTATGTACCGGGGCTTCCGCCGCAACGGCTGGCTGTAGGCGTGCCCGGCGGTTCCCGCCGGCGCGCGAGTCACCGGACCCGCCCCCGCCGCTACCTGCGCCCGCCGCAGGCGACCAGAACCAGGCCGAGCAGGATCAGCACCACCGCCGGGTAGGCGGCCGCCGGGGGCCACTGGCCGAGCCACACCGCGGCGATCAGCGCCGCACCCGGGGTCTCCAGCAGGATCGCGGTGGAGGTGATCGACGGGCCGAGGTTGCGCAGCACCCGGTTGCTCAGCGAATGCCCGAGCAACTGCGCGGTGACCATCAGCAGCACGATCTGCCACCAGGCGCCGGCCGACCAGCCGGACAGCCGCGTCCCGGTGACCAGGCAGATCGCCAGCAGGCCGACCGCCGTGGTGGCGTAGCAGACCAGGGTGTACCCCGTGGTGCTGACGGTCCTGCGGACCTCGGCGCCCAGCAGCACGTACCCGGCCGCGGCCAGGCCGGCGGCGAGCGCGAGCGCGTCGCCGAGCAGCGCGCGCGGGGACATCGAGAGGTCCACGCCGGTCAGCACGAGCACGCCGGCGAAGGCGACGACGGTGCCGAGCCAGACCGTCCGAGGCACGCGGACGCCGAACAGCCGCATCAGCAGGATCGTCCACAGCGGCGTGGTGGTGACCAGGGCGGTGGCGGAGGCCACCGAGGTCATCCGCAGGCTGGGCATCCAGAGCGCGAAGTGCACCGCGAGCAGCACTCCGGCTGCGATCGCGAGCGACAGCGCCCGCCGGCCGATCCCCCGCAGTTCGGCGCGGTGGCGCAGCAGCGCGTACGGGCCGAGGGCGCCGACCGACATGACGTTGCGCCAGAAGGCGATGGCCAGGGCGGGCGCGGCGGTGGCGGAGATCAGTGGGCCGGAGAAGGAGATGCCGCCGATCGAGACGGCGAGCAGCAGCAGGTCGAGGGCGGGCAGCGGCTGCGCGGGCCGAGGGCCGGCGGCGGTGGCTGGGGCAGGGGCGGTCGCGGGCCGGGCGGCGGGCACGGCGCTCCTTCGCTGTTCGCGGGGGTGGGGCGGTCATACGGTAAGGCCCGTGGCCGGTCAATGGAACTGTCGATCGGAGGCTGAGACGTCCGGCGGGGCGTCCGTGGACATCCGGCCGACCGGCGGGGGTCGGAAACCCGTACGCTGTCCGCCATGGACCGCAACTCCGCCGCCACGACCGCCGACGACTTCCTCGACCAGGCCCTGCTGGAGGAGGCCGCGAAGAAGTCCGGGCTGCTGTGGGTGCGCGCGGACGGCGAGTCCCAGGCCCGTCCGCTCTGGCACGCCTGGCACGACGGCGCGGTGGTGGTGGTCGGCGGGGGCGCCGAGCAGCCGCTGCACGGCCTGACCGCGGGAGCCGGGGCCGTGATCACCGTGCGCAGCAAGGACAAGGGCGGCCGGCTGACCGGCTGGAACGCCGAGGTCGTCGAGCTGGCGCCGAACGGCGAGGCCTGGCTGGGCGCCGTCGAGGAGCTCAAGGGCAAGCGGCTGAACGCGCCGGACACCGACGCGATCGCCGAGCGCTGGGCGCGCGAGTGCCGGGTGCTGCGGCTGCAGCCGGCCGGGGCGCTGACCGAGCGTCCGGGCGCGATGCCGGACGGCTCGCACGCCGCCCGGCCGATGCCCACCCCGGCCACCACCCGTCGGCCGGTCCCGGCCGGGCTGCCCAAACTGCTCTTCAAGCGCCGCTGAGGGTTCACGCCCGGGACGCCTGCGGCCGCTGACGTGCCCCACCGGGCCGGGCGTACTGCGCACGGGTAGCCTTGGCCGAACGTGCGCCCCGGCGCACGCAGGACGGCATCGAGCGAGTCGAGGGAGTTCATGGCAGGGCCAGGCACCCGGGTCTTCATCTCCCATCTCTCCGCCATCGCGGTCTTCGACCCGAACGGCGACCAGGTCGGGCGGGTCCGGGACGTGGTCGTCTCGCTGGGCCTGGGCGGCCGCCCGCCGCGGGTGCTCGGTCTGGTGGTCGAGGTCGTCGCCCGGCGCCGGATCTTCCTGCCGATGACCAGGGTGACCAGCCTGGAGTCCGGCCAGGTGCTCACCACCGGCCTGATCAACCTGCGCCGCTTCGAGCAGCGCCCGGCCGAGACCCTGGTGCTCGCCGAACTGCTCGACCGCACCCTCACCTGGTCCAAGACCGGTGAGGAGGTGACCGTGCTGGACGTCGGCATGGTGCAGACCCGGCTGCGCGAGTGGGAGGTCAGCAAGGTCTTCGTCCAGGTCGGCCGGACCTCCCGGCTGCGCAAGGGCAAGGGCGAACGGCTGACCCTGGACTGGCAGGACGTCACCGGCTTCGCACTGCCCGAGCAGGACCAGGGCGCGGCCAACCTGCTCGCCACCTTCGAACAGCTGCGCCCGGCCGACCTCGCCAGCGTGATGCACCACCTGTCCGCCAAGCGCCGCGCCGAGGTGGCCGCCGCGCTGCCCGACGAGCGGCTCGCGGACGTCCTGGAGGAGCTGCCCGAGGACGACCAGGTCGAGATCATCGGCAAGCTCCAGGAGGAGCGGGCGGCCGACGTCCTGGAGGCGATGGACCCGGACGACGCCGCCGACCTGCTCTCCGAGCTGCCCGGCGACGAGGCCGAGCGGCTGCTCGGGCTGATGGAGCCCGAGGAGGCCGCGCCGGTCCGCCGCCTGCTGTCCTACGAGGAGGACACCGCCGGCGGTCTGATGACCACCGAGCCGATCGTCCTGGAGCCGGACGCGACGGTCGCCGAGGCGCTGGCCCGGATCCGGATCCGCGACCACAAGCCCGCGCTGGCCGCCCAGGTGTACGTCTGCCGGCCGCCGAACGAGACCCCGACCGGCAAGTACCTGGGCGCGGTGCACTTCCAGCGGCTGCTGCGCGAGCCCCCGTACGTCCTGGTCGGCGAGCTGGTGGACGACGACCTGGACGCGCTGCCGCCGGACACCCCGCTGTCGCTGGTCACCAGCTACCTGGCGACGTACAACCTGGTGGCCGCGCCGGTCGTGGACGAGGCCGACCACCTGCTCGGCGCGGTGACCGTCGACGACGTCCTGGACCACCTGCTGCCCGAGGACTGGCGCGACGCCGCGCTGCACGCCGGGGACGACGACAGAGAGGGGATGCACGGTGGACGGTGACCGCAACGCACGGCCGAGCGACTCCGCGCGCCGGCGCTTGCAGGGCGAGCTGCGGGAGCTGCGCCAGCTGCGCGAACTGCGCACCCGTGAGGGCGGCGGCCGGGACCGGCTGGAGACCTCCCCGATCACCGGCTCCAACCGCATCCGGCTCGACCAGCCGCGCACCGCCCGCCCCGGCCTGCTCACCCTGCCCTCCTACGACCCCGAGGCCTTCGGCGTGCTGTCGGAGCGGATCGCCCGCTTCCTCGGCACCGGGCGCTTCATCGTCTGGATGACGGTGTTCGTCGTGGTCTGGATAGGGTGGAACACCCTGCTGCCGCCCGGCGTGCGCTTCGACGAGTACCCGTTCATCTTCCTGACCCTGGCGCTGTCGCTGCAGGCCTCGTACGCGGCGCCGCTGATCCTGCTGGCGCAGAACCGCCAGGACAACCGGGACCGGGTCAACATGGAGCAGGACCGGGCCCGAAGCGACCGCAACATCGCCGACACCGAGTACCTCGCCCGCGAGGTCGCGGCCCTGCGGCACGGGCTCGGCGAGGTGGCCACCCGCGACTTCATCCGCTCGGAGCTGCAGTCGCTGCTCAAGGAGATCGACGAACGGCGGGACGCCGCCGGGTCCTTGTGACC
This sequence comes from Kitasatospora sp. NPDC017646, assembly GCF_044329365.1. Taxonomy (NCBI): domain Bacteria; kingdom Bacillati; phylum Actinomycetota; class Actinomycetes; order Kitasatosporales; family Streptomycetaceae; genus Kitasatospora; species Kitasatospora sp. NPDC017646. Next base: position 71,267 of record NZ_JBIRJC010000022.1, on the reverse strand, counting down.
GGCGGCACGCTACCGACCGGTTAAGCGGATCGCCCGGCGCCGTACCATCAAGACATGGCCAACGAGACAGAGGTCGCGGCCGGCGTCACGGAGGACTCCGTACGCCAGGCGCTGGCGACCGTCAACGACCCGGAGATCAACCGTCCGATCACCGAGATCGGCATGGTGAAATCGGTCGAGATCGCCGAGGACGGCGCGGTGCGCGTCGCGGTCTACCTGACCGTCTCCGGCTGTCCGATGCGCGACACCATCGTCACCCGGGTCCGCGAGGCGGTCGGCAGGGTCGCCGGTGTGACCGGCGTCGAGGTCGAACTCGACGTGATGAGCGACGAGCAGCGCAAGGAACTCTCCCAGCTGCTGCGCGGCGGCGCCCCCGAGCGGGAGATCCCGTTCGCCAAGCCAGGCACGCTGACCCGGGTCTACGCCGTCGCCTCCGGCAAGGGCGGGGTCGGCAAGTCCTCGGTGACGGTCAACCTGGCCGCCGCGATGGCCGCGGACGGGCTGAAGGTCGCCGTCGTGGACGCCGACATCTACGGCCACAGCGTGCCCCGCATGCTGGGCGTCGAGGGCCGGCCGACCCAGGTCCAGGACATGATCATGCCGCCGCAGGCGAACGGCGTGAAGGTCATCTCGATCGGCATGTTCACCCCGGGCAACGCCCCGGTCGTCTGGCGCGGCCCGATGCTGCACCGCGCGCTCCAGCAGTTCCTCGCCGACGTGTGGTGGGGCGACCTGGACGTGCTGCTGCTGGACCTGCCGCCCGGCACCGGCGACATCGCGATCTCGGTGGCGCAGCTGGTCCCCAACGCGGAGATCCTGATCGTCACCACCCCGCAGATGGCCGCCGCCGAGGTGGCCGAGCGGGCCGGCACCATCGCGGTGCAGACCCACCAGAAGATCGTCGGCGTGATCGAGAACATGTCCGGCATGCCGTGCCCGCACTGCGACGAGATGATCGACGTGTTCGGCACCGGCGGCGGTCAGACCGTCGCGGACGCGCTCACCCGCACCGTCGGCGCGACCGTGCCGGTGCTCGGCTCGATCCCGATCGACGTCCGGCTGCGCGAGGGCGGCGACGACGGCCGCCCGGTCGTGCTCGCCGCGCCGGACTCCCCGGCCGGTGCCGCCCTGCGCGCCGTGGCCGGCAAGCTCGGCGGCCGCCAGCGCGGGCTGTCGGGCATGTCGCTCGGGCTGACGCCCAAGAACAAGTTCTGACCGGACGTCCCCTCGGGGCCGGGTGGTACCGACCACCCGGCCCCCGGCGTTTGCGCGGCCGCTACGGCCGGGCGTAGGAGACCAGGTCCGGGACGGTGGAGAAGCCGATGCCGTAGGCGCTGACGCCCCGGCCGAAGGCGCCGAGCAGCACCCCGGGGGCCTCGCCCGCGAGCACCCAGCCGTACTCGGACTCGCGGTAGCGGAAGGTCTGCGGCAGGCCGTTGACCGGCAGGCTCAGGGTGGACCAGCCGGGACCGGCCAGGTCGTCGGCGAGGTCCCACGCGAGGGTGCTCTGCTGGTCCAGCCAGTCCTGGCGCAGCGTCCGGTCCAGCTGGCCGGGCCAGGTCGCGGCGAGCAGCCCGGAGCCGGCCAGCCAGGCGGCGGAGGAGGCGGAGGTCGCCTCCAGCGTGCCGGTGTTGTCGGCGCTGCGGCGGCTGTCCCGGCGGGCGACGGTGACCACGACGGCGAACTTCCGGACGTCGCGCGGCTCGTACTGCCTGGCCGGCTCGTCGCCGTGGCCGAGGGTGCCGTAGTCGACGCCGGCCGCTCCGGCGCGGTGGCCTCCGGCTCCGGCCTGCATCAGGAAGCGGCGGCCGGTCCAGCCCTCGTCCAGGCCGTACCAGGGGAAGTCGGCGGACAGGTAGGGCAGCAGCGGGTCCGCCGGGCCGGCCTGCCCGCCGACCACCGGGCCGCCGGCCGTGGCCGTCGCCCCTCCCGCCTGACTCGTCGCGTCCATCCCCGGGCCTCCTCAAACGCACGTGTGCCTGCCGTGGCGCGCTCCCATGGTGGCGTACCTCGGCGTCCCCGGGGGCCGTTCCTGGTCCGCGCGGACGCGGATGTGACGGACGGCTCAGCGGGAACAATCAGCACAATAGCGGCGCGCACGCCGCCGCCCCGCTCAGCCGGGCGGCCGGGCGGGGCGGCGGCGGGTCCGCGCCCGGTGGGCTCAGGTGGCGTCGGGGTCGAACGGGGGCCGCTCGCCGGGCTGCAGGGGGGCTCCGGCGGAGGCGGGCGCCGGGGCGGCCTTCTCGAAACTCACGCTGCCCGCCCGGCCGTTCACCGGCGCCGCGGGCTTGTCGTCCAGGACGGAGCGGATGTCGAGCGACTCCTTCATGTCCTTCAGGCCCAGCGGGTCCTGGTCGTCGCCCATCAGCTGCTTGCGGACGAAGGTCTTCGGGTTGAGGTCCTCGAACTCGAAGTCCTTGAACTCCGGGCCCAGCTCGCTGCGGATGTCCTCCTTCGCGCTGTCGGCGAAGGAACGGATCTTCCGGATGAAGCCCATGGTGTCCTGGATCAGCTTCGGCAGCTTGTCCGGGCCGAAGATGATGATCGCCATCACGATCAGGGTCAGGATCTCCAGCCCACCTACATCGCTGAACAACCTTTGCTCCCTAGCTCGTCGGACGACGGTCCCTACAGGGTAATGGCCACCGGCGAGTCCCTGGTCCACAGCGGGATGAAGCCGTGGTAAAGACCAGCCGGTGGCGGGGCAAGGGCGGTGCGCCAGGGCCTGTCCGGCGGATCCTGCCGGACGGCCCTAGCGGATCTGCTGGCGCAGGGCGGCGATGTTGCCCGGGAAGCGCTCCGGGGACGTGGACGGGTTCGCGTCGCGGTTCGCGGCCACCGGGCGGCCCGGGAAGTCCACCGGGACCTGCGCGGTCATCGGGACCAGGCCGGTGCGGCCGCTGGTGCCGCTGCCGCCGACCGGGCTGACCGAGGTGCCGTGCTGCTCGTCGCCCTGGGTGAGCCCGCCGACGCCGCCGAGGGTCACCGCGGCGACCGAGAACGCGCCCGCGGCGGCGAACACCAGCCGGCGTCCGCGGGCCGCCGGGGGGCGGACGGCGGCCACGGCGGGCTGCGGCCGGGCAGCGGCCTCGGGACGGGCGGTGCGCCGCCCCATCAGCGGCCGCAGCACCGAGCCGCGGCCGAAGGCGCGCGGGTCGATCCCGGGCACCGGGGTGCCGGCGCCGAGCGCGCCCGCGCCGAAGGAGGCGCCGGCGCCGCGGCCGAAGGAGCCGCCGGTGAGCCGACTGCCGCCGAAGGTGCCGGTGGCGGGGCCCCCGCCACCGGGCAGGTCGTCGTCGTCGCGTCCGCGCCCGCGCGGCCAGTCGCCGTCCGCCGGGGCGTCCTCCGGCAGGCTGCCGACGGCCATCAGCCGGGCCATCAGCGCGGAGGAGGGGCCGGGGGTGTCGGTGCGGGTCAGCAGGTGCTTGACCGACCGGCCCTCGTCGGCCTCGGCCTTGCACTGCGGGCAGGTCGCCAGGTGGGCCAGCACCCGCTCGCGGGAGTCGTGGCCGAGTTCGCCGTCCAGGAAGGAGGACAGCCGGTCGCCGAGGTGGTGTTCCTCGGCCGCGGGTTCGGCGGGCCGTACGGGCACCGCGCGCATCGTCGTGTCGGCGGGCAGCGGGGCGGCGGGCAGCAGGGGGTCACCGGGTTCGTCACCCGCCGGATCCCCGGCGCCGCGGCGGCCCGGCAGGGCCCAGCCCCGCCAGGCCGAGGACCGTTCGGACGCATCCGAACGGTCCGGACCGGACCGGCTGGTTCCGCTCACGATCGCCTCCGTCCGCGCCCGCCCGGTGCGGCCGCGGCCTCGGCGACGGCGCCGACCGGCACCGGCTCCTCCGAGCCGCCGCGGCGCTCGCGGCCCGGCATCGAGCCGGGGGCGCGGTGCTTGAGCGCGGCGCGCAGGTGGGAGCGGCCGCGGTGGATGCGGCTGCGGACGGTACCGAGCTTGACGCCCAGCGTGGCGGCGATCTCCTCGTAGGACAGGCCCTCGATGTCGCAGAGCACCACGGCGGCGCGGAACTCCGGGGCGAGGGTGTCCAGGGCCTGCTGCACGTCGGCGTCGAAGTGGGTGTCGCTGAAGTGCTGGGCCGGGCTGGGCTCACGGGAGGCGAGCCGCTCGGCCGCGTCCTCGCCGAGCGCGTCGAAGCGGATGCGCTGGCGGCGGCGGACCATGTCCAGGAACAGGTTGGTGGTGATCCGGTGCAGCCAGCCCTCGAACGTGCCGGGGGTGTAGGTGGACAGCGAACGGAACACCCGGACGAAGACCTCCTGAGTGAGGTCCTCGGCGTCGTGCTGGTTGCCCGTCAGACGGTAGGCGAGGCGGTAGACGCGGGCGCTGTGGGCCTCGACGATCTCCTCCCACGTGGGAGGGGTCCAGGTCTGCGCGTCGGGACCTTCGGCGAAGGTCGCGAGGACAGGGGCCTCGGTGGTACCGGCGGCCGACGTCTCGGCGGCGGGCTGGTCCAGGTCGGAGTGCGCAGGCTGGTTCATCACGGGCTTCGGCGTACGGGCCGACGCGGTGCCGCGGAAGTGCCGCCGCACAGGGACGTCGCCCTCGGCCACACCTCCTCGGTCGGCTCTTCTGCCCAGCAGGGCCACCACCATATCCACCTCACCCGTCAAGCCCGGATAAAAGTGCCCGGGAGGTCTTGTGCGCCCGGTCGTCAGTGACAACGGCCCGCCGCCGTACGCGGTTCCCGCCCGGCCAGTAATCTGTGGCAGGAAATATCGACATCCCCCCGCGCCGGGCCTCCACCCGGGGCTCCGAAAGAGGCAGCCATCAGCGAGTTCGGGCCCGCGCGCGCGGCCCTCGCCGACACCTACGTGGGCGAGGACGCGGTGCTGACCTACGCCCGGGCGCAGTCCGCGCGCACCGGCATACGGGCCATCGGGCCGAGCGGCGGGGCGTGCCTGCGGCTGCTGGCCGCGGCGCTGGACGCCAAGGCAGTGGCCGAGATCGGCACCGGCACCGGGGTGTCCGGGGTCTACCTGCTGCGCGGGATGCGGCCGGACGGCGTGCTCACCACGGTGGACTCGGAGCCGGTGCGCCAGCAACTGGCCCGCGAGGCCTACCAGGCGGCCGGGTTCGCGGCCAACCGCTCGCGGTTCATACCGGGCCGGGCCCTGGAGGTGCTCCCCCGGCTCGCCGACGGCCAGTACGACCTGGTGTTCTGCGACGGGGACCCGGCCGAGTCGCGCGAGTACCTGCTGGAGTCGCTGCGGCTGCTGCGGCCGGGCGGGATGGTCTGCTTCGAGGGGGTCTTCCAGGAGGGCCGCCTCGCCGAGCCGGAGCTGCAGGACCCGCAGACCGGCGCCGTGCGGGACCTGGTCCGGGACGTGCGGGAGAGCGAGGCGCTGCTGCCCGCACTGCTGCCGGTCTCGGACGGGCTGCTCTGCGCCGTCAAGCGCTAGGGGCGACCCCCGGGACCACGTGCCCGCGCGCCCTCCGGGAGAACGCGCGGGCCCGGGCCGACATGACGTCGTGCCCGGGCCCGGCGGTACGTCTCCAGGAGACGACGAGCACCCGCTGCGGTCAGCCGGTGACCTCCATCAGGGCATCGCCCAGGGCTTTGGCCTCGTCAGGCGTGAGCTCCACCACGAGGCGTCCGCCGCCTTCGAGCGGAACGCGCATGATGATGCCCCGCCCCTCTTTGGTGACTTCGAGCGGGCCGTCACCCGTCCGCGGCTTCATGGCCGCCATGCTCGTTCCCCTTCCTGCAACCGCTCAGCTACGCACCGGCAGTCCGTCCACCGCCGGTATCGAACGCATTGATCGGAAGCCATTATCCCGCATGCCACGGCCTGATGACCAACATCACTCTCGGTGCAACCACGGCCGGACCGGCCGCAACCACCGCAATTGGCGTCATAAGCCCCGGCGTGGCGGCGCTTGCGGAACGGCCGGAAGGTGCGATAGCTCACACTCCCCAGCCCGGCCCGTGCTCCGGCATCCTGGCACCACCACCCACGCGACGATCACCGAGGGAGCCCTCGCCCATGTCGGATTCCGTGCTGTACGAGCTGGACGGCGGCCTGGCCGTCATCACCATCAACCGCCCGGAGGCGATGAACGCCCTGGACGTCGCCACCAAGGTGGCGCTGCGCGACACCGTGACCGAGGCCGCCGGGGACCCTGCCGTGCGGGCGGTGCTGCTGACCGGCGCGGGCGAGCGGGCCTTCTGCGTCGGGCAGGACCTCAACGAGCACCTGGCGCTGCTGAAGAGGTTCGAGGAGACCGGCGAGGGCGCGCTGCGGACCGTCGCCGAGCACTACAACCCGCTGACCCGCGCGCTGGCCGGGATGCGCAAGCCGACCGTCGCCGCGGTCGGCGGGGTGGCGGCCGGGGCGGGCGCCTCGCTCGCCTTCGCCTGCGACTTCCGGATCCTGTCCGACCGGGCCGGCTTCAACACCGCCTTCGCCGGGATCGGCCTGACCGCCGACTCCGGCGCGTCCTGGACGCTGCCCCGGCTGGTCGGGCACGCCAAGGCCACCGAGCTGCTGATGCTGCCCCGGACGGTCAAGGCCGCCGAGGCGATGGAGCTCGGCCTGGCCACCAAGGTCGTGCCGGCCGACGAACTCGCCGCCACCGCAAGGGTGTTCGCCCGCGAGCTGGCCGAGGGCCCGACGGTGGCCTACGGCGCCGTCAAGGAGTCGCTGGCGTACGGCACTTCGCACTCGCTGGACGAACTGCTCGACAAGGAGGACGAGCTGCAGACCATGGCCGGGGAGAGCGAGGACCACCTGATCGCGGTGCGCGCGTTCATCGCCAAGGAGAAGCCGAAGTACCTCGGGCGCTGACGCCTACCGTTTCCGGCCGCCGGTGCGGACGTGACCGCCGGTGCGGACGTGGCAGTCCGCCAGGTGGTCGTCGACCAGGCCGCAGGCCTGCATCAGGGCGTAGGCGGTGGTCGGGCCGACGAAGCGGAAGCCCTCCTTCTTCAGCGCCTTCGCCAGCGCCGTCGACTCGGGGGTGACGGCCGGCACCTCGCCCAGCGTGCGGGGGGCCGGCCGGTCCGGGTCGGCGGCGAACCGCCAGATCAGCGCGTCCAGTCCGCCGTCCAGGTCGCGGGCGACCCGGGCGTTGGCGATCGCCGCCTCGATCTTGGCCCGGTTGCGGATGATGCCGGTGTCGGCGAGCAGCCGGTCCTTGTCGGCCTCGCCGAACTCGGCGACCTTGCCGATCTCGAAGCCGGCGAACGCGGCCCGGAAGCCCTCCCGGCGGCGCAGGATGGTCAGCCAGGACAGGCCGGACTGGAAGGCCTCCAGGCAGACCCGCTCGAACAGCGCGTCGTCGCCGTGCACCGGGCGGCCCCACTCGGTGTCGTGGTAGACGCGGTAGTCGTCGGTGGAGTCGCCCCAGCCGCAGCGGCGCAGGCCGTCCGCGCCGAGGACGGCGCCGTGGGAGGCCTCGGTCACTGGTCCTTCACCGGCTTCGCGTCCTCGGGGGCCGGCTTCTTGACGAGCGCGACGGCGGGCTCGACCACCTGGGCGAAGGACTCCAGACCGGGCAGCGGTTCGGCGGCCGGGTCGGGGGCGGTGGTGGCCTCGACCGCGCCGCGCAGGTGGGCGTCGGCCTCCAGTTCGGCGATCCGCGAGTCGCGGTAGGCGAGTTCGGCGCCGAGGCGGTCCAGGACGTCGTCCACCTCGTCCATCCGGTAGCCGCGCACGGCCATCGGCAGGCGCAGGTCGTCGACGTCCGTCTTGTTCAGCGGGCGGTCCCGCGGCAGCCGCGCGGCGATGCGGTCCGGCACCGCCTCCGGCATCGAGCCGCCCCCGCCGAGCGCCACCAGCGCGGCGCCGCCGACCACCACGGCCATGGCGACCACGATCACCCAGAACACGAGCTGTCCTCCCGAACTCCCGGTCGGCCTCCTCCGAGGTGCCAGGGAACCGGGCTGATCATGACAGCATGGTCCCTAGTGAGGCCGGGGGCCATCATCGCACCCGTAGGAGCCGAGGAGGAGACATCGGTGGCACTGCGCCTGGGACCGCGCGAATTCGGTGACGACGAGCTGGTGATCATGGCGATCGTGAACCGGACTCCGGACTCGTTCTTCGACAAGGGCGCGACCTTCGCCGACGAGGCCGCGTTCGCCGCCGCCGACCGCGCGATGGCCGAGGGCGCGGCGATCCTGGACATCGGCGGGGTGAAGGCCGGCCCGGGCGACGAGGTCACGGTCGAGGAGGAGCTGCGGCGCACCGTGCCCTTCGTGGCCGAGCTGCGCAAGCGCCACCCCGACGCGGTGATCAGCGTCGACACCTGGCGGCACGAGGTCGGCGACGCCGTCTGCGAGGTGGGCGCGGACCTGCTGAACGACGCCTGGGGCGGGGTGGACCCCAAGCTCGCCGAGGTGGCCGCCCGCCACGACGCCGGGCTGGTCTGCACCCACGCGGGCGGTGCCGAGCCGCGCACCCGGCCGCACCGGGTCGGCTACGAGGACGTGATGGCGGACATCCTGCGCGTCACCGTGGGACTCGCCGAGCGGGCGGTGGAGCTGGGCGTCCGCCGGGACTCGGTGATCATCGACCCGGGGCACGACTTCGGCAAGAACACCCGGCACTCGCTGGAGGCCACCCGGCGGCTGCCGGAGATGACCGCGACCGGCTTCCCGGTGCTGGTCTCGCTCTCCAACAAGGACTTCGTCGGCGAGACCCTGGACCGGCCGTTGAACGAGCGGCTGCTCGGCACCCTGGCCACCACCGCGGTCTCGGCCTGGCTGGGCGCCCAGGTGTACCGGGTGCACCAGGTCGAGGAGACCCGCCAGGTGCTGGACATGGTCGCCTCGATCCGGGGCACCCGCCCCCCGGCGGTCGCCCGCCGGGGGCTGGCGTAGGGATCTCCACCGCGCTCGGCCCGCCCCGGGGCGCTCCCCGATGGCGCCCGGCCCGCCCGCGCTAGATCTCGTTCACGGGCCGACGGGCTTCGGCGAGGATCTTCAGCACCTCGTCGACCTCGTCGGTGATGTGGAACAGCTCCAGGTCCTGCGGGGCCGCCTTGCCCTGCGCGACCAGGGTGTTCTTCAGCCACTCGTAGAGGCCGCCCCAGTAGGCGCTGCCGTAGAGGATCACCGGGAAGCGGGTGACCTTCTTCGTCTGCACCAGGGTGAGCGCCTCGAACAGCTCGTCCAGGGTGCCGAGCCCGCCGGGCAGGACCACGAAGCCCTGCGCGTACTTGACGAACATCGTCTTGCGGACGAAGAAGTAACGGAAGTTCAGCCCGAGGTCGACGAACTCGTTGAGGCCCTGTTCGAAGGGCAGCTCGATGCCGAGCCCGACGCTGAGGCCGCCGGCCTCCGAGGCGCCGCGGTTGGCGGCCTCCATCGCGCCCGGGCCGCCGCCGGTGATCACCGCGTAGCCGGCCTCGGCGAGGGCCCGGCCGATCGCCGTCCCGGCCTCGTACTCGGGCGAGCCGGCCGGGGTCCGGGCCGAGCCGAAGACGCTGACGGCGGGCGGGAGTTCGGCGAGGGCGCCGAAGCCCTCGACGAACTCGGAGGTGATCCGCAGCACCCGCCAGGGGTCGGTGTGCAGCCAGTCGGTGGGACCGGTGGTGTCCAGCAGTCGCTGGTCCGTGGTGCTGGTGCCGACCTGGTCCCGGCGCACCAGCACCGGGCCCTTCTGCTTCTCGGGCCAGGCCTTCTTCTTCCGCGGCACGCCGACCTGCTCGGGGCCGTGACCGTAGTGCTTGTCGTCTCCTGTGCCTGTCATGACGAAACCCTACGCCCGCCTTCCCCCGTTTTCAGGCAACGGGGGAAGGTCGGTTGGGCAACCGGAAGGTGGCGTTCGACCGCCGGCCCGACCCCCGGTTCGATCGGTCCCGACCGCTTTCGATTCAGCTGGTCAGCCAGGCGCGCAGCCGGTCCTCGGTCTCGGCGATGGCGGTCAGCGAGCAGTGCTCGTCCCGCTTGTGGGCGAAGTTCGGGTCACCGGGGCCGTAGTTGACCGCCGGGATCCCGAGCGCGCTGAACCGGGCCACGTCGGTCCAGCCGAACTTGGCGCGGGCCCGGCCGCCGGTGGCCGCCAGGAAGGCCTTCGCGGCGGGCTGGGCGAGACCGGGGAGGGCGCCGGGGGCGAAGTCGGTGACGGTCAGCTCGAAGCCGTCGAAGACCTCGCGGACGTGCTTCTCCGCCTCGGCCTCGCCGCGGTCGGGCGCGTAGCGGAAGTTGATGGTGATCACGCACTCGTCCGGGATCACGTTGCCGGCCACGCCGCCGTCGATCCGCACCGCGTTGAGGCCCTCGCGGTACTCCAGGCCGTCGATCTCCACCCGGCGGGGCTCGTACGCCGCGAGCCGGGTGAGCACCTCGGCGGCGTGGTGGATGGCGTTGTCGCCGAGCCAGCTGCGGGCCGAGTGGGCACGCACGCCGGTGAGCCGGACCTGCGCCCGCAGGGTGCCCTGGCAGCCGCCCTCGACCGTGGCCCCGCTGGGCTCCATCAGCACCGCGAAGTCGGCGGCCAGCCACTCCGGACGGTCCTTGGCGAGGTGGCCGAGGCCGTTGCGGTGGGCCTCCACCTCCTCGCAGTCGTAGAACACGTAGGTGAGGTCGCGGTTGGGCTCGGTCAGGGTGGCGGCGAGCCGCAGCGCGACGGCCACGCCGGACTTCATGTCCGAGGTGCCGCAGCCGTAGAGCAGGTCGCCCTCGACGTACGACGGCAGGTTGTCGGCGATCGGTACGGTGTCCAGGTGGCCGGCCAGCACGACGCGCTCGGCTCGACCCAGGTTCGTCCGGGCCACCACGTTGTTGCCGTAGCGGTCCACGGTCAGGTGCGGGTAGCCGCGCAGGGCGGCCTCGACGGCGTCGGCGAGCGCCTGCTCGTCGCCGCTCACCGAGGGGAAGTCGACGAGGCGGGCGGTCAGCGTGCCACCGTCGAGGGTCAGGTCCAGAGGCGTCGGGTTCGGGCTGCTCATGGCGCCAGCCTAGTCGCGTGGCCGTGTGCCCTGTGTGGTCGTGCTGTGACGCGGGACGCCCCGGGATCGGCAACCGGAGTGCGCCGTACACCCGTCCGAGTGGGTACGGTGTCGGATCAAGAAGCCGGGCATGAGAGGGGCGAGGGTGGCCAGGAGAAGGCACAGCGAGGAGCTGGGCGAGGAGCCGGGCGACGATGCGGCGCCCCGCCGCCGCGGCCCGGTGCGCGCGCTGCTGCTCGTGCTGGTCGGACTGCTCGGTCTGGCGATGGTCGCGGGCCTGGCCGTGGTCGGGATCTGGTGGTTCGGGTTCCGGCAGGGCGCCTCGGAGGAGTGCACCGTGAAGACGGCGGCCGGCAGCGGCACGCTGGAGTTGCCGCAGGCCGCCAACGCCGCGACGATCGCCGCCGTGGCGCGTTCGCGCGGGCTGCCGGACCGGGCGACCGCGATCTCGCTGGCGACCGCGATGCAGGAGTCCAAGCTGCGCAACCTCGCGGGCGGTGACCGGGACTCGATCGGCCTGTTCCAGCAGCGGCCCTCGATGGGCTGGGGCACCCCGGACCAGATCGCCGACCCGGTCTACGCGACCAACAAGTTCCTGGACGGTCTGGTGAAGGTCCCGGGCTACACCCGGATGCCGCTGACCGACGCGGCCCAGGCGGTGCAGAAGAGCGGCTACCCCCAGGCGTACGCCAAGCACGAGACCAAGGCGACGCTGCTCACCTCGGCACTGGCCGGCCGCGAGCCCGCCTCGTTCAACTGCGTGGTGCACGACTACGCCAAGCCGGACCCGGCGGACTCGCCCTCGCCGAGCGCGGGCGCCTCGGCGGTTCCGGTCGCGCTGCCGGATCGCACCCAGGTGCTGTCGGACCGGGTGCGCCGGGAGTTCGGCCGGACCGTCACCCCGGCCGTCGGCTACGCCTCGACGATAAAGGGCGCCCAGAACGCCGTCGCGCTGACCCCGGACCCGGCCACCGCCGCGCTCACCTCCTCGGCGGACTCCGGGGCCGACGCCGGGGCGAGCGCCGAGCGGACCAGCGGCTGGGAGGTGGCCCACTGGGCGGTCGCCCAGGCGCAGCAGCTGGGCATCGCGACGGTCGCCTACGACGGGAAGATCTGGCGCAAGACCGAGTCCGAGGACGGCTGGCAGACCCAGACCTCGGGGACGTCGACCAAGCTCGTCCAGGTCACCCTGGCGCCGTCCGGCAAGGGCTGACGCACAGTCGTTCGGGTTGCCGCCGGACGGGTGATTCCGGTCAACCCCGGTGGACCGGCCGCCCGTTCCGGCGAACCGGGGTGGCGAACCGTCACTTCCCTTGTCCGGAGCCGGTCGGGCGCCGTCCGACGGACCCGGGGGGGCGTCCTTGCTGCGGTCATACGATCCGATCATCGGCCAGGCACTTTCCCGCCCGGGCCGAAACCTTCTGGCTCCTCAAGCGGTAACAACGTCGTCCGCCAGGTCCCGTCCACGCCCGGATCGTCCACCCGGCGGACGGGACGGACCCAGACCCCTGAGGAGCCCCATGTCTCACCCCCTCACGCGCCGGATCGCCCAGGCCGCGCTCGTCGTGGCGGCCGGAGCGACCCCGCTGGTCGCGGCCGGCTCCGCGTCCGCCCTGGGCGGGGACGCCCTGCTTCCCAAGAGCGACCTCGCGGCGCCGCTGGGCCAGCTGACCAACACCGACACCGGTTCCACCCTGCAGCACACCACCCACCAGCTCGGCCAGGCGGCCGGCGCCACCGGTGCGGCCACCGTCGCCGCGGGCGTGCCGGCCTCCGCCGACGCCGCGGGCAACATCGTCGCTCACCAGCTCCCCGAGGCGAACGAGAAGGCCAGCTCGCTCACCGCCCCGGTCGACCAGACCGCGGCCACCACCGGCCAGCTCTCCGGCGTCACCCCGAAGGTCGCCTCAACCCTGGCCGGCAAGCTCGGCGAGGCCGTCACCGGCAAGGGCGCGGGCACCCGCAGCGCCACCGCCGACACCGTCGGCGGGCTCGCCCAGACCGGCGCGCTCACCCAGGGCCTGCCCGGCGCCGACAAGCTCTCCGGCGCCGTCCCCGGCACCAACACCGTCACCGACGCGCTGCCGACCGGCGCGGTGGACCGCGCCCTGCCGCTCGGCCCGGTCGAGCACACGCTGCCCGGCGGCCTGCCCGCCACTGACGTCCTGGGCCTCGCGGAGCACGGCTCGGCCAACCGGCTCGGCGGCGCCGACCTCGGCCCGAACAACCCGCTCTCCGGCCTGACCGGCATGCTCGGCCCGGTCGGCGGCCTGCTGCACGGCGTGAACGGCGGCAACCTCAACGGCCTGCCGCTGTAACCCTTCCGGGTGAGCCGAAGGGGCCGGCGCTCTAAGCACCGGCCCCTTCGGCCTGTCGTCAGCGCGCCGCGGTCAACCGCTCCACGGCCGCGGCGACCCGCTCGTCGGTCGCGGTGAACGCGACCCGGACGAAGCGGTCGCCGGACGGCCCGTAGAAGTCACCGGGCGCCACCAGGATGCCCAGCCCGGCCAGTTCGGCCACGGTCTCCCAGCACGGGCGGTCCTGGGTCGCCCACAGGTACAGGCTCGCCTCGGAGTGCTCGACGCGGAAACCGTACGCCTCCAGCGCCGCCCGCAGCGCCGAGCGCCGGGCCGCGTACCGCTCCCGCTGCTCGGCCACGTGGGCGTCGTCCGTCAGCGCCGCGATCGTCGCCGCCTGGACGGGCGCCGGCACGATCATGCCGCCGTGCTTGCGCAGCCCCAGCAGCTCCGCCACCACCACCGGGTCGCCCGCCACGAAGGAGGCGCGGTAGCCGGCCAGGTTGGAGCGCTTGGAGAGCGAGTGGACCGCCAGCAGGCCCTCGTGGTCGTCCCCGCAGACGTCCGGGTGCAGGACGGAGACCGGCTCGGCCTCCCAGCCCAGCTCGAAGTAGCACTCGTCGCTGACCAGCAGCACCCGGTGCTCCCGGGCCCACTCGACGGCGCGGCGCAACTCGTCCGCGCCGAGCACTCGGCCGGTCGGGTTGGACGGCGAGTTCACCCAGAGCAGGCGCACCCGGGAGCCGTCCAGCTCGTCCACCGAGTCGTACTCGACCGCCTCGGCGCCGCACAGCCGGGCGCCCACCTCGTAGGTCGGGTAGGCCAGCCGCGGGTAGGCGACCTGGTCGCCCGGGCCGAGGCCGAGCTGGGTCGGCAGCGAGGCCACCAGCTCCTTGGAGCCGACGGTCGGCAGGACGGCCCGGGGGCCGACCTCGGCGCCGCAGCGGCGGTGCAGCCAGCCGGCGATCGCCTCGCGCAGCTCCAGCGGTCCCCAGACGGTCGGGTAGCCGGGGGTGTCGGTGTGTGCGGCCAGCGCCTTCTGGATCACCTCGGGGACCGGGTCGACGGGGGTGCCGACGGAGAAGTCGCAGAGGCCGCCGGGGTGGGCGAGGGCGGTGGCCTTGTAGGGCTCCAGCTTGTCCCAGGGGAAGACGGGCAGCCGGTCGGAAACGCGGCGCGCCGCCCCCGGGTGACCCGGGAACGGCGCGCGCGTGCTGTTCGTGCTCACAGCTCAGTAGCCACCGATCGTCAGTGGTCGGCGTTCTGCGGCGGCAGCGCCGCGATGAACGGGTGGTCCCGCTCGATCAGGCCGAGCTTCGAGGCGCCACCGGGCGAACCCAGGTCGTCGAAGAACTCGACGTTCGCCTTGTAGTAGTCCTTCCACTCCTCCGGAGTGTCGTCCTCGTAGAAGATCGCCTCGACCGGGCAGACCGGCTCGCAAGCACCACAGTCGACACACTCATCCGGGTGGATGTAGAGGGAACGCTGGCCCTCGTAGATGCAGTCAACCGGGCACTCTTCGATGCACGCCTTGTCCTTCACGTCGACACAAGGCTGCGCGATGACGTAGGTCACGCTGTCGTTCCTCCTCGGAAGGGCCTGGCGGCCCGTTCTGTTCTGCTCGCGTGCGCGGTGAGCGCGGCGTCGTCGATGCCCGCCCCTAGTATCGCGGGTCGGGGACCGCAAATGCACAGGAGGTGGCCGGATCATGACCCGAGACCCGCTGGAGAGCCGTCCGGAAGTCCGGATAGATCGCTCTGACGTGGGACTTCGCGTGTCCGTGCGACGACTCTCGGAGTTCGTGGACGACCGCCCGGTGTTCCGTGATGTGATCGGCGTGCTCACATCGTGGGACGATCGAGGACTGGTGGTCGAGCCGCGCTCGGGCGGGCCGGTCGCCTTCCCGGAGAAACTGCTGGTCGCGGGCAAGGTCGTGCCGCCGTTCCCGGCCCGGCGGGCGCCGCTGCCCGCCGCCACTGCGGTCGAGCTGCAGCGGATCGCCGGGCGGGGCTGGCCGGCCGTCGAGCAGGAGCCGCTCGGCGAGTGGACCCTGCGCGCCGCGGCCGGATTCACCCGGCGGGCCAACTCCGCCCAGGCGCTCGGCGACCCGGGACTGCCGCTGCCGAGGGCGCTGGCCGCCCTGCGGGCCTGGTACGCGGCGCGCGGACTGCCCGCGTACGTCGAGGTGATCACCCCCGGCTCGCCCGAGGACCTGCGCGCCGAACTCGACCGGCTCGGCGCCGGGTACGCGCCCACCCTGGTGCGCACCGCCCCGCTGGCCGCGGTCGCCCGGGCGGGCTCCGGGCACGGGAGGGTACGGCTCTCCCGCGCGGCGGACGCCGACTGGATGTCGCTGTACCGCCGGATGAGCGCGGACCCGGCCGTGGAGGCGGCGGCCCGGCAGGTGCTGCACGGCGGCCCGTCGGTCTGGTTCGCCTCCGTGCCCGGCGCCCCCGGACAGCCCCCGCTGGCGATCGGACGCTGCGTGATCGACGGCCCGTGGGCCTGCTTCGGTGCGATCGAGGTGCAGCCGTACGCCCGGCGGGCCGGGCTGGCGACGACGGTCATGGCGGTGCTCGCCGCCCGCGCGGCGGAGGAGGGGGCGAGCGGCGCGTACCTCCAGGTCGAGGCGGAGAACGACGGTGCGATCGCGCTCTATGACGGACTCGGCTTCACGACCAGTCACACTTACCACTACGCGCTCCTTCCCCAGGAGTAGCCGCCCGACCGTTCCGCCCTGGTATGTCCGCTTGTCCGTCCGTCGTACGAAGGCCGCCGCCGTCACCGTGACCGAGCAGAGCAGAGACCGCTTCCGGACCGCCGCCCGCGCCGAGCAGCCCGACCCGGTGCTGCTCTGCCTGCTCGCCGCCGCCGAGCACGACCCCGTCCTCGACCCGGGCGATCCGGGCGAACCGCCCGGCGTGGAGACCCTGCTCGCCGCCTGCGCGGCCGCCTTCGACCGGCACGCGGCGGCCGTGCGGGTCGCCGTCGCCGAACGCTCGCCGTCCGGGCCGGAGGAGACCGCCGCCCTGCTCGCCGCGGTGCTCGGCGGGCGGGAGCGGTTCCACGGACGGCAGTCCGACTACCGGCGGCTGGAGTCCTCGCTGCTGCCCGACGTGCTGCGCCGGCGGCGCGGGCTACCGATCATGCTCTCGCTGGTGTGGATGGAGGTCGGGCGGCGCGCCGGGCTCACCGTCCACGGCATCGCGCTGCCCGGCCACTTCATCGTCGCGGTGGGCGGCCCGGCCGGCGGCGAGGAGTACGTCCTCGCCGACCCCTTCCACGGCGGGCGGCTGCTCGACCCGGCCGACGTCGAACACCTGGTCGCCGCCGCCGGACACGACTTCACCACCGCCCTGCTCACCCCGGCCCAGCCGCTGGACATCGTGCTGCGGGTGCTCGGCAACATCCGGGTCTGGGCCTCCGACCGGCCCGAGCACGCCCGCACCCAACTGTGGGCCACCGAACTCGCCCTGCTGCTCCCCCGCCACCCCGCCCAGCTCCGCCTGGAACGGGCGGAGCTCCTCGTGCGGATGGGCGACTTCCTCGGCGGCTCGGCGGAGATGGACGACTACGCGCGGATCCTCGACGCCTTCGACCCGGACACCGCCGCGAAGGTCCGCCAGGAGGCCAGGGCAGCCCGCCACCGGCTCAACTGAGGGCCGTCCGTCAGAGCCAGCCCTTCTCGCGGGCGATCCGGACCGCCTCGGTGCGGTTGCGCGCCTCGGTCTTCTGGATCGCCATCGAGAGGTAGTTGCGGACCGTCCCCTCCGACAGGTGCAGCCGCCCGGCGATGTCCGCGTTCACCGCGCCGTCCGCGGCCGCGCCCAGCACGTCCCGCTCGCGGGCGGTCAGCGGATTGGCGCCCTCGGCCAGCGCGGCCGCCGCCAGCGCCGGGTCGATCACCCGCTCTCCGCGCAGCACCCGGCGGATCGCCTCGGCCAGCTCGGAGGCGGGCGCGTCCTTCACCAGGAAGGCGTCCGCCCCGGACTCCATCGCCCGGCGCAGGTAGCCGGGACGCCCGAAGGTCGTCGCGATGACCACCCTCGTCCCGGGCGCCTGCCGGCGCAGCTCGGCGGCCGCCTCGATGCCCGTCATGCCCGGCATCTCGATGTCCAGCACGGCGACCTGCACCTCGTTCGCCAGCACCGCCGCCACCACCTCGTCCCCGCGGCCCACCTGCGCGACGACGTCGATGTCCCCCTCCAGCCCGAGCAGCGCCGCCAGCGCCTCCCGGACCATCCCCTGGTCCTCGGCGAGCAGCACACGGATCGAGCGGCTGTTCTCTGCGTTACCCATGGCCACGACCTTAGGGCCTGTCACTTCCCGCGACGGGCTTGAGTCTCCCGCCGGGGGAGACCGCACAGTGGTGCCCGTGGACGACACCAGGTACTCGATCGGCGACCTCTCCCGGCGCCCCGGACTGACGGTCAAGACCATCCGCTTCTACGTCGACACCGGCCTGGTGCCGCCCACCGGCCGCACCGCCGCCGGCTACCGCCGCTACGACGTCCACGCCCTCGCCCGGCTGGACCTCGTCCGGACCCTGCGCGACCTCGGGCTCGACCTGTCCTCGATCCGCCGGGTGCTGGAGCGCGAGGCCCCGCTGCACGAGGTCGCCGCGGCCCGAACAGGTCGAGGCCTGGGTCGAGCTGGGCGAACTCGTCCAGGACGGGGACTTCCGGGCGGCGGTGCGGAAGATGGCCGAGCACCAGGCCGCCGAACGGGCCGACGGCGACCGGGGCGGGTTGCACGTGGCCCTGACCGAGACCGTACGGACGGTGGTCGGCGCGGCCCTGGCCGACGGCACCCCACCGGCCTCCTCCGCCGCGGCCCCCGTCCTGGCCACCCTCACCGCCGCCTACGCCGAGGCCTTCCAGCGCCCCGACGACACCGCCTTGCGGCACTGGCTGCTCGCCCGTCTCGGCACCGCCGACGACCCGCGCGCCGAGCGCTACTGGCAGCTGCTGGCCGTCATCAACGGCTGGCCCGTCCAGGAGGGCCTGCGCGAGGTATTCGACTGGTTCACCGAGGCCCTGCGCGCCAGACTGGCCGGATGCTGATCCTGGAGCCGCTGCGCCCCGACCACGCCGACGCCGTGCTCGCCTTCGAACTCGCCAACCGAGCCTGGTTCGCCCGTACCGTGCCCGACCGCGGCGACGCCTACTTCACCGGGTTCGCCGCCCGCCACGCCGCGCTGCTCGCCGAACAGGCCGAGGGCGTCTGCCGGTTCCACGTCGTCCTGGACGCGGACGGCACGATGGTCGGTCGCGTCAACCTGATGGACCTGGTGGACGGCAGCGCCGAACTCGGCTACCGGATCGCCGAGTCGGCGGCCGGCCGCGGCGTCGCCAAGGCGGCCGTCGCCCGGGTCCGCCGGCTCGCCGCCCACAGCTACGGCCTGCGGTCCCTGACCGCCGCCACCACGCTCGACAACCCCGCCTCGATGGCCGTCCTCGCCCACAACGGGTTCACCGTCACCGGGGAGTTCCTGCTGGACGGCCGCCCGGCCGTCCGCTACCACCGTGACCTGGACGGAAGTTGAGCGGCTACGGGACCTTGGACGCCCCGGACGGAGACGGTGCCGTCCGCAGGGGCACCGAGGCCCGTAGTCGGAAGCCCTTGCCCCGCTCGCCCGGGCCGGTCTCCAGCCGTCCGCCGACGAGTGCGAGGCGCTCCTCCAGCCCGGAGAGCCCGTTGCCCGGCTGGGACTTGCCCGGGCCGCGCCCGTTGTCGGTGATCTCGAGGACGGCGTTCCGCTCGCCGTCGCACTCCCAGGTCTCGTCCGCCGTGACCGTGCAGACGGTGGCGCCCTCGCCGTGCCGGACGATGTTGGTGACGGCCTCGCGCAGCGCCCAGGCCAACGCGCCCGCCTCCTCGTTGGCCAGCGACGGCCAGGCGTCCACCAGTTCCGGCGCGGCCTCCAGCCGGACCTGCGCGGCGGACAGGGCGGTCCGGGCGGCGGCGAGTTCGACCGGCAGGGTCGGGCGGCGGAAGCCGGTCACGGCCTCCCGCACGTCGATCAGCGACTGCCGGGCGACCTGCTCGATGTCGGCGACCTGCGCCCGCGCCGCCTCGTCCTTGCCGGCGTCCATGAACCGCCCCGCCAGCTCGCTCTTCAGGGTGATCAGCGAGAGCGAGTGCCCGAGCAGGTCGTGCAGGTCGCGGGCGAGCCGCAGCCGCTCCTCGGAGGCGGCCAGGTGGGCCACCGCGGCCCGGGCCTCGCGCAGCTCCTTCATGGTGGCGACCAGTCGCTGCAGGCCGGCCATCGCGACGCCGGAGAGGAAGGCGGTGAGGACGAAGGTGGAGATGTTGTCGTTCCCGGCGTGGATCACCAGACCGGTCGCCGCGGTCAGCGCGGCCATGCCGATCAGTGCGCGCAGCGCGAGGTTCGGCGGGGTGATGACCGCCAGGCACACCGAGGCGTAGATGAACATGGTCAGGAAGGCGCCGCCGAGCGCGAAGGAGGAGACCACGGCGAGCACGATCATCGTGCCGACGATCACCTGGCAGGCCCGCGGCCTCATCCCCGCCTGCGAACGGAAGATCACCAGCAGCACGTAGGAGACCACGAAGACCGCCAGGCAGGCCCAGCCGAACACCTGGCCGGCCGGGCTGTGGCCGCCGTTGACCAGGTTGCCCGCCGGGTAGGCCAGGTAGGTCATCCACAGCAGCATCCAGGCGACCTTGACCAGCATCTGGCGCCTGGTCTCCACCGGGGAGCCGGGGGCGGTCATGAACCCGGCGCGCGCCGCACCCGCCTCCGGCTGCTCGTCGGAACGGTGGGTCTGGAGCGCGTCACTCATGTCGATCATCATGCCTGCCGGGTGTCACGCCGGTACAGCGCTGCTGCGGCGGCGGCGAACAGCGCGAAGAAGGCGGCCAGACCGGCGACCGCGACCAGGTCCAGGGAGTGCCCGGGCTGGGTGAAGGTGGCCAGCTTGTTGTACAGGAACACCGGGTTGAACCGGGCGAACTTCTCCAGCGAGCCGCTCACCGGGAACCAGGTGCCGCCGAGCAGCGCCATCGCCATGTAGGTGATCATCACGATCGGCTGCACCGCGTCCGGCGCCGCCGCGTAGCCGAGCGCCACCCCGAGCGCGGCGAAGACGAAGCTGCCCAGCCACAGCGCGGCCACCAGCCCGCCCCACTGCACGGCGCTCAGCGAGACGCCCTGGACGGCGCCGACCGCGAAGACCACCAGGATCGCCGGCAGCGTGGTCACCGCGGTCGCCGCGATCTTGCCGACGGTGTACGCCCGGCCCGGCAGCGCGGTCAGCCGCAGCTGGCGCGTCCAGCCGCTCTTGCGCTCCAGCGAGATCCGCTGGGCGCTGCCGGTGAGCACCGCGCCGACCGCGCCGAAGGTGGCCATCGAGACCATGAAGTAGGTCTTCACGGGCAGGCCGCCGGCCTGGTTGCCGGAGCCGTAGGCGTTGATGAAGAAGACGTACATCAGCGCCGGGTAGAGGACGGTGAAGAACAGGTAGCGCCGGTTGCGGAGGGTCCGCAGGATCTCCAGCTTGATCAGGGTGGTCATCGCACGCTCTCCTTCGCGACGCGCTCGGCGTCGGCCTCGCGGTCCAGCTCGCCCGTGATGGTCAGGAAGGCCTGCTCCAGGCCGACGCCGGTGACCTCCAGGCCGCGCGGGTACAGGCCCGCCCGGTAGATCCCGGCCACGCTGCCGTCGGCGTCCGAAGTCCGGATCCGCACCGTCCGCACCCCCGGGACGCGGGCGGTGACGTCCAGCGACCGCACGCCCGGCAGGGCGCGCAGCACGGCCTCGTCGAACGGTACGGCGGCCGAGGACAGGTCGACGTCGTGGAGTTCGAAGGCGATCCGGCGGGCCCCGGCCCGCGCCTTGATCTCCGCGGAGCTGCCGTCGGCGATCAGCCTGCCCCGGTGCAGCACCAGGACGCGGTCGGCGATCGAGTCGGCCTCCTCCAGGTAGTGGGTGGCGAACAGGACCGTGCGCCCGGCGTCGGCCTGCGCGCGCATGCTCGCCCAGAACGCCTGCCGGACGCTGACGTCCATGCCGGTGGTGGGCTCGTCCAGCACGACCAGGTCGCTGTCGCCGGCGATCGCCAGGGCGAAGCGGACCCGCTGCTCCTGGCCGCCGGACAGCTTGTCCACCCGGCGTTCGGCGATCTCGGTGATCCCGGCGTCGGTCAGCACCCCCGTGACCGACCGACCGCGCGGGTGCACCTTGCAGGCGAGCTCGACCAGTTCGCGGACCTTGACGTCGGTCATCAGCCCGCCGCTCTGCAGCATCGCGCCGACCCGCCCGTCCGCGATCGCCGCCCGCGGGGTGCCGCCGAACAGCGTGACGCTGCCCTGGTCGGGCTCGCGCAGGCCGAGCAGCAGGTCCAGGCTGGTGGACTTCCCGGCGCCGTTCGGGCCGAGCAGGGCGACGGTCTCGCCCGGCCGCAGCACCAGGTCCAGGCCGTCCACGGCGCGCACCCGCCCGTAGCTCTTGCCAACGCCGCGGAAGGCGGCCACCTCGGTAACCATCGCCCGGCTCCTCTCCCCTGAGGGGTGTCGCGTGCGGTCCTGTCCGCACCACCTCAGAGTCCCGCGAGGGCGGGGCCGGCGGCAGTGTCGGCCGTCGTGCCTTCGGTATGACGGATGTCATGCCGGCGGCCGGCACCCGCCCGGGCCGGGGCCCGAACGGGGTGCCGGCCGCCGACCGCGCCGGTGAGGAGGCTCCTACAGCCCCAGCGAGCGCTTGACGAAGTCGACCTGGAGCAGCAGCAGGTTCTCCGCGACCTCCTCCTGCGGGGTCATGTGGGTGACGCCGGACAGCGGCAGCACGGTGTGGGGGCGTCCGGCGGCCAGCAGCGCCGAGGAGAGCCGCAGGGTGTGGGCGGCCACCACGTTGTCGTCCGCGAGGCCGTGGATGATCATCAGCGGGCGCTCCAGCCCGGCCGCGTAGCCGGTCAGCGAGTTGGACGCGTACACCTCGGGCCGCTCGGCCGGGTGGCCCAGGTAGCGCTCGGTGTAGTGGGTGTCGTACAGCTCCCAGTCGGTCACCGGCGCCCCGGCCACCGCCGCGTGGAACACGTCGGGGCGGCGCAGCACGGCGAGCGCGGAGAGGTAGCCGCCGTACGACCAGCCGCGGATGGCGACCCGGTCGAGGTCCAGCGGGAACTCCTCGGCGAGCGCCCGCAGCGCCTCCACCTGGTCGTCCAGGGTGGCCCCGGCGAAGTCGAAGGCGATCGACTTCTCCCAGGCCGGACCGCGCCCGGGGGTGCCGCGCCCGTCGGCGACGACCACCGCGAAGCCCTGGTCGGCGAACCACTGCGAGTTGAGGTGCGGGTTGTGCGCCTGGACGACGCGCTGGCCGTGCGGACCGCCGTACGGGTCCATCAGGACGGGCAGCAGGCCGTCGCGCTCGCGGTCGTAGCCGGTGGGCAGGAAGACGGCGGAGGGGATGCGGCGCTCGCCGGCGAAGCGGAAGACCGGGCGGGCGGTGATGACCGGGGTCTCGGCGTACGAGGCGACGGTGGCGACGTCGTCGACGACCACGCCCTCCGGCAGGTCGCGGGCGACCTGCACCAGGGTGCCGGGCAGGTCGGGCTCGGCGGTGGCCCGGACGGTGATCCCGCCCGCGTGGACCGCGGTGGTGACGGAGGTGAACGGACGGCCGTTGGCGGACTCCCAGGCCAGCTGCTTGCCGTCGTGGCTGATCCGGCCGACGGCGATCCAGCCCGGCTCGGGGTCGGTCTCCCCGGCGCCGCCGGAGGCGCTGAAGAACACCTCCCGCTCGGTGACCGCGACGACCGAACGGACGTGCAGGTCGGCCCCGGTGACGGCCTGGTCGCCGACCACCAGTGCCCGCGCTCCCCCCTCGTCGGAGATCCGCACCAGCCTGCCGTCCGGGGTCCAGGCCGGCACGCCCGGGAAGGCCTCCAGCCAGGCCTCGTCGCGCTCCTCGAACAGCACCTCGGTGCCGCCGGTGGCCACGTCCAGGCCGAGCACCTGCTGGGCGCGCTGGTCGCGGGACTGGACCAGCAGCAGTGGAACGCCGCCGTTGGACCAGTGCACCCGGGCCAGGTACGGGAAGGCCTCGTGGTCCCAGGACACCTCGGTGCGGCCGCCGTGCAGGTCGATCAGCCAGAGTCCGACCTCGGCGTTGGCGGTGCCGGCCGCCGGGTAGGCGACTTCGGCGGGCTCGCGGTGCGGGTTGGCCGGGTCGGCGATCCACCAGCGGCGCACCGGGGTGTCGTCGGCGCGCTCCACCAGCAGCCGCTCGCCGTCCGGGGACCACCAGAAGCCGCGGTCGCGGTCGATCTCCTCCTGGGCGATGAACTCGGCCTGCCCCCAGGTGACGTTGGGGCCGTCCGGCTCGGCGAGCGCCCGGTCGCCGGTGCCGTCGGTACGGGTCAGCCGCAGTTCGCCGGCGGTGTTGGCGTAGGCGACGTGGGCGCCGTCCGGGGAGAGCCGCGGGTCCAGCAGCGGGCCGTGGGCGGGCAGTTCGTTGGTGGCGCCGGTGATCAGGTCGGCGGTGAACAGCCGGCCGGACAGCGCGAAAGCGGCCTGCCGGCCCTCCGCGTCCAGGGCGTAGCCGACGATGCCGGCCGAGCCCTCCCGGCTGCGTTCGCGCCGGGCCCTCTCGGCCGGGGAGAGGTCCTCCTCGCCGCCGCCGAGCAGGACGGCCGGGTCGGCGGCGATCCGCTCCTCTCCGGTGGCGGTGTCGAGGGTCCAGAGCAGGTTGGCCCGGTCGCTGCCGGAACGCGAGCGGAGGAAGACGACCCGCGAGCCGTCCGGTGCGACGGAGAAGGAGCGGGGGGCGCCGACGGTGTAGCGCAGGGTCCGCGCGTACTGCCGGGGGAAGGTGTCCGCAGGGGTGTGGAGGGTCATGGCACCAGACCCTATGACGGCGGGCTACGACTGATCGGTGACTGACGATCACTCGTTCGGAGCATCCTCCCCGGGTACACCCCAAAGGGGTCCAAACCCCCTCCGACCGGCCTGTGCGCCCCTCCGGCGCCCCGCTGCCCCGGCGCGCGCGGACTCACTGAATGTAATGCTCCCCTTACCCATCGGGTATGACTGGTCGGGCGAGTGATCGTCGGGCCCCGTCCCGGGCCCCCGGTCACCCGACCCCGGTTCCCGTACGGTCCCACCGCCGCCCTCCCCAGGGGTCGGCGCCCGAGAAGGGGTATGAGCCGACATGGCCATGAACGTCTCCGCAGCCGTGCTGATGCTCGTCATCGTGGTGGTGCTGATCCGCCGCTCAAGCCTCAAGCCGGCGCACGCCATCGTCTGCGCGCTGCTCGGCTTCTACCTGGCTTCCAGTTCGATCGCCCCGTCGATCAGCCAGGTCACCACCAACCTCGCCGGGATGATCAACGGCCTGAAGCTCTGAGCCCCGCGAGCCGGTGGACCAGGGCCTGCCGCCGAACCCCCGCCCACGGGCGAACGACGCGAGTCCGGCGGCAGGCCATAGGCTTCCTCCCATGACCGCGACTACCGGCCGCCGCCTCCTCCTGGTGCACGCCCACCCCGACGACGAGTCGATCGGCAACGGCGCCACCATGGCCCGGTACGCCGCCGAGGGCGCCCGGGTGACCCTGGTGACCTGCACCCTCGGCGAGGGCGGCGAGGTGATCCCACCGGAGCTGGCCCACCTGACGGCCGATCGGGACGACACCCTCGGCGCGCACCGGATCGGCGAGCTGACCGAGGCGATGCGCGCCCTCGGCGTCACCGACTTCCGCTTCCTCGGCGGTCCGGGGCGCTACCGCGACTCCGGGATGATGGGCGTGCCCGACAACGACGCCCCGGGCTGCTTCTGGCGGGCCGACGTGGACGAGGCGGCGGACCACCTGGTCGCGGTGGTCCGCGAGGTGCGGCCGCAGGTGCTGGTCACGTACGACGAGAACGGCGGCTACGGGCACCCGGACCACATCCAGGCGCACCGGGTCGCGATGCGCGCGTACGAGCTGGCCGCCGATCCGGCGCACCGCCCGGAGCTGGGCGCCGCCTGGCGGATCGCCAAGGTGTACTGGAACCGGATGCCCCGCTCGGTGCTGGAGGCCGGGCTCGCCGCGACCGCCGCCGAGGCCGCCTTCCCCGGCACCGCCCAACCCTCCGACGTGCCGGGAGTGGTGGCCGACGAGGTGGTCACCACCGTGCTGGACGGCACCGCGCACACCGGGCGCAAGGCCGCCGCGATGGCCGCGCACGCCACCCAGATCACCGTGGACGGCTCCTCCTTCGCGCTCTCCAACCACCTCGGTCAGCCGCTGTTCGCCACCGAGTACTACCAACTGGTGCACGGCCAGGCCGGGCCGGAGCGGCCCGAACGCGACCTGTTCGCGGGCCTCGGTACCACCGACCCGACTCCCAGCGAGGAGAACGTCCGATGAGCGCGCCCGCCGCCAAGCCGAAGCGCCGTTCGATCGCGGTGGCCGCCGTCGGCACCCGCGAGGAGCGGCTGGCCGAGCCCCAACCCCCGCGCCCCGCCCGGATCGCGGCGTATGTCCTGTTCTTCCTGCTCGGCATCGCGGTGTCCGTCTGCGGATCCTTTGTGCAGGCCCTGTGGCCGCCCGCGGGAGTTCTGCTGTCGCTCGCCGCCACCGCCGCGACCTTCTACGCGGGCCTGCGGGTCACCGGCACCAGGCTGGGCGCAGCGGTGCCCGCGGCCGGCTGGTTCCTGGCGATGCTGCTGCTGATGGTGCCCCGGCCGGAGGGCGACAACGTGCTGTGGTCCAACGCCACCTCGCTGGCCTGGCTGTTCGTCGGCTCGATCCTGGGCGTGATCTGCGCCACCCTGCCCACGCGCACCAGCTGGTTCCCCGGGGTGCCCAACCCCCCTCGCTGACCCCGGTGGGCAGCCGCGTACGGTAGCGCACACAACGCGCAGTCAGGACCACTCCGCCGTACTCTCATACCGGAGGAACCGGACGTATCAGGATCTGTCCGAAGCCGTTCACCGCTCAGTTCTTCCCAGTATGGTGGTCCCGCAGTACGTCGTACCCGACCGCCGTTTGCCCCAGGCCCGGCGACCACGAACCGCGGTCGCGCCGCACGGCCCGCCCGCGAACCCGGAGCAGAGCAGCATTGAGCAGCCGCGAATCTGACAACGCCAACCCGACGCCCCGGCGCACGGGTCCGGACGCCTACCCGTCGGGCACGCCGCCCTACGGCACCCCGGGCCTCCCCGGCGGCGACCGGGCCGCGGCCGGCACCGACGCCGGGTCGGGCGGCGAGGACGACGGTCCGAAGACCGAGACCACCCTGACCACGCGGGTCCGGATCAACATCCCCGGCTCGCGCCCGATCCCGCCGGTCGTCGTCCGCAGCACCGTCAAGAACGAGACCGCCAAGAACAACGACGAGGGCCCGGCCGAGCAGGCGCCCGCCGCCGAGCCGGGCAGCCCCCGGCACCGTTCCGCGCCCGCCTCGCCCGTCCTCGGCGTGATGGAGGGCGGCCGCTCGGCCACCCCGCCGAACCTGCCGCCGGAGTGGCAGATCCCGCCGATCCCGCCGGCCACCTCGGAGTCCGAGTCCACCGGTGCCTGGTTCCGGCCCCGGCAGAAGAAGGCCCCGGCCGCCGAGCCCGCCCCGGCCGCGGTGCCGGCCGGCGCCGCGAGCGCGCCGGAGGCCCCGGCCGTGCCCGGCGCCGGCGCCGAGGCGCGTCCCCGGGCCGCCGCCCCGAACGGCGCCCGCCCGGCTCCGGCCGCCGGCGCTGCCCGTGCGAACGGCCGTCCGGTGCCCGCCCAGGGCAAGGCGCCCGGCCCGGGTGCCGCGCCCTCCCCCGTCGCCCCCGCCTCGCCGTACGGCGCCGGGGCTCCGGGCGAGGAGCCCGGGGTGTACGAGGCCGCCGATCCCTTCGCGCCGGTCTCCGACCGCTTCGCACCGACCGCCGAGCCGTTCGCACCGGCCGCCGATCCCTTCGCCTCGACCGGTCCCGACGCCGGTGCCCGCGGCCCGCGCGGCAACCGTCCGCAGCGGCAGGCGCCGCAGCAGGGCGCGCCCCGGGCGAACGGCGCCCGCCCGAACGGCCCGCAGCAGGGCGGGACGCCGCAGGCCGACCCGCTGACCGGGCCGGGCGCGGAGGACACCTCGGTGGACGGCTTCGCGCCGATCCGCGAGAACACCCCGTCGCCGGCCGCCATACCCGGCCCGCCCCGGAACGGCGCCCCGCGCGGCGCCGACGACCGTCCCCAGCCGGGGCTGTTCGCCTCGGCCCCGACCGGCGCCGACCCGTTCGCCACCCAGCGCCCGGCCACCCCGGGCCAGGACCCCTTCGCCACCCCGGCGGGCCCCGGCGGGCTCTTCCCGGGCGCGCCCCAGCCCGCCCCGCAGCCCGCCGCCGGCGGGCCCCGGCCCCGGCAGGCCGGCCGCCGCGACCCCGAGGCCACCGAGGTCACCCCGCTGCCGACCCCGGCCCCCGGCCCCGGCTCCGGCCCCCAGGCCGGCCCGGGCGCTCCGGGCGTCCCGGGCGTCCCGGGCGGACCCGCCGCCCAGCCCGTCCCCGGCTCCGCACCCGGGTCCGGCCCCGTGCCCGCGCCCGGTCCGCCCTCCGCTAAGGCCAAGACCGAGCCGTCCGCCCCCGCCAAGGTCAAGCGCGGCGGCGCGAAGAAGCTCGTCAAGCTCGGCGTCTACGCCTTCGGCGGCGTGCTGTTCCTCGGCGCCGCCGCGTACGGCACCGGCCTGATGCTCAACCAGTCCGACGTCCCCAAGGGCACCGTGGTGCTCGGCACGGACATCGGCGGCAACAGCCGCGACCAGGCGATCCACGCGCTGGACGCGTCGGTCGGCAAGGCCGGGCAGCAGCCGCTGAAGCTGAAGATCGGCGACCAGGCGGTCGACCTCGACCCGACGGTCGCCGGGCTGACCTTCGACACCACGGCCACCGTGGACGGCCTCGCCGCGCACGACTACAACCCGGTCGACGTGATCAAGTCGATCCAGGGCGGCACCAAGGCCGTCGCCCCGGAGGTCCGGGTCGACCGCGCCAAGCTCAAGGCCGCGCTGGACTCACTGGCGGCCGGCTCGGGCCAGGGCCTCCAGGAGGGCTACGTCAAGTTCGCCGACAACGGCGACCCGGTCGTCGTCCCCGGCAAGGCCGGCCAGGCGGTGGACTCCACCGCCGCCCTGGACGTGGTCGAGCAGGCCTACCGCGACCGCGCCGCGGGCAAGCCCGACCAGCCGATCGCGCTCGCCGTCACGGCCGCCCAGCCGAAGGTCTCCACCCAGGCCCTCCAGGCCGCCGCGGACAGCCTCGGCAAGCAGGTGACCAGCGGGAAGATCCACATCGTGGCCGGCGCCAAGTCCTGGGACTTCGGCCCGAAGACCGCCGCCAAGGCGCTCACCCTGACCCCGGACGCCTCCGGCAAGATCGCACCCAAGTGGGACCTCGACGTGCTGAGCTCCCAGCTGAACGGCCTGTTCGACAAGGTGAAGGTCAAGAAGAACGGCCAGACCGCCACGATCACCCCGCAGGACGTCGCGGACGCCGTCAGCTCGCTGTTCGACAAGACCGGCGACAAGGAACGCACCTACAAGTTCACCGTCGCCTGACGAACCGGACACGAACGACGGGGCGGGGCCCCGCACCGCACGGATGCGGCGGTCCCGCCCCTCGACAACTCCCCCTTCCGGTCAGCAAGATGTGACGCCACACCATCCGTCACAGTCACCCCGGGAGCCACGCCGATGGGCCGCCGCCTCCAGCACCACCGGACGGCGCTGCTCGCCGGTCTCACCGTCCTGACGCTCTCGCTCGCGCTCTGCTCCTGCTCCTCCGCCCAGGACGGCGCCGCCGCGGACGCACTGCCGAGCGCCGCCGGGGTGCCCAAGCTGACCTCGGTCGACATCAACGCCCACGACCGAGGCCAGCTGCGCCAGGGCGGCACCCTGAACCTGGCGATCACCCAGTTCTCCCACCAGTGGTCGCCGATCCACACCGACGGCACCGAGTCCTCGACCGTCGCGGTCAGCAAGCCGCTGCTGCCGACCTTCTTCCGCTCGGACGCGGCCGGCACCCAGACCGTCAACCCGGCCTACCTCCAGGAGGCCCACGCCGAGGTCAAGGACGGCCACCAGGTGGTCACCTGGACGCTCAACCCGAAGGCGCACTGGTCCGACGGCACCCCGATCACCTGGCGCGACATCGAGGCCAACTGGCGCGCCATGAACGGCAAGGACCCGGCCTACCGGCCGTCCAGCACCTCCGGTTTCGAGCTGGTCACCTCGGTCGAGCGGGGCAAGGACGACTTCCAGGCCGTGATGACCTTCGACCGGCCGTTCTCCGAGTGGCAGTCGATGTTCAACGGCGCCGCCAACGCCCCGCTGCTGCCCGCGAGCAAGGTCTCCACCCCGGAGCTGTTCAACACGGCCTACCTGGACGCGATCCCGCTCACCGCCGGCCCCTTCAAGGTCGAGCGGCTGGACCCGGCCGCACAGACCGTCACCCTGGTCGCCGATCCGACCTGGTGGGGCGACAAGCCCATGCTGGACCGGATCGTCTTCCACGCCATGCTGCCCGACGCGATGGGCGCCGCCTTCGCCAAGGGCCAGATCGACCTCTTCAACAACGGCCCGGACCTGGCCGGCTACCAGGTCATCAAGAACACCAAGGGCGCGGCCGTCCGCCGGGCCGGCGGCCCGGACTTCCGCCAGCTCACCCTGAACGCCCGCAGCCCGCTGCTCACCGACGCGACCGTGCGACAGGCCGTGTTCCAGGCGATCAACCGGGACACGCTGATCCGCGCCGACCTCAACGGCCTGGACTGGCCCGCCGTACCGCTCAACAACCACCTGCTGGTCGCCAACCAGAACGGCTACCGCGACAACTCCCTCGGCCTGTCCCGCTTCGACCCCGCCGAGGCCGCCCGCAAGCTGGACTCGGCCGGTTGGAAGCTCGACGGCGACGTGCGGAAGAAGGACGGTCACGAGCTGAACCTGCGGATGGTCGTCCCGGCCGGGGTCACCGTGGCCCAGGGCGAGACCGCGGCCGTCTCCAGGATGCTCAAGGACGTCGGCATCAAGGTCACCCCGGTGACGGCCGCCCCCAACGAGTTCTTCGACAAGTACATCAACCGCAACGACTTCGACATCGCCGTCTACGCCCTGCTCGGCACCCCGTTCCCGGCCAGCGGCAGCCGTGCCTCCTACGCCCAGAACAGCGCCACCAACCGGGCGGGCGCGGGCAGCGCGGCGGTGGACGCCGCACTCGACCGGGCGGGCGCCGCACCCGACGCCAACACCGCCTCCGAGGCGATCAACCAGGCCGACGGCGAGCTCTGGAAGGTGGCCGGCGTGCTGCCGCTCTACCAGCGCCCCCAGCTGTACGGCGCCCGCGCCGACCTGGCCAACATCGGTGCCCAGGGCCTGTCCGACATCGTCTGGGAGAACGTCGGCTTCACCAAGTAGGGCCCGGGGCCGCGGGCTCAGCCGTGCAGGGTCTCGCGCCAGTAGTGGCAGGCGCTGCGGCGGCCCGGCAGCTCGGCCCCGTCCTCGTCCGCCACCGGCACCAGCGGCGGGAGTTCGGTCAGGCAGACGTCCCGCACCCGGTCGCAGCGGGGGTTGAAGGCGCAGCCCTGCGGGACGCGCAGCAGGCTGGGCGGCAGGCCCTTGATGGCGTGCAGGTCCTGGCCCTTCTGGTCCAGTCGCGGGATGGAGTCCAGCAGGCCCTTGGTGTACGGGTGCGCCGGGCGCGCGTACAGCTCGTGCACCGGGGCGGCCTCGACGATCCGGCCCGCGTACATCACCGCGATCTTGTCGGCCACGTCGGCGACCACACCGAGGTCGTGGGTGATCAGGATCAGGCCCATGTTGAACTCGGCCTGGAGCTCCGCCAGCAGGTCCATCACCTGGGCCTGGACGGTCACGTCCAGCGCGGTGGTCGGCTCGTCGGCGATGATCAGGTCGGGCTCCAGGGCCAGCGCCATGGCGATCATGATGCGCTGGCGCATGCCGCCGGAGAACTGGTGCGGGAAGTCGCCGACGCGCTGCCTGGCCGCCGGGATGCGCACCCGGTCCATCAGCTCGACGGCCTTCGCCCGGGCCTCGGTGCGGGAGAGCCCCTGGTGCACCCGGAACATCTCACCGAGCTGGTAGCCCACGCTGAGCACCGGGTTGAGGGCGGACAGCGCGTCCTGGAAGATCATCGCGATCTTCCGGCCGCGGACCGTCCGACGGAGCTTGGGGCTCATGGCGAGCAGGTCCTCGCCCCGGAACAGGATCCGCCCGGCGGTGATCTTCCCGGGCGGCATGTCCAGGATGCCCATGACCGCCTGCGCGGTCACCGACTTGCCGGAGCCGGACTCGCCCAGCACCGCCAGCGTCTCCCCCGCCGCCACCGAGTAGCTCACCCCGTTGACGGCCTTGGCGACGCCGTCCTGGGTGTGGAACTCGATGTGCAGGTCGTCGACTTCAAGCAGCGGGGTCCCGGGCACCAGGTTCTCCCGACCGCCGCCGGTCACCTCCACCATGTCCATCCGGGCAGCCTCCTCGGCACAGCGGCGAGCATCGATGGGCGCAGTGCAACTATCAAGGAACGGCGTGCACTTGGGGAGTCCGCAGGAGATCTCGGTTCCATCACGGCGAAGGGGCGCGCCCTCGCTGTGAGGACGCGCCCCGGGTGCGGCACCGACCGCTACGACTGGCCGCTGCCGCCCTGTCCGTCCTCGCGC
The DNA here is from genome assembly GCF_044329365.1 of Kitasatospora sp. NPDC017646. Classification (NCBI taxonomy): domain Bacteria; kingdom Bacillati; phylum Actinomycetota; class Actinomycetes; order Kitasatosporales; family Streptomycetaceae; genus Kitasatospora; species Kitasatospora sp. NPDC017646. The sequence continues at coordinate 39,420 of NZ_JBIRJC010000022.1, read as the reverse complement.
TCCGCCGCGCTCTGCCCGATCTCGCGCTCCGCCGCGCTCTGCCCGATCTCGCGCTCCGCCGCGAAGTGACACGCCGAATCGTGGAACGCCTCCCCGCTCAGCCAGCTCGGCGAGGCCAGCAGCGGCACCTCCACCACGCACTGCTCCTGCGCCTTCCAGCACCGGGTGCGGAACCGGCACCCCGAGGGCGGGTTGGCCGGCGAGGGCACGTCCCCGGTGAGCACGATCCGGTCCCGCGACTCGCGCGCCGTCGGGTCCGGCACCGGCACCGCGGACAGCAGCGCCTGGGTGTACGGGTGGGTCGCGTGGTCGTAGATCTTGGTGTCACTGCCGATCTCGACCAGCTTCCCCAGGTACATCACCCCCACCCGGTCGGAGATGTGCCGGACGATGGAGAGGTCGTGGGCGATGAACATGTACGACAGGTTGAACTCGCCCTGCAGCTGCTCCAGCAGGTTGATCACCTGTGCCTGGACGGACACGTCCAGCGCCGAGACCGGCTCGTCGCAGATGATGATCTCCGGCTTGAGCGCCAGACCCCGGGCGATGCCGATGCGCTGGCGCTGACCGCCGGAGAACTGGTGCGGGTACCGGTTGATGTACTCCGGGTTGAGCCCGACCACGTCCAGCAGGTCCTGGACGGCCCTGCGGCGGTCGCCCCTGGGCGCCACCTCGGGGTGGATCTCGAAGGGCTCCCCGATGATGTCGCCGACCGTCATGCGCGGGTTCAGCGAGGTGTACGGGTCCTGGAACACCATCTGGATGTTGCGCCGGACGGCCTTGAGCGCGCTCCCGGACAGCCTGGAGATCTCCTCCCCCTTGTACCGGACGGACCCCCCGGTGGCCGGTTCCAGGTTCATCAGCACCTTGGCCAGCGTGGACTTGCCACAGCCGGACTCGCCGACGATGCCGAGCGTCTCGCCCTGCATCAGGTCGAAGCTGACCCCGTCCACCGCCTTGACCGCGCCGACCTGCTTCCTGAACAGCACGCCCCGGGTGAGCGGGAAGTGCTTGACCAGGCCCCGGACCTCCAGGATCGGCTCACCGCGCGGCACCTCCTGGTCGAAGGCGGCCTCCTCCGGCACAGCGGCGCCCGTCGCGCCGGCCCCGTCAGCGGTCATGGAGGGTCTCCTTCCAGAAGAAGCAGGCGCTGCCGCGCCCCTCCAACGGCGTGCCGTCGTCCTCGGCGACCTGGAACAGCTCCGGCACCTCGGCCCGGCAGACGTCCTGCGCCCGGGGGCAGCGCGGGTTGAACGCGCAGCCCTTGGGGATCCGCAGCAGGTTGGGCGGCAGGCCCTTGATGGCGTAGAGCTCCTGGCCCTTCTGGTCCAGTCGCGGGATCGAGTCCAGCAGGCCCTTGGTGTACGGGTGCGCGGGCCGCGCGTACAGCTCGTGCACCGGGGCGGTCTCGACGATCCGGCCCGCGTACATCACCGCGATCTTGTCAGCGACGTCGGCGACCACACCCAGGTCGTGGGTGATCAGGATCAGGCCCATGTTGTACTCGGCCTGGAGCTCCGCCAGCAGGTCCATCACCTGGGCCTGGACGGTCACGTCCAGCGCGGTGGTCGGCTCGTCGGCGATGATCAGGTCCGGCTCCAGGGCCAGCGCCATGGCGATCATGATGCGCTGGCGCATGCCGCCGGAGAACTGGTGCGGGTAGTCGTTCACCCGCTCCTTGGCCGCCGGGATGCGCACCCGGTCCATCAGCTCGACGGCCCTGGCCTTCGCCTCCGCGCGGGAGGCCCCGTGGTGGGCCCGGTACATCTCGCCGAGCTGGAAGCCGACGCTGAGCACCGGGTTGAGCGCGGACAGCGCGTCCTGGAAGATCATCGCGATCTTCCGGCCGCGGATCCTCCGTCGCTCGTCCTTGCCCATCCTCAGCACGTCCCGGCCGCGGAAGCGGATCTCCCCGCGCGGGATCCGGGCCGGCGGCATGTCCAGGATCCCCATGATCGCCTGCGCGGTCACCGACTTGCCGGAGCCGGACTCGCCCAGCACCGCCAGCGTCTCGCCCGCCCGGACGCTGTAGTCGACCCCGTTGACGGCCCGGGCGACGCCGTCCCGGGTGACGAACTCGACGTGCAGGTCCCGTACGTCGAGCAGCGGCCCCTGGTACGGCGCCTGCGCCTCGCGCCCGGCACTGCCCACAACGGTAGTCACGATGCGCTCCCCTCGCTCAGCGAAGCTTCGGGTCGAGGGCGTCGCGCACCGCGTCGCCCATCATGATGAAGGCCAGTACGGTGACGGAGAGCGCCGCGGCCGGGAAGAACAGCACGTACGGTGCCGTGCGGATCACCTTCTGGGCCGAGGAGATGTCGATGCCCCAGGAGATGGTCGGGTCCTGCAGTCCGATGCCCAGGAAGCTCAGCGTCGCCTCGGTGGCGATGTAGCCGCCCAGGGCGATGGTGGCGACGACGATCACCGGGGCGATCGCGTTGGGCAGGATGTGCCGGAACATCAGCCGTCCCGTCCCGGCACCGAGGGCCCGGCCGGCCACCACGTAGTCCGACTGCTTGACGGTCAGCACCGCACCTCTCATGACGCGGGCGATCTGGGTCCAGCCGAGGACGGCCAACGCCAGCACCACGGTCCACACGGTGCGGACGGTGAAGGCGTTCAGCAGCACCAGGGCGCCGAGCAACAGCGGGATGCCGAAGAAGATGTCGACGATCCGGGAGATCACCGCGTCGACGGCCCCGCCGTAGTACCCGGCGACCATGCCGGTCAGCCCGCCGAGCACGGTGACCGCGGCGGTCACGAAGATGCCGACGGTGATCGAGGCGCGGGCGCCGTAGACGACGCGGGCGTAGATGGACCGGCCCTGGGCGTCGTAGCCGAACCAGCCCGCGCCGAAGAAGTCCGTCCAGTCCGGCCGCTTGAGGTAGTCGTGCAGCAGGTCGGCCTTGCGCGGGTTGGCGTCGGTGAAGGCCCAGGGGAAGATCGCCATGACCACCAGCAGCACGATCAGCACGATCGAGAGCAGGAAGATCGGCCGTCGGCGCAGGTCCCGCCAGGCGTCGCCCCAGAGACTGCGAGCCTCCTCCCGCTTCCCGACGTCGGGTTCGACCAAAGTCTCCTGCTCGACCGCCATACCCTGCTCGCCCGCGTAGTCGAGGCGCGAGACTCCCGGCTTGGGGCGGGGCTCGAACGAGTCCTCGTCGTGGATGTCAGGCATAGCGGATCCTCGGGTCCAGGACCGCGTAGAGCAGGTCGACGAGCAGGCTGGCGACCAGGTAGATGATCACCAGGACGGTCACGATGCCGACCACGGTGGGTCCTTCCTTGGTGTTGATCGCCCGGTACAGGACGTTGCCGACGCCCTGCACGTTGAAGATGCCCTCGGTGACGATCGCGCCGCCCATCAGTGCGCCCAGGTCGGTGCCGAGGAAGGTGACCACCGGGATCAGCGAGTTGCGCAGCAGGTGGCGGGAGATGATGGTCCGCCGGGGCAGTCCCTTGGCGGTCGCGGTACGGATGTAGTCGGCCCGGAGGTTCTCGCCGATGGAGGTGCGGGTGAGCCGGGCGACGTACGCGAGCGAGAGCGAGCCCAGGACGACCGCCGGCAGGATCAGCTGGGAGAGGTCGTAGCTGTCCTGCACCGTCGGTGTGACCCAGCCCAGGTTGGTGGCGAACACGGTCTGCGCGATGTAGGCCAGCACGAAGACCGGGATCGAGATCACCACCAGGGTGAGGACCAGCACCAGGGTGTCCGACATGCTGCCGCGCTTCAGCCCGGAGAGCACCCCGAACGCCAGGCCCAGCACCATCTCGAAGACGAAGGCCAGCAGTGCGAGCCGGATGGTGACCGGGAAGGCGTCGGCCATGATGTCCGAGACCGGCCGGCCGGTGAAGCTGGTGCCGAAGTCGCCCTGGAACAGGTTCCCCATGTAGTGCAGGTACTGCTTCCAGAGCGGCTGGTCCAGGAAGTACTTGTGCTTGATGCTGGCCACCACCGCCGGGTCGGCCGCCTTCTCGCCGAACAGCGCCGTCACCGGGTCGCCCGGCAGCGTGTAGACCATCACGAAGATCAGCAGCGTGGTACCGAAGAACACCGGGATCATCTGCAGCACCCGCCGCAGCACGTAACTGCCCATCCGAGCCTCCTTCCAGGGCGTGACCGACCGGGGCCGGCCGGCCGAGAGGACCGGGCCCCGCCCTCCGTGCGGGGAGGGCGGGGCCGGTGTGGGGGGGCTGGGCCCCTCCTGCCCGATGGCGGGCAAGGAGGGCATCAGCCCTTGACCTCGACCTGGGTCCAGGCCGGGTTGCCGAAGGAGTCGAACTTCACGTTCTGCACCTTGTTCGAGTAGCCCGAGTTGGTGCGGTAGTACCAGAGCGGGATGGCCGGCATGCCGCTCGGCAGCACGGCCTCGGCCTGCTGGTAGCCGCTCACCGTGTCGGCGACGCTGGCGGCCTCGTCGGCCTTGGTGGCCGCGTCGTCGAACTGCGGGTTGCTGTAGCCGAAGTCGTTGGAGGCCGCGCCGGTGCGGTACACGTCGGACAGGAAGTTGGCGTTCAGCGGGTAGTCCTGCACCCAGCCGGTGCGGAAGGCGCCGTTGAGCTGGTGCGTGGTGATCGCCGCGCGGGCGGTCTTGAAGTCGGGCTTCGGGTCGCCCAGGCAGTCGACGCCGGTGTTCTGCCGGATCGAGTTGCAGACCGCGTCGACCCACTCCTTGTGGCCGCCGTCCGCGTTGTAGGTGATCGTCAGCTTGTTGCCGGGGACGCCGCCGCCGTCCTGGATCAGCTGCTTGGCCTTGGCCGGGTCGAACTTGCAGAAGTCGCCGCAGGCGCCGTCCTTGTAGCCCTCGACGCCCTCGGCGACCCAGGCGGTGGCCGGCTTTCGGGAGCCCTGCAGCACGGTCTTGGTGATGATGTCGCGGTCGATCGCCATCGACAGGCCCTGGCGCACCTTGGCCTTGTCCGGCGAGGACCAGTCGCCCTGGTAGAGCGTGAAGCCGATGTTCTGGATCGCGCCCTGCGGGGCGTCGATGGCCCGGTCGCCCAGGTCGTTCTTGTACGTCGCCAGCGCGGACGGCGGCACCTGGTCCATCACGTCCAGGTTGCTGGACTGGAGGTCCGCGTAGGCGGCCTCGGACGTGGTGTACATCTTGAAGACGATGCCGCCGTTCTTCGGCTTGTCCACGCCCTGGTAGTCCGGGAAGGTCTTGGTGACCACCTCGGTGTTGTGCGACCAACTGACGAACTGGTACGGGCCGTTGCCCACCGGCTTCTGCCCGTACCCCGCCGGGTCCTTGAAGAAGCCGTCCGGCAGCGGCGAGAAGGCGATGTAGCCGAGCTTGTACTCGAAGTACGAGACCTTGTGGCTCAGCTTGACCGTGAAGTGCAGGTCGTCGGTGACCGTCAGTCCGGACATCTTGTCCGTGGTGGGCTTCCCGGTGGCCGGGTGGACGTCCTGGTAGCCCTCGATGTCGGAGAACCAGGAGCTGTTGATCTGCCCGTTGGCCGGGTTGGCGCCCCAGTTCCAGGCGTCCACGAAGTTCCTGGCGTGTACCGGGGTGCCGTCGTGGAACTTCCAGCCGTCCTTCAGCGTGACGTTGAAGGTCTGCGAGTCACTGGTGTCGATCTTGTCCGCGACCTGCATCCGGATCTTGGCGGTGGCCGGGTCGTAGTCCACCAGCCCCTTGAAGAGGTTCTGGATGATGCGACCGCCGCCGACCTCGTTCGCGTTGGCGGGCTGCAGCGGGTTCTGCGGCTCACTGCTCTGGTAGCTGAACGCCTTGCTGGCGTCCGCCGAGCTACTGCCGCCTCCTCCGCCGCTGCTGCTGCACCCGGTGGCCACCAGGACCACGGACGTCGCAGCGGCGAGGACCAGACGGGCGCGGGCGGCTACGGGCATGGAGGTCCCTCCTCAGGGGTGTGTGTCGCATCACACCCCATGAGAAGCGCGACCCGCCGACGGCGCGAGTCGGGAGCACCCGGACGGGTGCCGTAACGCGCTGCCGAGTTGACGTGGTGCCGGGTGTCCGGAACGCCGGAAGGGCCGGTGGCACGAGCCACGGGCCCTTCCGGGTGCGAACGGGACGTCAGGCCGCGGCCGACTCCCGGACCTCGGCGAAGTGGCAGGCCGACTCGTGCGCGGCCGGGCCCTCCAGCGTGGTCGGGATCGCCAGCAGCGGGATCTCCTCGGCGCAGCGCTCCTGCGCCTTCCAGCAGCGGGTGCGGAAGCGGCAGCCGGACGGCGGGTTGGCCGGCGAGGGGATGTCCCCGCTGAGGATGATCCGCTCGCGGGACTCGCGCGCCGTCGGGTCCGGCACCGGCACCGCGGACAGCAGCGCCTGGGTGTACGGGTGGGTGGCGTTGTCGTAGATCTGCTCGTCGGAGCCGATCTCGACCATCTTGCCCAGGTACATGACGCCGACGCGGTCGGAGATGTGCCGGACGATGGAGAGGTCGTGCGCGATGAACATGTACGACAGGCCGAACTCGCCCTGCAGCTGCTCCAGCAGGTTGATCACCTGCGCCTGGACGGACACGTCCAGGGCGGAGACCGGCTCGTCGCAGATGATGATCTCGGGCTTGAGCGCGAGGCCGCGGGCGATGCCGATGCGCTGGCGCTGACCGCCGGAGAACTGGTGCGGGTACCGGTTGATGTACTCCGGGTTGAGCCCGACCACGTCCAGCAGGTCCTGGACGGCCTTGCGGCGGTCGCCCTTGGGCGCCACCTCGGGGTGGATCTCGAAGGGCTCCCCGATGATGTCGCCGACCGTCATGCGCGGGTTCAGCGAGGTGTACGGGTCCTGGAACACCATCTGGATGTTGCGCCGGACGGCCTTGAGCGCGCTCCCGGACAGCTGGGAGATGTCCTCGCCCTTGAACAGCACCTGGCCGGAGGTGGCCCGCTCCAGGTTCATCAGCACCTTGGCCAGCGTGGACTTGCCACAGCCGGACTCGCCGACGATGCCGAGGGTCTCACCCTTCTTCAGGTCGAAGGAGATGCCGTCGACGGCCTTGACGGCGCCGACCTGCTTCTTGAACAGGATGCCCTGGGTCAGCGGGTAGTGCTTGACCAGGTCCTTGACCTCCAGGATGGTCTCAGCCATGGAGGGTCTCCTTCCAGAGGTGGCACGCGCTGCGGCGGCCGGTGAGCTCCTTGCCGTCCTTGTCCGTCACGTGGTGCAGCTCCGGGATCTGCGTGCGGCACAGGTCGGTGGCGACATCGCAGCGGGGGTTGAACGCGCAGCCGGCCGGAACCTTCAGCAGGTTCGGGGGCAGGCCCTTGATCGCGTACAGCTCCTGGCCCTTCTGGTCCAGGCGCGGGATCGAGCGCAGCAGGCCCTTGGTGTACGGGTGCGCGGGGTTCGCGTACAGCTCGTGCACCGGGGCGGTCTCGACGATCCGGCCCGCGTACATCACGGCGATCTTGTCCGCGACGTCGGCGACCACACCGAGGTCGTGGGTGATGAGGATCAGGCCCATGTTGTACTCGGCCTGGAGCTCGGCCAGCAGGTCCATCACCTGGGCCTGGACGGTCACGTCCAGGGCGGTGGTGGGCTCGTCGGCGATGATCAGGTCGGGCTCCAGGGAGAGCGCCATGGCGATCATGATGCGCTGGCGCATGCCGCCGGAGAACTGGTGCGGGTAGTCGTTCACCCGCTCCTTGGCGGCCGGGATGCGCACCCGGTCCATCAGCTCGATGGCCTTGGCCTTCGCCTCGGCCTTGGAGGCGCCCTGGTGCACCCGGAACATCTCGCCGAGCTGGTAGCCCACGCTGAGCACCGGGTTGAGGGCGGACAGCGCGTCCTGGAAGATCATCGCGATCTTCCGGCCGCGGATCTTCCGCCGCTCCTCGTTGCTCATCTTGAGCATGTCCTGGCCGCGGTACAGGATCTCGCCCTGGGTCACCTTGCCCGGGGGCATGTCCAGGATGCCCATGATGGTCTGGGCCGTCACGGACTTGCCGGAGCCGGACTCGCCGAGCACGGCGAGGGTCTCGCCGGCCGCGACGGAGTAGTTGACGCCGTTCACGGCCTTGGCGACGCCGTCCCGGGTGTGGAACTCCACGTGGAGGTCCTTGACCTCCAGGAGCGGGGTTCCGACTTCGAGACGGTCGGTCTTCTGGTTGTTGTTCTCGATCACGGTGGTCATCGGGTCGTCACCTCTTCTCTCAGCGGAGCTTCGGGTCGAGGGCGTCGCGCACCGCGTCGCCGAGCATGATGAAGGCCAGCACGGTGATGCTCAGCATGCCTGCCGGGAAGAACAGCGCGAACGGCGCCGTGCGGATCACCTTCTGGGCCGAGTTGATGTCGATGCCCCAGGAGATGGTCGGGTCCTGCAGACCGATGCCGAGGAAGCTCAGCGTCGCCTCGGTGGCGATGTAGCCGCCCAGGGCGATGGTGGCGACGACGATCACCGGGGCGATCGCGTTCGGCAGGATGTGCTTGAACATGATCCGGCTGGTGCCGGCACCGAGCGCCTTGGCCGCGGTCACGAAGTCGGACTGCTTGACCGTGATCACCGAGCCGCGCATGACACGGGTCATCTGGGTCCAGCCCAGGGCGACCAGGGCGAAGACCACGCTCCAGACGGTGCGCGAGGTGAAGGCGTTGAGGATCACCAGCGAGCCGAGCAGCAGCGGGATGCCGAAGAAGATGTCGGTGATGCGGGAGATGATCGTGTCGACCCAGCCGCCGAAGTAGCCGGCGACCATGCCGGCGATGCCGCCGAGGATGGTCACGCCGAGGGTGACGCAGATGCCGACCACGACCGAGGCGCGGGCGCCGTAGACGGTCCGGGCGTAGATGCTGCGGCCCTGGAGGTCGTAACCGAACCAGTCCGGCTCGAAGAAGTGGCTGTAGTTCGGCTTCGACAGGTAGTGCAGGCGAAGGTCGCCGGCCCGCGGGTCCACCGAGGTGAACAGGCCCGGGGCGATCGCGATGACGATCAGCAGCACGATGAGCAGCGCCGAGATCACGAAGATCGGCTTGCGGCGCAGGTCGTGCCAGGCGTCCGAGCCGAGGCTGCGGGCCTTCTCGGGCTTGGCGGCTGCCGCGACGGCGGCCTGGGCCGGGAGTTCCTCGGCGGTCTTGGTCAGGTCAGGCATAACGGATCCTCGGGTCCAGGACCGCGTAAAGCAGGTCGACGATCAGGCCGGCGGCCAGGTAGACGATCACGAGGAAGGCGACGAAGCCGGAGACGGTCGCGCCCTCCTTCATGTTGATCGCTTGGTAGAGCGCGTGGCCGACACCCTGGACGTTGAAGATGCCCTCGGTGACGATCGCGCCGCCCATCAGGGCCCCGAGGTCGGTGCCGAGGAAGGTGACCACCGGGATCAGCGAGTTGCGCAGCAGGTGGGTGCCGATGACCTTCCGGCGCGGCAGGCCCTTGGCCACCGCGGTGCGGACGTAGTCGGCCTTGATGTTCTCGGCGATGGAGGTACGGGTGAGGCGCGCGACGTAAGCCAGCGACAGCGAGCCGAGCACGAGCGCCGGCAGCACCAGCTGGGTGATGTCGTTGCTGTCCTGGACGGTCGGGGTGACCCACTTCAGGTTCTGCCCGAAGACCGTCTGGAAGATGAAGCCGAGCACCGGGACCGGGATCGAGATCAGCAGCAGGGTGAAGATCAGCGCACCCTTGTCGAAGATCTTGCCGCGGCGCAGACCGGCGAACAGGCCGATGCCGATGCCGAGCACGATCTCGATGGCGAACGCGAACAGCGCCAGCCGGACCGTCACCGGCAGGGCCTCGGTGATCTTGTCGAGCACCGGACGTCCGTCCAGTGCCTTGCCGAAGTCGCCGGTGAGCAGGCCCCCCATGTAGTCGAGGTACTGCTTGACCAGCGGCTCGTCCAGGTGCTGCTGGTGCTTCAGCGCGGCGAGCTGCACCGGGTCCGGCGCCTTGTCGCCCCACAGCGCTGCCAGCGGGTCACCGGGCAGCAAGTGCACCATGAAAAAGATGAGTGCGGTCGTTCCGAGGAACACCGGGATCATCTGGAGCAGTCGCCTTGCGACAAAGCGCCCCATCGTGCCTCCATGTATGGCTCTGCCGGGCCCGTCAACCCGGCAAGAGATAAGTCGGCGTGCCAACGGCCGGTGCCAGTCCTCGCCCTTGTGGGGATGGACGGGCACCGGCCGCTGTCACCGGGTCAGGCGGTGCCGACCGATTACTTCTTCTTGACCTCGACGTCGGTGTAGACCGGGTCGCCGAAGGAGTTGAACTTCACGTTCTGGACGTTCTTGGAGTAGCCGGAGTTGGTCTTGTAGTACCAGAGCGGGATCGCCGGCATGTCCTTGGCCAGAACGGCCTCGGCCTGCTGGTAGAGCTCCGCGGTCTTCTCGACCGTGGTGGCGGCGTCCGCCTGCTTGGCCAGGTTGTCGAACTCGGGGCTGGAGTAGCCGGCGTCGTTCGCGGCGGCACCGGTGCCGTAGACGTCACGCAGGAAGTTGGCGTTCAGCGGGTAGTCCTGCACCCAGCCGGTACGCATCATGCTCGGGACCTGCTTCTTGGTGACGATGTCACGCGAGGTCTTGAAGTCCGGCTTCGGGTCGCCGAGGCACTCGACGCCGGTGGCCTGGCGGATCGAGTTGCAGACCGCGTCCACCCACTCCTTGTGACCGCCGTCGGAGTTGTAGAGGATGGTGATCTTGTTGCCCGGAACGCCGCCACCGTCGGTGATGAGCTGCTTGGCCTTGGCCGGGTCGTACTTGCAGGCGTCGCCGCAGGTGCCGGCCTTGTAGCCCATGACGCCCGGCGCCACGAACGAGTCGGCGGGCTGACGGCTGTTGTTCAGCACCGTCTTGGTGATGGTGTCGCGGTCGATCGCCATCGACAGGCCCTGACGGACCTTGGCCTTGTCCTGGCCGCTCCACTCCGCGTTGTACAGCGCGAAGGAGATGTTCTGGATGGCGCCCTGGGCCTGGTCGATCGCGCGGCTGCCCAGGTCGTCCTTGTACTTCGGCAGGTCGGTCGAGTCGACCTGGTCCAGGACGTCCAGGGTGTCGGACATCAGGTCCTTGTACGCGGCCTCGGGCGAGGTGTAGGCGCGGAAGACGATTCCGCCGTTCTTCGCCTTGTTGGTGCCCTGGTACTTGTCGTAGGCCTTCAGGGTGATGGCCTTGTTGTGCTCCCACGAGACGAACTGGTAGGGGCCGTTGCCGACCGGCTTCTCGCCGTAGCCCTTCGGGTCCGCGAAGAACCCGGTGGGGAGCGGGAAGAAGGCCGAGTAGCCGAGCTTGTACGTGAAGTACGAGACGGGCTGCGTCAGTTCGATGGTGAAGTGGGTGTCGTCGACGACCTTGAGGCCGGACATCTCCTTGGCGGTCGGGTCGCCCTTGTCCGGGTGGACGGCGTCGTAACCGACGATGTCCGAGAACCAGTCGGAGTTGATCTGGTTGTTGGCCGGGTTGGCGGACCAGTTCCAGGAGTCCACGAAGGACTTGGAGGTGACCGGGGTGCCGTCGTGGAAGGTCCAGCCGGACTTCAGCGTGACGGTGTAGTTCTTGGCGTCGGTGGTCTCGATCTTGTCGGCCACCTGGTTGCGCAGCGCACCGGTCGCGGGGTCGTAGTCGACCAGGCCCGTGAAGAGCTGCTTGACGATGCGGCCGCCCTGGTTCTCCATCGCGTTGGCGGGCTGCAGCGGACGCTGCGGCTCGGCGCTCTGGAAGCTGAAGGTGCCGCTCGGGTCGACCGCGGCGCTGTTCGAGCTCCCGCCGGAGGAGTCGCTGCTGCCACCACTGCTACAAGCAGTCGCGGCGAGCGCGACAGCGACAGCTGCGACAACCCACTTGGCCTGGCTCACACCACGCATCGGTGTGCCTCCTGAATTCGACGTTACGACGAGGAGGGCACCACGGAACGGTTGTCACCGGGCCCGCAATGCCGTCCGCGCTCGTGGTTTCGGCGCGCACCCCTGCGCGTTCACCCTTGACCCGAGCCTGACTGGCTCCACTATCCGTCACGCACGGACACGAAAGTGACCAGTGACGATCTCAATTAGGTCACATGAACAGTCGGTAAGTTTCGAAAACCGGACATTTGAGACATAGCCAGACAGGCACCAAACGGACAGTCGTCACGGATGACGAACTGTCACGTCCGCTCAGCGGACACCCCGATGTGATGAGCGCTATTCCGTTAATAGCGGCCCCGACAACTTGGAGTAGTTGAAAAAGTTCGCCCCCCTCTCCATCGGAAAGGGGGGCGAAGCATTCCGGCCAAAGGCCGATCAAGCCGTCCGGATCACGCCTTCTTGGCGCGCGAGGCGGTGCGTCCGCGGTCCTTCTGGTCCAGCACGACCTTACGGATGCGAACCGTCTCCGGGGTCACCTCGATGCACTCGTCCTCGCGGCAGAACTCCAGCGACTGCTCCAGCGAGAGCTTGCGCGGCGGGACGATCGACTCGGCGACGTCTGCGGTCGAGGACCGCATGTTGGTGAGCTTCTTCTCCTTGGTGATGTTCACGTCCATGTCGTCGGAGCGCGAGTTCTCACCGACGATCATGCCCTCGTACACCTCGGTGCCCGGCTCGCAGAAGAGCACGCCGCGCTCCTGGAGGTTGGTCATCGCGAAGGCGGTGACCACGCCGGCCCGGTCGGCGACCAGCGAGCCGTTGTTGCGGGTGGTCAGGGTGCCGAACCACGGCTCGTGGCCCTCGTGGATCGAGTGGGCGATGCCGGTGCCGCGGGTGCTGGTGAGGAACTCGGTGCGGAAGCCGATCAGGCCGCGGGACGGCACGACGAACTCCATCCGGACCCAGCCCGAGCCGTGGTTGGACATGTTGTCCATCCGGCCCTTGCGGACGCCCATGAGCTGGGTGACGGCACCCATGTGCTCCTCCGGCACGTCCACGGTGAGGCGCTCGACCGGCTCGTGGGTCTTGCCGTTGACCTCCTTGGTGACCACCTGCGGCTTGCCGACGGTCAGCTCGAAGCCCTCGCGGCGCATGGTCTCGATCAGGATGGCCAGCGCCAGCTCACCGCGGCCCTGCACCTCCCAGGCGTCCGGGCGCTCGGTGTCCAGCACGCGCAGCGAGACGTTGCCGATCAGCTCGCGGTCCAGGCGGTCCTTCACCTGGCGGGCGGTGACCTTGCGGTCCACCTTGGCGCCGGACTTGGCGTCCGCGCCCTTGCCGCTGCCGCCGCGGCCGACCAGCGGGGAGGTGTTGGTGCCGATGGTCATCGAGATGGCCGGCTCGTCCACCGTGATCAGCGGCAGCGCGACCGGGTTCTCCGGGTCGGCCAGGGTCTCGCCGATCATGATGTCGGAGATGCCGGCGACGGCGCAGATGTCACCGGGGCCCGCCACCTCGGCCGGCTTGCGGGTGAGCGCCTCGGTCATCAGCAGCTCGGAGATGCGGACGTTCTGGATCGAGCCGTCGCGCTTGATCCAGGCCACGGTCTGGCCCTTGCGCAGCTCGCCCTGCTCGACGCGCAGCAGCGCGATGCGGCCGAGGAAGTTGTCGGCGTCCAGGTTGGTGACGTGGGCCTGGAGCGGCGCGTCCTCGTCGTAGCTGGGAGCCGGGACGTGCTCCAGCAGGGTGGAGAAGAACGGCTCCAGGTTGGTGCTGTCCGCGGGAACGGTGCCGTTCTCCGGCTTGGTCAGCGAGGCGACGCCGTCACGGGCGCAGGCGTAGACGATCGGGAACTCGATCTGGTCCTCGTCCGCGTCCAGGTCGAGGAACAGGTCGTAGGTCTCGTTGATGACCTCGTCGATCCGGGAGTCCGGACGGTCGGTCTTGTTGATGCACAGGATGACGGGCAGCCGGGCGGAGAGCGCCTTGCGCAGCACGAAGCGGGTCTGCGGCAGTGGGCCCTCGGAGGCGTCGACCAGCAGGACGACCGCGTCCACCATCGACAGACCGCGCTCGACCTCGCCACCGAAGTCGGCGTGGCCCGGGGTGTCGATGATGTTGATGGTGATCGGCGCGCCACCGTCCTTCGGGTGGTACTTGACCGCGGTGTTCTTCGCGAGAATGGTGATGCCCTTCTCGCGCTCCAGGTCGTTCGAGTCCATCATGCGGTCGTCGAGGTGCTGGTGGGCGGCGAAGGCGCCGGCCTGCTTCAGCATGGCGTCGACCAGCGTGGTCTTGCCGTGGTCGACGTGGGCGACGATGGCGACGTTACGGATGTCGTTGCGCGTGGGCATGCCTAGCGGATTCTCCCGGAATCGTGGGTTACGGCGGGCCCGGCCGCGAGACGCGCACTTGCGGCCCTCGGCCGCCGTCACCCGTTCCGCCTGCTACTACCGGTCCACCCGCCGGGCATCTGGACATGCCTCGGCTTTTCCCTATGGTACGGGGAAGCGCCCAAGGGGGCGGAAACGAGCAGGTCGGGCGGGACCAAGATCACAGCCGGGTCACGCCCGTTTCACTCCGTGACGGGTTCCCGGAGGGTCCAACCCACGTCCTGGAAGCGCGGCCACCCGAACCCGACCGGCCCGGCCCCGGCCACTCCGGTCCGCACCGCGACCAGCTCCGGCCGCTGGTACAGCGGGACGGAGTGGCCGAGCTGCCAGATCCGCACGTCCGCCTCCTGGAGCAGGTCCAGCCGGGCCGCCGGGTCGAGTTCGGCGGCCGCCCGGTCGAACAGCCGGTCGATCTCATCGGTGCCGCTGCGGCCGTAGTTGCCGTCCGCGGCGAGCGTGCCGTCGGCATCCGGCCGGGGCTTGGCGTACGCGGCGCGCTGCTCGGCGGCCGGGCTGGGGCCGACCGGCCAGGAGAACAGCGCGAGGTCGTAGTCCCCGACGGCCAGGTGGTCCTGGACGAAGGTCTCCGCGGGCGCGGTCCGCGGCTTCACCGCGATGCCGGACTCGGCGAGGTCGGCGGTGAGCGCGTCGGCGGTGCGCTGGGCGGTCGCCGAGCCGGCCGGGACGAACAGGGTGAGGGCAAGCTCCTCGCCCTTCTTGGTCCGGGTGCCGCCGCCCGACCGCTTCCAGCCGGCCTGGTCCAGCAGCTGCGCGGCGTCAGCCGGTCCGACGGAGCCGCTGTCGTCGCGGTAGCCCTCCTGGTCCCCGGCGAGCAGGTGGCTGCCGAGCGGGGCCCCGGGCAGCCCGAGCGGGCCGAGCGCGGCGTCGGCGATCCGGCGCCGGTCGACCGCCCGGGCCACGGCCCGCCGGACCGCCGGGTCGGTGAGCGGGCCGCGGGTGGCGTTGAGGGTGAGCTGGGTGAGCGAGGCGGCCGCCGCCCGGCGCACGGTGATCCCGGGCAGCGACTCGGCCCGCCGCAGCGCCAGCGCGGCGGCCTCGGGCGCGGCGGCGGGCGGCGCGGCCGGCTGCGCGGTTGGCGGCGCGGCCTGAGGGGCGGCGGCCGCCGAGGCACTGGCCGTGGGCGCGGGCGGCACCGCCCGGTCCACCGCCACGGTGATCGGGGCGACGTCCAGCCGGTTCTGGTCCAGCGCGTCCAGCCGCCGCTCGGGCGGCGTGGCCAGGAAGTCGATCCGATCGCTCTTCGGCAGGTCCCCCCACCAGAGCGGGTTGGCTTCCAGGGTGACCCGCCCGCCGGCGGCGTCGTACCGGGTGACGGCGTACGGCCCGGCGCTCAGGTGGCCGGTGCCGGTCAGCATCCGGTTGAAGGCGGTCGGCCCGGCCGTCTCGGCGGCCGGGTAGAGCGGCCCGAACAGCGCGCGCCACTCGCCGTACGGCCGCCGGAAGGTCACCTTGACCTCGTGCGGGTCGGCGCCCTGGGTGATCGTCTCGATGGCGTCGTAGCCGACCACCCGGCTGCCCTGGTAGGCCGGGTCCAGCCCGGACAGGGCGGCCTGCTGGGCGGCCAGGTCGGCGGCCGACAGCGGGGTGCCGTCGCTCCACACCGCGCGCGGGTTCAGCCGGTAGGTGACCACCTGGGGCTGCTGCCCGGGTGGGGTGGACTCGGCGCCGGCCAGGTAGTCCGGGTCGGGGACGAGCCGGCCGTGCCCGTCGGGCCGGAACAGCGAGGGGTACAGCGCGTGCGCGAGCAGCGTCGAGTCGGCGCTCGCCCCGCGCTGGTAGACGTTCAGCGTGGCCGGGACGCCGTCCAGCGCCCAGCGCAGCGTGCCGCCGTTCTGGACGGCGTCCCGGTCGGAAGGCCGGAGGTCCCCGGTGGTGACGGTGGGGTCGGCTGGGGCCGGGGCTGGCTCGGGACCGCGGACCGGGTCCGGGCCGTCGGAGCAGCCGCCGAGACCGGCGGCGAGCAGCAGCGCGACGGCTGCGGCGATGAGCTGGCGAACGCGCATGGCGGCCATGGAAGCCGCCCGCCCGACCGGGGCTCCGCCGACACGGCGGGCCACCGGGCTACTGCACCCGGACGGCCCAGGTCGCGATCGCGGGCTACAGCGCCAGCTCGAACCAGACGATCTTGCCCTTGGGCGTGCGCCGGCTGCCCCAGCGCTCGGCCAGCAGGCTGACCAGCTGCAGGCCGCGCCCGCCCTCGTCGGTCTCCTGGGCGCGCCGCTGCCGGGGCTGGGCGTAGCCGTCGTCCCAGACCTCGCAGACCATGCTGCGCTCGCGCAGCAGCCGCAGCCGGATCTCGCCCCGCCCGTGCTTGAGCGCGTTCGTGACCAGCTCGCTGACCAGCAGCTCGGTGGTGTCGACCAGCTCCTCCAGGCCCCGGGCGAGCAGCCAGCTGCAGGCCAGCTCACGCGCCTTGGCGACGGAGGTGGGCTCGGGCGGCAGGAACCAGTTGCCGACGGCGTCCTCGGGGAACGCGTGCACCTTGGCCATCAGCAGCGCGATGTCGTCCTCGCCGTGGTGCGGGTCCAGCTCGCCGAGGACGTGGTCGCAGAGGTCCTCCAGCCCCTTGCCGCGGTCGGCGAGCGCGGCCCGGAAGGCCCGCAGGCCCTCGTCGAGCTGGTGCTTGCGGCTCTCCACCAGGCCGTCGGTGTAGAGGCCGAGCACGGCGCCGTCCGGGAGGGTCAGCTCGACCTCCTCGAAGGGCTCGCCGCCGACGCCGAGCGGCAGGCCGGGCGGCACGTCGAGCATCCGGGCGGGCTCGCCCGGGCTGAGCAGGACGGGCGGCAGGTGGCCGGCGTTGGCGAACACGCAGCGGCGGGTGACGGCGTCGTAGACGGCGTAGACGCAGGTGGCCAGGTAGACCTCGCGGGCCTCCTCGTCGGCCGTCGAGGTGAGCCGGCCGTACGGGGTGGGCGGGCCGGCCGGGACGGAGTCGTCGCCGAGGCCGCGGGCGATCTCGTCCAGCGCGCCGAG
Organism: Kitasatospora sp. NPDC017646; assembly: GCF_044329365.1. Taxonomy (NCBI): domain Bacteria; kingdom Bacillati; phylum Actinomycetota; class Actinomycetes; order Kitasatosporales; family Streptomycetaceae; genus Kitasatospora; species Kitasatospora sp. NPDC017646. Next base: position 22,287 of record NZ_JBIRJC010000022.1, on the reverse strand, counting down.
CACCTCGGCCGGGTCGAGGTCGAGCATCGCCAGGGTCCGTACCGCGGTGCGCAGCTGGCCCATGGCGACGGCGGCGCGCAGACCGCGGCCCATCACGTCGCCGATGACCAGCGCGGTGCGGTTGCCGGGCAGCGGGATGACGTCGAACCAGTCGCCGCCGACCTCGGTGTTGTTGTTGCTGGGCAGGTAGCGGCAGGCGATCTCCAGGCCGCTGGCGGCCGGGTTGCCGGGGGGCAGCAGGCTGCGCTGGAGGATCAGCGCCCGCTCGTGCTCGCGGCGGTAGAGCCGGGCGTTGTCGATGCAGACGGCGGCGCGGGCCACCAGTTCCTCGGCGATCGCCACGTCGCGGGCGTCGAAGGGCTCGCTGCCGATCGCCCGGGAGAGCTGGACCAGGCCGAGCACCTGGTCGCGGGCGACCAGCGGGACGATCAGGGTGGAGCGCAGCAGCGGGTCGCGGCCGGGCTCGGGGACGACGCTGCGGCCGGTGCGCAGCGCCCGGGCGTGCGGCGAGCGGCGCGGGTAACAGAGGGTGCCGCCGGCCTCGGCGATCGGCAGGCCGGTGACCGAGCCGAGCACCGAGGAGGCGCCGCCGATCACGCTGGAGACGGCGACCCGGCGCAGTTCGCCGCTGCCGTCGGTGAGCACGGTGTCGCCGAGCCGGCCGGCGCTGGGGACGGTCTCGCCGGAGAGCAGCGCGGTGTACAGGTCGACGGTGGCGAGGTCGCAGAACGGCGGGACGACGACGTCGAGCAGTTCCTTGGCGGTGGTCTCCAGGTCGAGGGTGGAGCCGATGTGGGCGCTGGCCTCGTTGAGCAGGGCGAGGTTGCGGCGCACGCCGTCGGCCTCGCGCTCGGCGACGTGCCGGCTGGTGACGTCGGAGACCTGCCCGGCCACGCCCATCGGCTGCCCGGCCGTGCCGTTGAGCCGGTACAGCGAGACGGCCCACAGCCGGTTGCCCTCACGGGTCGGGACGACGCCGTGGAAGCGCAGGTCGAAGACGGGTTCGCCGGTGGCGAGGACCTTGCGCAGGGCGGCGGTGAGCCGGTCGGCCTCGGACGGCGGGAAGAGGTCGTGCGGGGTGAGGCCCTCCAGGTCGGTGGGGACGAGTCCCATGCCGGAGGCGAAGGAGTCGTTGACCCGCTGGAGCCGCAGCCGGTCGTCGAAGAGCACGAAGCCGGTGGGCGTCTGTCCGAAGACGGCCTCGGAGGCGGCGAGGTCGGTCTCGATCCGGCGCAGTCGGCCGAGGTCGACCGCCAGGCAGGTGGCGCCCGCGGTGGGCAGGGCGCTGTCGGGCATCAGGTAGAGCTCGGCGAGGCCCTCGCCGCCGCCGGCGTCCCGGTAGGGGGTGGTGCCGACCCACTCCTCGCCGGCCAGGGTGCGCTCCAGCCGGGTGCGGCCGCGCTGCCAGAGTTCGCGGGGGACGAAGGTGGTGATCGGGTCGGCGCCGACGGCCTCCGCGGCGGGTACGCCGAAGAACTCGGCGGCCCGCTCGCTCCACTGGCTGATCCGCCCGTCGGGGCCGATCGCGAAGGTGGCGACCCGGATGTAGTCGTAGATCGAGCCCGGGTCCCCGGCGCCCCACGGCCTGGCCCCCGCGTCGGGGTGGGCACCGCGGGCCGGCCCCGCGGGCCCGGTGCCCGGCGCGGCCGCCGGTGCGGGCAGGTGCGGGGAACCGGCCTGCCCGGGTACAGCGGCATGACCGCTGCTGCTCGGCGCGTTCCGCGCCGGTGTGCTGTTCAACGGACCGACCCCTCCAACCCGCGACCGTCCGGATGTCGAGAAGACCGAGTATTCATCATCGAGGGGTACGTTCACACGCCCTCAACATCACAACATCAGATCGGGCGAAGGTTTTTGTCCTACCGCTCGCGCAACCACAATGCCACGCCCGCGCCCCCTTCCGGAGCGCGCGCTCCCCCTGAGCGCCGGATGGCATATGCGGCACGGTTCTCCTGCGGCTCTACTCGCGTCGCTACTCGCTACCCGGCAGCGTGAGCTCGAACCAGACCACCTTGCCGATCCCCTCGGCCCGGGCGCCCCAGTGCAGTGCCAGCCGGTGGACCAGCTCCAGGCCCCGGCCGCCCTCGTCGGCCTCGGCCGCGTGGCGCTCCCGGGGCGGGTCCGGCAGCGGGTCGGAGATCTCGGCCAGCAGCGTCTCACCGAGCGTCAGCCGGACCCCGATCGGGGCGCTGGCGTACCGGACGGCGTTCGTGACCAGCTCGCTGACCAGCAGCTCGGCGGTGTCGGTGAGGTCCTCGACGCCCCACTCGGTGAGCGCCGAGCGGACCAGCCGGCGGGCCCGGGAGACGGCGGTGGGCTCGGCGGGCAGCGTCCAGCCGGCCGTCGGGGTGCCGGCTTGACCGTGCCCGAGCCGGGCCAGCAGCAGGGCGACGTCGTCCGGCTCGCGGCCCTGTTCCATGGTGTCGAGCACCGCCTCACAGGCGGCCTGGATCGAGGCGTGCGGCTCCTGGAGCACGGTGATCAGCCGGCCGAGGCCGACGTCGAGGTCCTTGTCCCGGGACTCCACCAGGCCGTCGGTGCACAGCGCGAGCAGGCTGCCCTCGGGGATCTTCAGTTCGACGGATTCGAACGGAACTCCGCCCACGCCGAGCGGGGCACCGGAGGGCAGGTCGAGGATCCGGCCGGTGCCGCCGGGCAGCGGGCCTCCGGTGCGGGTCGGTTCCCCTGTCTCCTCGCCCGGCGCCACCAGCACCGGCGGGATGTGCCCGGCCTTGGCCACCGTCAGCTTCGCCGTGCCCGGGTCGAAGACGGCGTAGACGCAGGTGGCGAGCAGCGCCTCGTCCGGGCCCTGGGCGAGGTCGTCGGCCAGCTCGTGGACGTGCCGCAGCAGGACGTCGGGCGGCAGGTCGAGGGCGGCCAGGACCCGTACGGCGGTGCGCAGCCGGCCCATGGTGGCGGCGGCCCGCAGGCCGTGGCCCATCACGTCGCCGACCACCAGCGCCGTACGGTCGCCGGGCAGTGGGATCACGTCGAACCAGTCGCCGCCGACCTCGGTGCCGCTGCTGCCGGGCACGTAGCGGTAGGCGACCTCGACGCCGGTGGGCTGGGGGACCTGCTGCGGGAGCAGGGTGCGCTGGAGGGTGAGCGCGGCGGTGCGCTCGCGCGCGTACAGCCGGGCGTTGTCCAGCGAGCTGCCGGCCCGGTCGGCGAGTTCGACGGTGAAGGCGAGGTCGTCGCGGTCGAAGCCCTCGCGGTAGCCGGCCCGGCTGACCAGCAGCAGGCCGATCACGATGCCGCGGGCACGCAGCGGGACGACCAGCATCGAGTGCACGCCCAGGTCGTGGGCGGCCTGCATCTTGGGGTCGCCGGGGTAGGTGACGTCGTCCAGCTGGTCGGCGCCGGAGAGCACCTCGGGCACGCCGGTGCGCAGCACCCGGCCGCAGGCGGAGTCCTCGGCGAAGGTGATCCGGGCACCGCGCCGGAGCATCACCTCCACCTCGGGGCCGTCCTGGACGGAGGCGGTGCCGAGCTGGAGCAGCGAGGTGCGCCGGTCGTGGCCGTGCCGGGGCAGGTCGTCGCCGTGGGCGACGGCCTGGAGCAGGATCACCGCGGAGTGGTCGGTGAGCCGGGGGACGACGGAGCCGGCGAGTTCCTGGGCGATCCGGGCGGCGTCCAGCAGGTCGCCGACCCGGGAGCCGAACTCGTTGAGCAGCGAGAGTCGGCGGCGGGCGTGCTCGACCTTGGCCACCGCCCGGTAACGCTCGGTCACGTCCATCACCGTGCCGGAGATGCCGAGCACCCGGCCGGAGCGGTCGGTCATCCGGCTGTACGAGATCGAGCGGTAGCCGGGCCGGGTGGTGACCGGGGAGGCGAGGGTGACGTCGATGACCGGCTCGCCGGTGGCCAGCACCTGGCGCTGGATCGCGGTGATCTCGTCGGCGGCCCGCTCGGGCAGGGTCTCGCCGGTGGTGCGGCCGACGTGGTCCTCCAGGGCGACGCCGTTCATCTCGGCCAGGGTCTGGTTGACGGCGGTGTAGCGCAGGTCGCCGTCCAGGATGGCGATGCCGAGCGGGGACTGCTCGAACAGCGCGTCGCGCACCGCGAGGTCCCGCTCGACGGCCCGGACGGCGGCCGCCTCCGCCAGGTTGACCTGGAGGAACGGGGTGCCGTCGCCGTCCGCCAGGAGGGAGATCCGGGCGTCCACGGCGACCGGCCGGCCGTCCCGGTCGCGCAGGTCGGCGTGACCCGCCCAGCGGCCGTTGCGCAGGGTGTCCTGGATCGCGGCCCGGATCCGGGCGACCTGCTCCTGGTCCGGGATCAGCTCGTCGATCCGGCGGCCGACCAGCAGCTCGCTCGGCCAGCCGAGCAGTTCCTCGGCGGCCGGGCTCCACAGCACCACCCGGCCCGAGGTGTCCAGGATCGCGATGGCGACCTTGAGCATGTCCAGCAGGCTGCCCCCGGGCGGCGCGCCGAGGCCGGGACCGGCGTCGGCCGGCCCGCCGGGGAAGGGACGGCTGGGACGGCTGCGCAGACCCGGCTGGACGCCGGACTCGGGAACGGCGAGGGTCGGCGCCGGCTGGACGGGCTGCCCGGTCCCGGGGGCGGCCTGTCCGCCGCGCCGACGGCCGGACGGCGGCTGCGGGGCGGCCGCAGGGGCGACGCGGCGCAGTCGGGCGCGGGCGGCGGCGCCTCCCGCAGTGCCTGCCCGCCGCGCTCCCCCGCCGCCGTTCCCGGTTGTCGACACCGACGGGGCCTCCGGCTCTGGTCGGGATCGGCGGCGCCGGCTGGGGCGGCGTCACCGATGGTGACGAATAGTGCCGAAAAGTGACATACCCAGCAGGACCCAGGCTATCCCGGCCGCAGGGTCGTCTTGTCCGATTGACCTATCTGGCGGCTTGCGCGTCGTCCGTCGGCGCGAGCAGTCCGGCGACGTGCGGGAGCACCTCGCGGTCGTGGTCGATCCAGTCCACCGAGTCCAGCTCCGCCGGTCCCAGCCAGCGCAGCTCGTCGTGGTCCGCGAGGGGGCTGGGCTCGCCGGCCAGCAGCTCGGCGGCCCAGAACCTCAGCTCCAGCCCCGGGCGCACGCTCCACGCGCCGGGCAGCCGCCGCAGTGCGCGCGCCCGTACGCCCAGCTCCTCCAGCAGTTCGCGCTCCAGCGTCTGCGCCTCGGTCTCCCCGGGCTCGGCCTTGCCGCCGGGGAACTCCCAGCGCCCGGCCACCGGGGCGGGCGCGCTGCGCCGGGCGGCGAGCACCCGGCCGTCGCGGATCAGCGCGCCGCCGACGACGATCCGCAGCGGGGTGGCGTCGGGGGTGGGGCCGGTCTGTTCCATGCCGCGACCCTACGGGGCGGGGTCGGCGGACTCGGACTCGACCCAGTACATCTGCTTGTGGCCGCGCGCCTCGAACTCGTCCGCCACGCGCCGCGCCTCGGCCTCGGCCAGGCCCTTGGCGACCAGGAAGCGGTTGCCGTTGTCGTCCTGCCGCATCACCCGGAAGGTGCCCATGCGGGGAGGGTACCGGGCCGCCCCGGCCGGCGTCCCCGGCTGTCCCCGGCCGGCGTGGGGGTCGGGCCGGGGACACCCGCTGACCCTACGGGTCGCACGCTACCGGCAGGTACGGGCGGTGTTAACGCTGCGTAACCGACGGACCGGCGGTGGAACCTGCGGACCGTCGGGACAGCGGACCGGCGGACCGGCTCAGGCCCGGAGGTCGGGCACCTGCTCGCCGGTGGACAGGCCGAGCGAGCGCCGGATCTCCACGTTGACCGGCACGGTCTTGGCGATCAGCGCCCGGACCCGGCGCAGGTCGCCCGACACGTCGTCGCCGGAGGCCACGGCGTCCCAGCCGGCGGCCGCCTGGGTCTGGGCCGCGGCCAGCTTGTCGACCTTCGGCTGGATGTCGGTCGGCCACTCGGCGGTCGACTTGCGCAGCGCGGCGGCCTCCGCCCGCGAGGCGGCGGCCATCCGCCGGGCCCAGGACCGGTACTCGGCCTCGGCGACGGCCACGTCCTTCTTCGGCTCGTCCGCGTAGACCGCGCCGAAGCCCCGGACGGCGTCCAGGTAGGCCAGCTGAACGGAGGTCAGGGCGCGGCGGTCGGTGCGGACCGTCCCCAGGTGCTGGTCGTCGCGGTCCTCGAAGGCGCAGGTGACGTACCGTTCGCCGGCCGCCCAGTTGCCCGCGCTCGGGTAGAGGTAGACGTCGTCCATGCCGTCCGGAACGGCCCACTGGTCCACCGCGTAGTCGTCGAGCACCGTGCGGCACAGCGTGGCGGCGCGCTCGCGCACGACGGTCGCGCCCGGGTACGGGCCGCCGCTGTCGGCGATCCCGGCGGTGCCGGCCACCTCGCCGTGGTGCGGGTCCGAGCAGGCCACCCGGCGCACCCAGTAGACCGTCTCGTCGCCGTTCTCGTCCGTCTTGCCGCTCACCCCGGGTGAGTTGTAGCAGTCCCCAGCCTTCAGCGCGGACCAGCGGACCGACCCGGCCGGGGGCTTCTGGGCGTACCCGCCGCCGCGCCCGTCCCGCGCGGAGCTGAAGTCCCCCGCGCCCAGGGCGAGCGACAGCAGCAGCGTGCCCACCACCCCGAGCACCAGACCGGTCACCGCCATGCCGCGGCCGCGCTGCCCGCGGCGGTTGATCTGGACCAGCGCGACGATCCCGAACACCAGGGCCACCGGCGAGAGCAGGCTCAGGCCGGTCGCCAGGGAGCCGACGGCGAAGCCGTTGGTACGCGGCTCCGGCTGCGGGTCGTACGGGTGGTACGGGCTCTGGGCGTACGGCGGGTACGGGTACGGGTTCGGGTCGGCGTCGGGGTTGGGGTTGGCGTACGGGTGGCCGGGCCGGAGGCCGGACCCGGCGGGGGGCGACACCGAGGCCCACCCGCCGGCGGGCAGCGGTGGGGGCGGCGGCTGGGGCGGGGCCTGCGACGAACCCGGGGCGGCCTGCGCGGGTCGCTCGGCCGGCGGGGCCCACGGGTCGGCGAGCTCCTTCGGCGCCGGAGCCTCCGAGGGCTCCGTGTCCTTCGAACCGGCGCTCTCGGCCTTCGGGTCCCCGGCCTCCAGGTCCTCGGCGTCCGGCTCCTTGCGGAAGTCCACCCGCGGGTCCGGCCCCGGAGCGGGGGGCAGCTCGGACTCAGGCTCGGACACGTGGACTCCCCCTGCCCGCCCGGGGCGGGCCGCGACTCGGCGTTTCGGCTTCGGCGCCGCCGCCCGGGCCGGGCGGGCCCGATGCGAACGGTCGCGCGACTTTACCTGATCTTTCCGAACGCCCGCCCGGGTGTCGGCGCCCCCGTCCGCCCGCTCAGACCCGGGCCAGGATCTCGCCGTGGATCATCGAGAACCATCCGTCCTCGGCGGCGCTCCACTCCCGCCAGCCCTCCGCGATCCGTTCCAGCTCGCCCCGGTCCGCGAAGCCCCGGTCCACCGCCGTCCTGCCGAAGGCCGTACCGGTCACCCGGTCCGCCCACATGCCGCCCCACCAGTCGCGCCGCTCGGGCGTCGCGAAGGTCCAGGTGCCGGCGCTCACGGTGACCTCGGTGAGGCCTGCCGCGCGGGCCCAGGACAGCAGCCGCCGCCCGGCGTCCGGCTCGCCGCCGTTGGCGCGGGCGGTCCGGCGGTACAGCTCCAGCCAGCGGTCCAGCGCGGGCGCCTCCGGGAACCAGGTCATCGAGGCGTAGTCGACGTCCCGGGCCGCGACCACCCCGCCGGGTGCCGTCACCCGGCGCATCTCGCGCAGCGCGGCCACCGGGTCGGCCACGTGCTGCAGCACCTGGTGGGCGTGCACCACGTCGAACTCACCGTCCCGGTAGGGCAGTCGGTGCACGTCCGCGAGTTCGAACACCACGTTGGACAGGCCGCGCCCGGCGGCGTACCCGGCGGCCTGCTCCAGTACCTCGGCGGAGGTGTCCACGGCCACCACCCGGCCGTCGGGGCCGACCAGCTCGGCCAGGTCGGCGGTGATCGTGCCGGGGCCGCAGCCCACGTCCAGCAGTGCCTGCCCCGGCCGCAGTCGGTCCAGCAGGTAGGCGGCCGAGTCGGCCGCGGTACGGGAGCGGTGCGAGCGCAGCACCGCCTCCTGGTGGCCGTGGGTGTAGGCGGCGGCAGGCTGCGGTGCGGGCATGTGGTCCCCCTGAGGCGTGGTCGGTCATCCGTTTCCGCGACGCCCCCGACGCTACGCCGCATCCCGCATGGCGAGAAGAACCGTCTCACATGGCGACCATCGGACGGACCGGCCGCACCCGGCCGCCGTACCGTGGAGGCGCCCGACCGAACGGCCCCGACAGAACGGTCCCCGCCCATGCCCGGCCCCGGCCAGCGCCCCTTCGTCCTGCTGAGCGCCGCCGTGTCGCTCGACGGCCACCTCGACGACGCCTCCCCCGACCGCCTGCTGCTCTCCAACGCCGCCGACTTCGACCGGGTCGACGAGGAGCGCGCGGCGGCCGACGCGATCCTGGTCGGCGGCAACACCCTGCGCGCAGACAATCCGCGGCTGCTGGTCAACGACCCCGCGCGCCGGGCCGCCCGGCTGGCGGCCGGGCGACCGGAGTACCCGCTGAAGGTGACGCTCAGCGCGAGCGGCGCCCTCGACGCCGGGCTGCGGTTCTGGCACACCGGCGGCGCGAAGCTCGCCTACACCACGGAGGCCGGCGCGGCCGTGCTGCGGCCCGGGCTCGACGGGCTGGCCGAGGTGGTCGCGCTCGGCGACTCGGTGGACCTCGGCGCGGTGCTGGACGACCTGGGCGCGCGCGGAGTGCGCCGGCTGATGGTCGAGGGCGGCGGCGGGGTGCACACCCAGTTCCTCGCCCGGGGGCTGGCGGACGAGCTCCAGCTGGCCGTCGCCCCACTGCTGGTCGGCCAGGCCGGGGCGCCGAGGTTCGTCCGCCCGGCCGCGTTCCCGGGCGGCCCGGCCCGGCGGATGCGGCTGCTGGAGGCACGTACGGTGGGCGACGTCGTCCTGCTCAGGTACGCCCCGAAGGAGCCCGCGCCGTGAACCGCCCCGTGACGAACGACCCGGCGAACGCCGACCTCGACCACCTGCGACGGGCCGTCGAACTGTCCCGTCGCTGCCCGCCCTCCGGGACGGCCTTCTCGGTCGGGGCGGTGATCGTCGGCGCCGACGGCCGGGTGCTGGCGGAGGGCTTCAGCCGGGAGACGGACGGGCACGACCACGCCGAGGAGGCAGCCCTGGCCAAGCTCCCGGCCGGCGATCCCCGGCTGCGCGGGGCGACCGTCTACAGCAGCTTGGAGCCCTGCGGGCAGCGCGCCTCCCGGCCGGTGCCGTGCGCCCGGCTGATCATCGCGGCGGGGGTGCCCCGGGTGGTGGTGGCCTGGCGTGAGCCGGACCTGTTCGTCACGGACTGCCAGGGCACGGCGCTGCTGGAGGCGGCCGGGGTCGAGGTGGTGGAGCTGCCGGAGCTGGCCGAGGAGGCCCGGGCGGTCAACGCCCACCTGCTCGGATGATCTTTTGTATCATTGAGAAACAAAGGGCTCGTCTTCGCCGACGCCTGCCGCCATTCTCCCTCCCCGGAGCCGCCCCGTGCCCGCCACCCCCGCCCGGTTCACCGCCCGCGCCCTCCTTCTCGACATGGACGGCACCCTGGTCAACTCCGACGCCGTGGTCGAGCGCTGCTGGAGCCGCTGGGCCGAGCGGCACGGCCTCGACCCCGTCGCGGCGCTCACCGTCGTCCACGGCCGCCAGGGCCACGCGACCATGGCCGAACTGCTGCCGGACCGCCCGGTCGAGGTCAATCTCGCCGAGAACGAGCAGATGCTCGCCGAGGAGCGCGCCGACACCGAGGGCGTCGTCCAGGTGCCCGGCGCCGACGCCTTCCTCGCCTCGCTGGCCGGCCTGCCGCACGCCCTGGTCACCTCCGCCGACCTGCCGCTCGCCCGGATCCGGATGGACGCCGCCGGCCTCCCGATGCCGCCCGTCCTGGTCACCGCCGAGTCCGTCGGCGCCAGCAAGCCCGACCCCGAGGGCTTCCTCAAGGGCGCCGCCGCCCTCGGCTTCGCCCCCGCCGACTGCCTCGCCTTCGAGGACTCCGGCGCCGGCATCGCCGCCGCCCGCGCGGCCGGCATGCGCGTCATCGGCATCGGACCCCGCGCCGCCGCCCACCGCCCCGACGCCCTCGCCCCCACCCTCGACGCCGTCACCGTCATCCCCGCCACCGACGGCACCCTGACCCTCACCGTCGAAGCCTGACCACGAACACCGAAGGGGCCGGACTTCCGAGCGGAAGTCCGGCCCCTTGAACGGGAGTTGCACTGCCGGTCAGACGTTGAAGCGGAACTCCACCACGTCGCCGTCCTGCATGACGTACTCCTTGCCCTCGATGCGGGCCTTGCCCTTGGCGCGGGCCTCGGCGGTGGAGCCGGCCTCGACCAGGTCGGCGAAGGCGATCACCTCGGCCTTGATGAAGCCCTTCTGGAAGTCGGTGTGGATGACACCGGCGGCCTCGGGGGCGGTGGCGCCCTTCTTGATGGTCCAGGCGCGGGTTTCCTTGGGGCCGGCCGTGAGGTAGGTCTGCAGGCCGAGGGTGTCGAAGCCGACCCGGGCGAGGGTGGCCAGGCCGGGCTCGTCCTGGCCCATGGACTGGAGCAGTTCGAGGGCCTCGGCGTCGTCGAGCTCGATCAGCTCGGACTCGATCTTGGCGTTGAGGAAGATCGCCTCGGCCGGGGCGACCAGCTCCCGCTGGGCGTTCTTGAACTCCTCGTCGGCCAGCTCGTCCTCGTCCACGTTGAAGACGTAGAGGAAGGGCTTGGCGGTCAGCAGGTGCAGCTCGCGGATCGGGGTGGTGTCGAAGCCGGCCTCGAAGAGGGTCTTGCCGGTCTCCAGGATCGCCTGCGCTGCCTCGGCGGCGGCCAGCACGGAGGCGGTCTCCTTCTTGAGGCGGGCCTCCTTCTGGAGTCGCGGCAGGACCTTCTCGATGGTCTGGAGGTCGGCCAGGATCAGCTCGGTGTGGATGGTCTCGATGTCGTCCTTGGGCGACACCTTGCCGTCCACGTGCACCACGTCCGGGTCGGTGAAGGCGCGCACGACCTGGCAGATCGCGTCCGACTCGCGGATGTTGGCGAGGAACTTGTTGCCCAGGCCCTCGCCCTCGCTGGCGCCGCGCACGATGCCGGCGATGTCGACGAAGTCGACGGTGGCCGGGAGGATGCGCTGCGAGCCGAAGATCTCGGCGAGCTTGGCCAGCCGCTCGTCCGGGACGCCGACGACGCCGACGTTCGGCTCGATGGTGGCGAACGGGTAGTTGGCCGCCAGCACGTCGTTCTTGGTCAGGGCGTTGAACAGGGTCGACTTGCCGACGTTCGGCAGGCCGACGATTCCGATCGTGAGCGACATGAAGCGCAGTCCCGTGGGCTTGGAGGAGTTGGGTCGGCACCGTACGGGCCGACCCCCAAGTCTACGGGCAGCGCTCCGTACGCCTCACGCCTCGGTCGGGGCCGGCAGCGGCTCCAGGAACTCCAGCCGGTTGCCCAGCTTGTCGGCGGAGTAGAAGCGGCGGTGGCCGGGGTGGTTGTCGTCCCAGGTCACCTCGTGGCCGTGCGCGGTGAGCCGCTCGGCCAGGGCGTCCAGCGAGCGGACCAGGATGCCCGGGTGCCCCTTGCGGGCCGGGCGGAAGTCCGGGGTGACGCCGAGGTGCACCTCGACGCCCCCGCCGCGGAACCAGCAGCCACCGCGGGCCGCCAGCACCGGCGGCTTCTGGAGTTCGGTCATGCCGAGCACGCCGGACCAGAAGGCCCGGCACTCGTCCTCGGCGCCGGCCGGGATGTCGAGCTGGAAGTGGTCGAGGCGTTCGAAGGTGAAGTCGGCGGTCATGCCAGTCCCCCTGGGCGGTCATCGGATGATCACGCACTCAGCCGCAGGTCAGCGTCTTGAGTGACGATCACAGGAGTACGCCATCCGAAGACACGGGACAAGGCCTGAACGGTCCATTACACAGTGTGGCGATGATCGGACCGTACGTTGGGCGGGTGGAGCAGAGCACCCGTACCCAGCCGCCAGGGCCCAGACGCCGTCCGCCGACCGGCGCGGCCCCGGCCGCCGTCCCCGGTCCCGGCCGGGCTCCCGAGAGCACCCGGGCCCCCGCCACTCCCCCCATCCGGCTGCGCCCGACGGCCGACCGGCCCACGGCGGCACGCCCGTCCGCACAGCGGCGGCTGCGGGTGTACGGGCGGCGCCGGACCGGCCGGCCGACCCGGCTGACCGCGATCGGCACCGGCGTGGCCGCGGTGCTGGCCACGCTCGCGGTGGCGGGTCTGGACCGGCTGCTCTCCGACGACCTCGGCTGGCTGTTCGGCCTCGGCTACCTGGCCGTCTGCTTCCAGCTGGCCGTCCGGGTCCGCTACGCCGACCTGCTGGCCGCCCCGATCAGCGGGCCGATCGCCTTCGCGCTGGCCCTGCTGCTGCTCGCGCCGGTCAGCTCCTCGGGCATCACCGCCCAGGTGGTGGCGCTGGCCACCGGGCTGGCGCTACGGGCCGGCTGGCTGTTCTCCGGAACCGGGCTGGCCGCGCTGATCGTGCTCGCCCGCTTCGTCGCCCAGCGCCGGATCCACCGCTCCCGCTGACCGTCCGGGCGCGGGGCCGCCGGCACGGGGCCGTGGGCACCGCGAGCGGTCAGCGCGCCGCCCGGGCCGCCGCCATGGCGGCCCCGACGATCCCCGCGTCGTTGCGCAGCTCCGCCGGCACCACCCTCGCCTCGCGGTCCTTCAGCAGCGGCAGGAAATTCTGGTGCTTGCGGCTCACCCCGCCGCCGATCACCACCAGCTGCGGCGAGAACAGCATCTCCACCAGGTCCAGGTACTCGTCGACCCGCCCGGCCCACTGCTCCCAGCTCAGGTCGTGCCGCTCCTTGGCCGCCGAGGAGGCCCGGCGCTCCGCGTCCTTGCCGCGCAGTTCCAGGTGGCCCAGCTCGGTGTTGGGCACCAGCGTGCCGTCGACGAAGAGCGCGCTGCCGATGCCGGTACCGAAGGTGAGCACCAGCACCACGCCCGGCTCGCCCCGCCCCGCGCCGTGCGCGGTCTCGGCGAGGCCGGCCGCGTCCGCGTCGTTGAGGACGGTCGCGGGCAGGTCCAGCGCCTCGCGGAACAGGCGCGCGGCGTCCAGCCCGATCCAGCCCTTGTCCACGTTGGCCGCGGTCCTGGTGTGGCCGCCGACCACCACGCCGGGGAAGGTCAGCCCGACCGGGCCCTGGTGGTCGAAGTGCCGGACCACCTCGCGGACGGCCGCGACCACGGCCTCGGGTTCGGACGGCTGCGGGGTGAGCACCTTGTGCCGCTCCTGGGCCAGCACGCCCCGGGCGAGGTCGACCGGGGCGCCCTTGATGCCCGAGCCGCCGATGTCCACGCCGAATACCGCCGTCATCGCTCCACCCTCCGCCGTCCGGCCGCGGACCGGTTCATCCACAGCCTGTGCATGAAACGCAGCCTGAAGGCACAAAGCTACGAGAGCCCGGGCGGGGGCGCACAGCAGGAGGACCCGGCGCCCGCACCGGGCGCCGGGTCCTCCACGGACGGCCTACAGCTTGCCCGCGGCCTCGGCGCGCAGGTCGCGGCGCAGTTCCTTGGGCAGCGAGAAGGTCAGGTGCTCCTCGGCGGTCTTGACCGTCTCCACCGTGTCGTAGCCGCGGGCGGCCAGGAACTCCAGCACACCGTCGACCAGGACCTCCGGCACCGAGGCGCCGCTGGTCAGGCCGACCGTGGTGACGCCCTCCAGCCAGGACTCCTGGATCTCCTCGGCGAAGTCGACCAGGTGGGCCGCCTTGGCGCCGTACTCCAGGCCGACCTCGACCAGGCGGACCGAGTTGGAGGAGTTCTTGGAGCCGACCACGATCAGCAGGTCGGTCTCCGGGGCCAGCTGCTTGACCGCGACCTGGCGGTTCTGGGTCGCGTAGCAGATGTCGTCGCTGGGCGGGCTGACCAGCGCCGGGAAGCGCTTCTTCAGCTCGCCGACGGTGGCCATGGTCTCGTCCACCGACAACGTGGTCTGGGACAGCCAGACGATCTTGGACTCGTCCCGCACCTGCACGTTGGCGACGTCCTCGGCCCCGTCCACCAGGTGGATCCGGTCCGGGGCCTCGCCCATGGTGCCGATGACCTCCTCGTGGCCCTCGTGGCCCACCAGCAGGATGTCGTAGCCCTCGTCGGCGAAGCGCACGGCCTCCTTGTGCACCTTGGTGACCAGCGGGCAGGTGGCGTCGACGGTGGCGAGCTTGCCGGCCCGGGCCTCGTCGTGGACGGCCGGGGCGACACCGTGCGCGGAGAACACGACGATCGAACCCTCGGGCACCTCCTCCGTCTCGTCGACGAAGATCGCGCCCTTCTTCTCCAGGGTCTGCACCACGTACTTGTTGTGGACGATCTGCTTGCGGACGTAGATGGGCGCCCCGTACTGCTCCAGGGCCTTCTCCACGGCGATCACGGCGCGGTCGACACCCGCGCAGTAGCCCCGGGGGGCGGCGAGCAGGACACGGCGCTGCGCGGTGTTGGACATGGCTCCATCGTACGGGCGACCGGGAGCCCCGACTCCCCCGGCAGGAAGCCGCGCCGATGGTGGGCACTTTCCGGTCGCAATGGAACCGCGATGCTCAAATGTGGTCTCTATGAGCGCTGTGATCGATCAGCCGACACCGAGCGGTCTTCGCCGCACCCTGGGCGTCCGCGATCTGATGGTCTACGGACTGCTGTTCATCGCCCCGATGGCCCCGGTCGGCGTGTTCGGCGTGCTGGACGCCAAGAGCCAGGGCGCCGTCGCCACCGTCTACCTGATGGCGACGGTGGCGATGGGCTTCACCGCCTTCTCGTACGCCCAGATGGTGCGCGCGGTGCCGCAGACCGGTTCGGTGTTCGCCTACGCCCGGGCCGGGCTGGGCGAGGCGCCCGGGTTCGTCGCCGGGTGGATGGCGATGCTGGACTACCTGCTGATCCCCGCGGTGGCCTACCTGTTCTCCGGCATCGCGCTGCACTCGCTGGTGCCGGGGGTCTCGCGCTGGCTGTGGACGGCGATCGCGGTGGTGGTGACCACGGCGCTCAACCTGATCGGGGTGCGGACGGCGGCCGCGGTGGGCTTCGCGGTGCTCGCGCTGGAGATCGCCGTACTGGTGGTGTTCGTGGCCGCGGCGGTGGTGGTGCTGGCGCAGGACGGCGCCCGGCGCGGCTGGGAGACCCCGTTCACCGCCGTCGGGGACTTCTCGCTCAGCGCGGTGCTCTCCGCGGTCTCCGTCGCGGTGCTCTCCTACCTGGGCTTCGACGCGATCGCGACCTTCGTCGAGGAGGCGGTCGGCGCCTCCGCCGCGGTGGCCCGGGCGGTGCTGTGGTGCCTGGCGCTGGCCGGGGCGCTGTTCATCGCCCAGACCTACCTGGCGGCGGTGCTGGAGCCGACCGCCCCGCAGCAGCTGGCCGCCGATCCGGCCGCCCAGGGCTCGGCCTTCTACGACACGGTGGAGAGCGGCATCGGCCACTGGCTGCACGTGCTGGTGGCGGCCGGCAAGGCGATCGGCGCGGCCTTCGCGGCGCTGGCCGGGCAGGCGGCGGCCGGGCGGCTGGTCTTCGCGATGGGCCGGGACGGGCGGCTGCCGCGCGTGCTCGGCGCGGTCGACCCGGGCAGCGCGGTGCCGCGCCGGGCGCTGCTGACCGCCGCGGTGATCACCATGGCGGCGGCCGTGTGGGCGGCCGACCGGGAC
Source organism: Kitasatospora sp. NPDC017646 (assembly GCF_044329365.1). NCBI lineage: Bacteria > Bacillati > Actinomycetota > Actinomycetes > Kitasatosporales > Streptomycetaceae > Kitasatospora > Kitasatospora sp. NPDC017646. The sequence continues at coordinate 6,647 of NZ_JBIRJC010000022.1, read as the reverse complement.
GACGGGCTGGACCAACTGACCTCGGTGGTGAACATGGGCGCGCTGACCGCCTTCGCGCTGCTGCACGCCTCGGTGATCGGCTGGTACACCGTCCGGCACGGCTCGCGGGACCGGCTGCGCCACCTGGTCGTCCCGGTGCTGGGCATCGCGGTGATCGGTGCGGTGGTCTACGAGGCCTCGACGACGGCGCAGCTGGTCGGGCTGGTCTGGCTGGCCGTCGGCCTGGTGGTGCTCGGCGTCCAGGGCGGCGCGGCGAACGGTGTCGGCGGGCGCCGCTAGCCTCGTACGCATGGCCAACACCAGCTCCCCCGAAGCCCCGCTCCCGGTCGGCAAGGTCTCCGCGCTGATCGGCGGCTGGATCGACCGGCTCGGCGCGGTGTGGGTCGAGGGGCAGATCACCCAGCTCAGCCGCCGCCCCGGGGCGGGCGTGGTGTTCCTGACCCTGCGTGACCCGCAGGCCGACGTGTCGCTCACGGTGACCTGTTTCCGCAAGGTGTTCGACGACGTCGCGGACGTGGTGCAGGAGGGCGCGCGGGTCGTCGTGCACGCCAAGCCCGAGTGGTACGCGGCCCGCGGGCAGCTGTCGATGCGGGCCTCGGAGATCCGGCCGGTGGGCCTGGGCGAGCTGCTGGCCCGGCTGGAGCAGCTGAAGCGGCGGCTCGCCGGGGAGGGCCTGTTCGCGGTCGAGCGCAAGCGGCGGCTGCCCTTCCTGCCGCAGTGCGTCGGGCTGGTCACCGGGCGCGGCTCGGCGGCCGAGCGCGACGTGCTGGAGAACGCCCGGCGGCGCTGGCCGGCCGTGCGCTTCGAGGTGCGCAACGTCCCGGTGCAGGGGGTCAGCGCGGTCGAGCGGGTGAGCACGGCCGTCCGTGAGCTGGACGAGCACCCCGAGGTGGACGTGATCATCGTGGCCCGGGGAGGCGGCAGCGTGGAGGACCTGCTGCCGTTCTCGGACGAGGGGCTGGTGCGGCTGGTCGCGGCCGCCCGTACGCCGGTGGTCAGCGCGATCGGACACGAGCCGGACCAGCCGCTGCTGGACTTCGTCGCCGACCTGCGTGCCTCCACCCCGACCGATGCCGCCAAACGGGTGGTTCCGGACGTCGGCGAGGAGCTGGCCAAGGTACGCCAACTGCGCGACCGCGCCCGCCGGCACGTGCAGGCCCGGGTCGAGCGCGAGCAGCACGGGCTGGACGGGCTGCGCAGCCGCCCGGCGCTGGCCGCCCCGCACCGGATGCTGGACGGGCGCGGCCAGGAGGTGGAGGGCCTGCTGGAGCGGGCCCGGCGCACCCTGCGGCACCGGCTGGACCACGCCCAGAGCGACCTCGGACACACCCTGGCCCGGGTGGTCGCGCTGTCCCCGGCGGCCACCCTGGAGCGCGGCTACGCGGTGCTTCAGCGGGGCGACGGCACGGTGGTGACGGACCCGGCGCAGGTCGCGGCCGGGGAGGAGTTGCACGCCCGGGTGGCGGGCGGTGGCTTCGACGTGGCCGTGGCGGGCGGCTGACCCGAGTCAGTGGGACCGCTGCCGGGAGAGCGCGATCGAGTGCTCCCCGAAGCCGAGGCTGCGGTAGAGCGCCTCGCCGCCGCTGCTGGCGTGCAGGTCGATCCGGCCCGCCCGGCGGTCGTCGAACCAGTGCAGCAGCGCCTCGGTGCAGGCCCGGGCGTAGCCGCGCAGCCGGTGGTCGGGGTCGGTGCAGATGTTGAAGACGAAGCCGAATAGGCCATCCGGGTTGCCGGGCGAGGGCAGCCGTTCCTCCAGGGTGCCGACGGCGCAGGCGGCGAGCCGGCCCGGCCGCCGCGGGTCGTCGACGACGAAGGAGGGCATGGTCAGCTCCTCGGCCGGGACGGCCAGGCGCTCGCGCAGCATCCGCTCGGCGGCGTCCTGCCAGGGTCCGGGGCCGTCCACGGCGGCCGTGCTCGGCATCGCCTCGAACATCAGGTTGCGCAGCCGGACGAGTTCGGGGGCGTCGGCGGGGACGGCGGGTCGGACCTCGGTCATGCGGCGGAGGCTAGCGCCGCCGGTCCGCCGGGCGCACCCGCATGACGGGTCGCGCGGGGGCCGTCCTGTCGGCACCAGCCCCTACGCTGGCTCGCATGGCAGAGCAGCAGGAACAGCAGGAGCAGCAGGACGCGACGGCGCCGACCCCGGACGACGCGCTGGGCTACGAGCACGCCCGGGACGCGCTGCTGGACGTGGTCCGGCAGCTGGAGAACGGCGGGATCTCCCTCGAGGAGTCGCTGGCGCTGTGGGAGCGCGGCGAGCAGCTGGCGAAGGTGTGCCAGCGGTGGCTGGACGGCGCCCGGGCCCGGCTGGACGCGGCGCTGGCCGCCGAGGAGGGCGCGCCCCCGGCCGGGGAGTGAGGCGGGTCACACTCCCTTGGGGAATCGTTGAATCTTCACCTATGTTGGAGGGACTGATCGGCCGCGCCGGTCACACCGACGAACCCCCTCCCGCATGAGGTGCAGAAGCATGACCACCGACGCCCTGGTACTCGACGCCGCCGCGCAGGACCTGCTGTTCCGCGAGGCCCGCACCGCGAACACCTTCACCGACGAGCCGGTCACCGAGGAGCAGGTCCAGGCCATCTACGACCTGGTCAAGTACGGCCCGACCGCCTTCAACCAGCAGCCCCTGCGCGTCGTCCTGGTCCGCTCCGCCGAGGGCCGCGAGCGCCTCGTCCAGCACCTGGCGGACGGCAACAAGGCCAAGACCGCCGCCGCCCCGCTGGTCGCCATCCTGGCCGCGGACAACGAGTTCCACGAGGAGCTGCCGACCCAGTTCCCGCACTTCCCGCAGGCCAAGGACGTGTTCTTCTCGGAGCGCGCCGTCCGCGAGCAGTCCGCCAAGCTGAACGGCGCCCTCCAGGCCGCCTACTTCATCATCGGCGTGCGCGCCGCCGGCCTGGCCGCCGGCCCGATGACCGGCTTCGACGCCGAGGGCATCGACAAGGAGTTCTTCGGCGACGGCGACCACTCGGTGCTGGCCGTGGTCAACATCGGCAAGCCTGGCGACGACGCCTGGTTCCCGCGCTCCCCGCGCCTGGAGTACGACCAGGTCGTCACCACGGTCTGATCGCTCCCCGCGACGACGAAGGGCCCGCACCGGTTCGTCCGGTGCGGGCCCTTCCACGCGTACGGGCGACTACTTGAGCGCCTGGGCCAGCTCGGCCAGCTCCTCGTAGGAGGCGGTGCCGGTGACCAGGGTGGTCGCCGAGCCGCTCTGGGTGGTCAGCGCGCGGGCCTTGTCGCCCTGCACCCGCTCCCAGGCGTGCCCGGCGGCGTCCGAGGTGCCGTCCGGCTGGGCGCCCGCGACCTTGTCGGCGAGCAGCTTGTCGCGCGGGACGTCGGCCTGCTCGACCGCCGCGTACTGGCCGGAGGGCGTCACGAAGCCCAGGTGCCAGGCGTTGCCCCTGCCGTTGTTGAGGTCGGCCGGCGTGTAGTTGACCGAGGTCGCCCGCCACTTGTCGGACAGCCCGTCCGGGGACAGCAGCGGGTAGGGCGCGGCGCGCTTCGCCGAGACCGCCGCCACCTTGTACTCGACCACGTGCACCGGGTCGCTGTTCGCGTCGTGCGGGAGGAACAGGTAACCGACCCACACCACGAAACCGACCGCCAGCATCGACAGGACCATGTCCCGTACGGTCTGCCGACCCCTCATGCCCTTGCTCTCTGCAGCCACCCCCTCATGGTGACTCATCCACGTTCCGGCAGGACCACCCGGGGTGTGCACGTACGGGTGAAGCCGGACGAAACGGTGGTTTCCGCGACAGGGTGGCGACCCGCGCCACAGACAGTCATCTCGTGGGCAGATACGATCGCATCACCCTCACCACGGCGTTCGACCAGGCAGTAGTCGGGCGCTCACTGGCCGTCGCGTACAGAGAGGTAACGACGATGACCACGCAGTACCCGCACCACCTTCCCAGTGCCCTGGAGGTCGCGCCCGAGGCTCCGGACCGGAACCTCGCGCTCGAGCTCGTCCGGGTCACCGAGGCGGCAGCGATGGCCGCCGGCCGGTGGGTCGGCCGGGGCGACAAGAACGGCGCCGACGGTGCCGCCGTCAAGGCGATGCGCACCCTCGTCTCGACCGTCTCGATGAACGGCGTGGTCGTCATCGGCGAGGGCGAGAAGGACGAAGCCCCGATGCTCTACAACGGCGAGCGGGTCGGCGACGGCACCGGCGCCGAGTGCGACGTCGCGGTCGACCCGGTGGACGGCACCACGCTGACCGCCAAGGGCATGAACAACGCGGTGGCCGTGCTGGCCGTGGCCGACCGCGGCACCATGTTCGACCCCAGCGCCGTGTTCTACATGGACAAGCTGGTGGCGGGCCCGGAGGCCGCCGAGTTCGTCGACATCACCGCCCCTGCGGCCGTCAACATCCGCCGGGTCGCCAAGGCCAAGGGCAGCGCCGTCGAGGACGTCACCGTGGTCGTGCTCGACCGCCCGCGCCACGACGGCCTGGTCCGGGAGATCCGCGAGGCGGGCGCCCGGATCAAGTTCATCTCCGACGGCGACGTGGCCGGCGCCATCATGGCCGCCCGCGAGGGCACCGGTGTCGACCTGCTCATGGGCGTCGGCGGCACCCCGGAGGGCATCATCGCGGCCTGCGCGATGAAGTGCATGGGCGGCGTGATCCAGGGCCGACTGTGGCCCAAGGACGACGCCGAGCGGCAGAAGGCCCTCGACGCCGGGCACGACCTGGACCGGGTGCTCACCACCGACGACCTGGTCAGCGGCGAGAACGTGTTCTTCGTCGCCACCGGCATCACCGACGGCGAGCTGCTGCGCGGCGTGCACTACCGCTCGGAGACCGCCACCACCAGCTCGCTGGTGATGCGCTCCAAGAGCGGCACGATCCGCGAGATCAACTCCGTCCACAAGCTGTCGAAGCTGCGGGCCTACAGCGCGATCGACTTCGACCGCGCCAACTGACCCGGCCCCGACCGGCTCACCTCGCGGCCTCGGCGGAATCCCCCTCCGCCGAGGCCGCGAGGCGTATCCGGCCGACCGCCGGGGCCGTGCCGGCCTGTTCTCCGGGTCGCCCTTCGGCCCCGCCCCCGGCCCGGTCTTCGACCCGCCGTCAACCGGCTATCCGACGACCGGCCGTGGCCACCCGGGCCGCCTCACGCAGCTCCGCGTCCCGGCGGCGCCGCCGGGCCAGCACCACCCGCCGCTCGGCGGCCGTCAGCCCGCCCCAGACCCCGTACGGCTCCGGCTGGGCCAGCGCGTGCTCGCGGCACTCCAGCAGCACCGGGCAGCGGGCGCACACCTGCTTGGCCTGCTCCTCGCGGGAGAGCCGGGCCGCCGTCGGCTCCTTCGAGGGCGCGAAGAACAGCCCCGCCTCGTCCCGCCGACAGGCCGCACCGGTGTGCCACGGATTGTCCTCACCCGCGGCCGTGCCCGCCGTGCCGCCCGGGGGCTGCGGCTGGGGGCGGACGGCCGGACGACGCTCCAGCAACTGGGCGGCGGCGACGGGCGAGGTGGTGCGGGACTCGATCGGATGCAGCACGGCCGTACTCCTGACGAGGCTCTCGGACACGGGGGAACCCCGCTCCCCCGCCCGGCTGCGAGCCCCCGCTGTCCAACGCCCGGGACGGCCACGGGGCCGCCTCCGGTGCACAGCCGTACGGGAAGCGATGTGCGGAAGGAACTACCCCACCCGGCCGCGATTCATGCACACTGCACGCAATCGACTACGGAGTGCACCGGACACAACGCCGAGTGCCCGGCCGGGAGTTGATCCCCGGCCGGGCACTCGACAGGTCAATCAGGGCTATTCCGCGCCGAGTTGCTTGCGCACCCACTCCTTGAGCTTCTTGCCCCGGCGCGGCTTGGCGTTGCAACCGCCGAACAGGGCAACGCCCTTGACCCGCACGACCGGAGCGTACGGGTCCGCCGCGGTCTGCTCCCGGACGTCGAAGCCGCCGAAGATGCCGACCCCCGAGCCGAGCAGGCTCACGTTCTCCGGCACCCGGATCTCCACCCCGCCGAAGATCGCGGTCACCGTGATCTCCACCTCCGGGGACTCGAACACGGCGTCCGTGAGGTCGATGTCCACCCCACCGAACGCCGTGAAGGCCGTCAGGTGCGAGCCGACCCGCCAGCGGCCCTTGCGGGCCGCGCCACCGAAGATCGCCACCACGGACGGGGCCTCCTGCCGCGCGGGCGGCAGCGGCCTGGCCGGCGCGGTGGCGGGCTCCCCGGCGCCCAGCGGCGGCTTGTCGAAGGACACCGAACGGTGGGCGGGAAGGTCCCGGGTCAGCGGGACCAGGTCGCCGAAGGTCTTGGCGGCGTACGCGGCCCCGATCCGCTCCGCGTGCTCCTCCGCGTCCAGGCGCCCCTCCGCGTAGGCGTCCCGCAGCAGCTCCGCGATCCGCTCGCGGTCGGCGTCCGAGACCCGCATCTCGGCGTCCGCCACCGGGGCGGTCGACGGCCGCGGCGCGGCCACCGGCTGGGACTGCGGCGTGAGTTCGGGCTTGGTCAGGGGCACGGGCGCCGGCACCGGCGGCTGCCCCGGGTCGTCCTGCGACGGCGAGTTGTCCACGGCCCAAGCCTAGTCCTGTCTTTCGCAGGTGCTTCGTTGAGGTGATTCGGCACGGAGGCGGTGTCCGGAGCGGGTCGTGGAGCGTTGATGGTGACGTGCCTGT
>NZ_JBIRJC010000021.1:47192-129216 GCF_044329365.1 Kitasatospora sp. NPDC017646 | reverse complement strand
GACCGTGCGTTCTACGCGGGCCTCGCGGTGCTGTGCGCCGTGTCCACCGCCGTCGCGGTGATCGACCTGATCGTCATCCGGCGCCGGATGGCAGAACAACGGCGGTGGCACCGCTGACGACGCGGCCGACGGAAGGCACAGTCGCAGCGGGACCACCGCAGGAGCGGAACGGCGTCCGCACAAGCCATAGCCCCTCCCGATCACCCACCGGGGCCAACCAAGTCCCAGCCCTGTGGGCAACACCGTGGCGGGAGGCCGTCCGAGCGATGCCGCGACAGCTGAGGAACAGCGGCGCCCGTCGCAGTCGCCGTCGGCGACGGGCCCCGCCTACGGTTGGAAGCAGGACGCGCCGATGTCCGGCTTCCGGTTGCGCAACGCGTCGAAGGTACGGTCGTCCAGCAGAGGAATCGAAGGTGGGCCAGGTGGATCCGGAGGATGGATCCGGGTGGGCGGATGTTCCCGACCGCAGCCACCGAATCGACGACGAGATGGACGAGATCGTCGGACGTCTGCGGAACCTGGCTCACACCCAGCGCCGTTTCCAGGACCTGCTGGACGCGGTGATGGCGGTGGGCCGGGATCTGGACCTGCCGGTCGTGCTCCGCCGGGTGATCACCACCGCGATGGGCCTGGTCGACGCCCGCTACGGCGCACTCGGGGTGCTGAGCGAGGACGGCGAACACCTGGAGGAGTTCATCCCCGTGGGGCTGAGCGAGCAGCAGGTCGCAGCGCTGAGCGGGGTCGCCCTTCCGCAGGGACGCGGACTCCTGGGGCACCTCATCGACCATCCCGAACCGCTGCGTGTCGCGGACATCGGCGCCCACCCGGACGCGGTGGGCTTCCCGCCGGGCCACCCGCCGATGCGGACACTGCTCGGGGTGGCACTCACCGGACGTGGACGGGTCTACGGCAACCTCTATCTTTGCGAGCGGCGCGACGGACAACCCTTCGACGACCACGATCAGGACATCCTCGTGGCGCTCGCCGGCGCGGCCGGCCTCGCCATCGAGAACGCCCGCCTCTACCGGCAGGTCCGTGCCAACGCCGAGTACTTCCAGCGTCTCCTGCTTCCCAGCCTGCCCGATGTGGCGCCCTTCTCCGTCGCGGCGATCTACCGGCCCGCCGCCGCCCCGGACCACGTCGGCGGCGACTGGTACGACGCCCTGATGCTCCCTGACGGCGCCTGCGCCCTGGTCATCGGCGACGTCGCCGGACACGACCTGAAGTCCGCCGCCACCATGGCCCAGACCCGCAACATGCTGCGCGCTCTCCTCTACGACCGCCGCACCCCGCCCAGCGCCGTCCTGACGCAGCTCGACCGCACCCTCCAGGCGATCACCGACAACCCCATCACCACCACCTGCCTCGCCCGCGTCGAACCCGCCGAGGACGGCTGGACACTCCACTGGAGCAACGCCGGACACCCTCCACCGCTCCTGATCGGCCCCGACGGCACAGCCCGTTACCTTCACACCGACCCCGGTCTGCCCCTCGGCGTCGACCCCGACGTGCCCCGCCCCGACCACAAGCACCCCCTGCCCGGCAACGCCACCCTCGTGCTCTTCACGGACGGCCTGGTCGAACACCCCCACCGCCCCCTGGACGCCGGCCTCACCGCCCTCGCCCAGGTCGCCGCCGCCCACGCAGATCTGCCCCTCGAAGATCTCTGCCGGACCCTGGCCGACGCCCACCTCGCCGACGGCCGCGACGACCTCGCCGTCCTCACCCTGCGCACCCCGCCCACCACGCCGACCCCCGGGACACCGGCGACGCACTCCCGAGCCCGGGAACAGGACGTACCCCGTAGGCCCGCAGCCCGGTCATGAACCGGCTTGCCGCTTTATCCGCACCCCGGGGCAGAGGGCCTCGGCCACCTCTCGATCGAACGGTTCGGTGTCGGGGGTGAGCACTGCTGCGGCGGCCGCGGCCACCCCTAGGGCACAGGCCTCGACCGGATCGTCGCCCGCGGCCAGCCGAAGAGTGAGTGCGGCCACCATGGCGTCTCCGGCCCCGGCGTCGCTGAGCGGCTCGCCGGGCAACGGCGGGACTCTCAACTCGGTGTGACCGTGCCTGGTCGAACAGAGTGCGCCGAGTTCCCCGAGGGTGGTGACGGCGATCTCAGTCGCTCCTGTAGCGAGTAGGGACTCGTTGACGGTGCGGGCGTCGTCGAAGCTCCGGACCGCCCGGCCGGCGAGGCTGGCGGCCTCGTGATTGTTGCACCTCCGCAGAAAGACGCCCTCGTGCAGCGACTCGCGCAGGGCCCGCCCCGAGGTGTCCAGCACCAGCCGGGCCCCGGCCTCCTTGACCCTGCGGGCGACAGCCGCGTAGAAGGTGTCGGGCAGGCCGCTGGGCAGGCTTCCGCTGGCCACGACGTACTGGTGACTGCCGGCTGCTCGGCCCAGCGCGTCCAGGAGACGCCCTCCCTCCGAGTCGTCCAGTCGCGGGCCCGGCGGCACGATGTGATAGCTGCGGCGTGACTCGGTCTCGAACAGCACGAACGCTTCGCGGGTCTCGCCCGCGATCCCGAGGGGGAGGTGGTCGACCCCCTCCTCGTCCAGTAGCCGGTTGAGGCGCCGGCCGACCTCGCGGCCGGCGGTGTGGACGGCGGTCGCCCGTCCTCCGAGCCGCGACACGTCCCGGGCGACGTTGATCCCTCCGCCGCCGGCGGCCACGAACCTGACCCGAGCGCGGGTCTTGCCGATGTCCGCCAGGCGGTCGACCTCGTAGCAGATGTCGACTGTGGGGTTCACTGTCAGGGTGAGGATCGAAGGCACGGTCTCAGGCAGCGGACTCCTCCCGCCGCTACCCGCCGCAAGCGGACCGGACACGTCAGAGCCGCTCATCGCGGTGACACGGCGGTTGTGATCTCGATCGTCCGGGCTGCCCTCCCGGGGCCTCCGGACAGGGCCGGGACTTCGTGGGAAGGCCCTCGAACAGGTCCGGGAACGACGGCCACTGGTACCCCGGTCGATGGAGCAGTTCGCCGGCCATCTCGATCTCCTCACTCGGCCACTCCTTCCATCGTGCTGCGCGAGCACGGGAGGCGCGATCGGGAGCATCCCGTGGCCGCCTGCCCGTGCTGCCTTCCCGCCTCCTGGCCGCACGGGCCGGCAGGCACAAGGGCCGGCCTGAGGTGTCGTTCCGCCGGCGGGCTCCGGACCGGACCTAACGTCTGTTCGGTGAAGAGTCGACACGAAACGTGGGTGCGGCCTCCCGGGCTCGATCCCGAGGAGGCCGCGGAGCTGCTCCTGCGCGATCTGCACAGTTCGCGGGTCGGACTGACCTCGGTCGAGGCGCAGCGGCGGCTGTTGCAGTTCGGCCGCAACGAGCTGCGTCGGCGTGGGGGCCGGCGCTGGCCGGGGGAGTTGGCGCGTCAGTTCACGCACCCGCTCGCGCTGTTGCTGTGGCTCGCCGCGGTGCTGCTGACGGTCGTGGGTTCATTCGTGGTGGCGGTTGCGGTGGTGCTGATCATCTTCCTCAACGCCGCGTTCGCGTTCGTCCAGGAGGTGCACGCCGAGCACGCGGTCGAGGCGTTGGCCGCCTACATTCCGCAGCGGGCGAAGGCCCTGCGGGACGGTGTCCCGCGGGAGATCGACGCCATCGAGCTGGTCCCGGGCGACGTCGTCGTCATCGGGGCGGGTGACCGGATCGCCGCGGACATCCGCCTCCTGCAAGGGGCCGTCGAGGTCGACATGTCGGCGTTGACCGGGGAGTCGGTGACCACGTTGCGCTCGGCCGCGATCCTGGACGTGGACGTCCCGGTGCTCACGGCTCACGATCTCGTCTTCAGCGGCACCAGCTGCACGGGCGGCGAGGCTCACGGCGTGGTCTTCGCCACCGGGATGAACACCGAGCTCGGCCGCATCGCCGCGCTCTCCGAGCGGGTCGAGCAGGAGCCCAGCCCGCTGGAACGCCAGGTGCGGCGGGTCGCCTGGCTGATCGCGGTCGTCTCGGTCTCCCTCGCGCTCGCCTTCATCCCCCTGGCCACGTTCGGCATCGGCCTGTCGCTGGTCGACTCCGTGGTCTTCGCCGCCGGACTGCTGGCCGGCATGGTCCCCGAGGGGCTCCTGCCGGTGATCACCCTCGCGCTCGCCGTGGCAGTCCGGGCGCTCGCCGCCCGCGGCGCCCTCGTCAAACGGCTCAGCGCGGTGGAGACCCTCGGCTCGACCGACGTCATCTGCACGGACAAGACCGGCACCATCACCGAGAACCACATGCGCCCCACCCACGTGTGGACCGCCTCGGGCCTCCTCGACCTCGACGACCCCGCGGCGCTCCAGCGCGGCACCCCGCCCGACCCGGCCCAGGTCACGGTCGGTCGGATCGCGGCCACCTGCAACAACGCCCGCCTCGAACCCGACGAGGAACCCAGCGGCGATCCCACCGAGATCGCCGTCCTGCTCGCCGCCCGCGAGCTCGGTGCCGGCCTCGCAGCCGCCGAACGCGAGTCGGACCGCTGCTGGCAGTTCCACTTCGACCCGGAACTCAAGCTGATGTCGACCGTCGACCGCCACCACGGCCGCCTCGCCATCCGCACCAAGGGAGCACCTGAAGCACTCCTGCCGCTCTGCACCACGTTCCTCGCTGCTCAGGGGAAGCAGCCGCTCACCGACTCCGACCGGCAGCGCATCACCGCCCAGGTCGACGCGTTCGCCGCTGACGGCCTGCGCGTGCTCGCCCTGGCAGAACGGGAACTGCCCCCCGACCGCCGGCCACCGCACCGACGGAGCGACGCCGAGAGCGACCTGTGCTTCGCCGGACTGATCGCCATGCTCGACCCGCCCCGCCCCGAAGTCGCCGACGCCGTACGCGACTGCCGCTCCGCCGGCATCCGCATCATCATGATCACCGGCGACCACCCGCTCACCGCGGCCGCGATCGCCCGACGCGTCGGCATCACCGGCAGCGACCCCACCGTGATCAGCGGCCGGCAGCTGGAGGAGCTCGGCGAGACCGAACTTCGCACCCTCGTGAACCGGACGCCCGACATCGTCTTCGCCCGCGCCTCCCCGGAGGCCAAGCTCCGCATCGCCGACGCACTGAACGAGGAGGGACACGTCGTCGCCATGACCGGCGACGGCGTCAACGACGCCCCCGCGCTACGCCGCGCCGACATCGGCATCGCCATGGGCCGCTCCGGGACCGACGTCGCCCGCGAGGCCTCCACCATGGTGCTCACCGACGACAACTTCGCCTCGATCGCCACCGCGGTACGCGACGGCCGCCGGATCTACGACAACGTCCGCAAGTTCATCATCTACATCTTCGCCCACGCGACACCCGAGGTGATGCCGTTCCTCTTCTTCGCACTCGGCGGCGGCCGCATCCCGCTCCCCCTGACGATCCTGCAACTCCTCGCCTTCGATGTCGGCAGCGAGACACTCCCCGCCCTCGCCCTCAGCCGCGAACCCGCCGAGCCCGGGCTCATGGCCCGCCCGCCCCGCCCGCGGTCCGAAGGCGTCATCCGGGGCCCGATGCTGCTACGCGCCTGGCTCTTCCTCGGCGCGATCGTCGCGGCACTCCAGATGACGGGCTTCTTCTTCGTCCTCACCCGGGCCGGCTGGACCTTGGGCGACCCCACCGGCCCGGGGCAGCCCCTGCACCACGCGTACCAGCAGGCCACGACCATGACCTTCCTCGGCATGATCGCCGGACAGATCGGCACTGCCTTCGCCGTCCGCACCAGCCGCGCCTCGCTCCGCTCCGTAGGTGTCCTGTCCAACCGCTACCTCCTCGCCGCCATCGCCGGCGAACTCCTCCTCGCAGCCGTCTTCGCCTACACCCCGCCGTTCCAGAAGCTGCTGGGCACCGCTGCCCTCCCGGCGAGCGACCTGCTGTTCCTGCTGCCCTACCCCTTCATCGTCTGGGGCGCCGACGAACTGCGCCGCTACCTGATCCGACGGCACAACTCCCGTTCCCCCCAATGACAATAGCCTCGACGCCGTACGCGCCCCGGATCGCACGCACTTCGTCGGACCGTCGCACCCGCGAGGGCCTGACCGGTCGAGCACGCAAGGGCTCAGTGCCGACGAGGGCGCCGGGCAGGACCACAACCTCGGCGAACACCACAGCGGTCCGGATGCTCCGAGCTGGTCTCGGCCACCCGCATCGCCGGATGTCTCGGACGGGGAGCACCATCGAAGGGAGCCCGGCCCCACCTGGCCTGCGGGAACGGGCTCACTGGAATGACAGACAACCGCCAACGAACCTTCGGAACGCATCAATCCGTCTCCTGTCGAGGAGCCCCTGGAAACGGCCACGGCAGACCCGTCGGCCGTCGAACGAAAGCTGCTGGCCATGCGCTGGTCCCAGACGCACATCCCCACCCTTCGCGAGAACCCGGCGGAGGCCGACGCGCCGAGCCATCAGCTCCTGCTTCGCGCCGGATTCATCCGCCAGCTCATGGCAGGCCACTACTCGCTGCTGCCGCTCGCCGTCCGGGTACGGTCGAAGATCATCACCGTCATCCGGGACGAAATGGCCGTCATCGGGGCGCAGGAATTCTCCCTGCCGGCGATGCACCCGGCGGAGGTATGGCGGCGCAGTGGCCGGTGGGACGCCATGGGGGACGAGATGTTCCGCCTGAAGGACCGCAAGGGCGCCGAACTGACGCTGGGCATGACCCACGAGGAGATCTTCACGTCGCTCGCCACCGAGCTGAAGTCGTACCGTGAACTGCCGCAGACGTGGTACCAGTTCCAGACCAAGTTCCGCGATGAGCCCCGCGCCAAGGGCGGCCTGCTACGGACCCGGGAGTTCACGATGAAGGACTCCTACAGCTTCGACCTGACGCAGGAGGGCCTGGATCGGTCGTTCGACCTGCACCGTGAGGCCTACCTGCGGATCTTCGCGCGGCTGGGGATTCCGGCCATCCCGGTGAAGGCGTCCAGCGGCAGCATGGGCGGGGCCGCGTCGACGGAGTTCATGTGCCCGGCCGAGGCCGGTGAGGACTTCGTCGTCCACTGCCCCTCCTGCGGCTACGCGGCCAACAGCGAGAAGGCCGTCTCCCGGCTCACCGCGATCGCCGACGGTCCGGGCCTGCCCACGCCGGAGCCGTTCGACACCCCTGGTGTGCGGACGATCGACGACCTGGCCTCGCGGTTCGACGCGCCCGCCGAGCGCCAGGTGAAGACCCTCGTCTACGTCCTGGACGGGCAGCTCACCCTCGTCCTCCTGCGCGGTGACCACGCGCTGGCCGAGCAGAAGCTCGCGGATTCCTGCGGGGTCGGCGCCATGCGGCCCGCCCGGCCCGAGGAGATCCGGGAAGCCCTCGGCGCCCTGCCGGGAAGCCTCGGCGCCGTCGGGGTGACGTCGGTGACCATCCTCGCGGACGAGGCCCTGCGGGGCCGCAGGGACATGTTCACCGGTGCCAACGAGGACGGTGTCCACCTGCGGGGCGTCGACGTGGAGCGGGACATCGCCGTCTCCAGGTGGGCGGACCTTCGCGAGGTCGCCCCCGGGGAGGCCTGTGTGCGGTGCGGACAGCCGCTGCAGGTCCGGAAGGCGATCGAGGTCGGCCACATCTTCAAACTCGGTTACAAGTACAGCGACGCCTTCGGCCTCACCGTCCTGGACGCCGACGGCAGACCCAGGAAGGTCATCATGGGCTGCTACGGCATCGGCGTCGAGCGGGCGATGGCAGCCGCCGTCGAGTGCCACCACGACGACAGGGGCATCGTCTGGCCGATGGCCACGGCTCCCTTCGAGGCGGTCGTCGTGGTGGCCCAGCCCGACGACGAGGCCACCGCCGCGGCCGGTGAGAAGGTCTACCGGCAGCTGCTCGCGGCCGGGGTGGACACGATCATCGACGACCGCTCCGAGCGGGTCGGCGTGAAGTTCCGGGATGCCGAGCTCGTCGGTATCCCGCTGCGCGTGACCGTCGGCAGGCGTGGACTCGCCGAGGGGGTGGTGGAGCTGACCGAACGGGCAACGGGCGAGACGCGGCGGGTCCCCCCGGAGGAGGTCACCGTCGAGGTGCGCAGGGCCGTCGACTCGGCCGGGCAGCGGTCGGAGCCAGCAGACTGCTCCCCGCCCCTGATCAGCAGCGCTCGACCGTCCAGGGCTCGACCGTCCAGTTCCCGCCCCCGGTAGCCGCCGGGTACGCGCGGTCAGGCCCGTTCGGCGGCGGCCACGTGCTCCTTCACGGCCACGAAGCTGTCCGGCGCCACCGAGATCGAGTCGATCCCGGCACTCACCAGGAACCGGGTGAACGCCGGGTCGTCACTGGGCCTCTGGCCGCACAGGCCCACCGGGCGGCCGGCCGCGTGCGCCGTGGCGATCAGGGTCTCGATGCTCCGGGTGACGGCAGGATCGGTCTCGTCGAAGAGGTGCGCGAGAGCGTCGGAGTCACGGTCGACGCCCAGGGTGAGCTGGGTGAGGTCGTTGCTGCCGATGGAGAAGCCGTCGAACCGTTCGGCGAACTCCGCTGCGAGGATCACGTTGGCCGGGATCTCCGCCATCACGTACACCTTCAGCCCGTTGCCACCACGCGGCAGGCCCTCGTCGGCCATCACCGCGAGCACCCGGTCGGCCTCCCCCGTGGTGCGGCAGAACGGGATCATCACCACCACGTTCGTCAGGCCCATCTCGTCGCGGACCCGACGCAGCGCCCGGCACTCCAGGGCGAAGCCCTCCCGGTAGCCCTCGCTGTAGTAGCGGCTGGCGCCGCGCCAGCCGATCATCGGGTTGGCCTCGAGCGGTTCGAAGGGGCGCCCGCCCACCAGTTTGGCGTACTCGTTGGTCTTGAAGTCGCTGGTACGCACGATCACCGGGTCCGGCCAGCGCGAGGCCGCGATCCGGGCGATGCCCTGGGCGAGGCGGTCCGTGAAGTACCGGGACCGGTCCTGGTAGCCGTCGGTGAGTGTGTCGATCTGGCGCCGCGCCTCGGGGTCGAGGCGTTCGGGATGGATCAGTGCCATCGGGTGGGCCTTGACCTGGTGCGCGACGATGAACTCCATCCGGGCCAGCCCCACCCCGTCCGCCGGCAGCTGCCACCAACGGAACGCGGCGGCCGGGTCGGCCAGATTCAGCATGACCCGGGTACGTGTCTTCGGCAGCCCGGCGAGGTCGATCTCGGACTGCTCGTAGTCGAGCCGTCCGGCATAGACGTGGCCGTCCTCGCCTTCGGCGCAGCAGACGGTGACCTCTTGGCCGTCGTGCAGCAGCTCCGTCGCGTGGCCGGTTCCCACGATGGCCGGCACGCCCAGTTCGCGGCTGACGATGGCGGCGTGCGAGGTGCGGCCGCCGTGGTCGGTGACGATCGCGGTGGCCCGCTTCATGATGGGTTCCCAGTCCGGGTCGGTGATCCCGGTGACCAGCACGGCCCCGGCCGGGAAGCGCTCGAGCTCGACGGGTGTGGTCAGCGCGCGGACCGCGCCCGTGCCGATCGCCTCGCCTACCGCGATCCCGTCGACGAGCGATTCCCCCGAGCCGGTCAGCCGGAAGCGGTGCAGCATCGTCGCGCGCCGCCGGGAGACCACGGTCTCGGGACGGGCCTGGACGATGAAGATCTCGCCGGTCCGGCCGTCCTTGGCCCACTCGATGTCCATCGGGCAGCCGTAGTGCCGCTCGATGACCACGCCCCAGCGCGCGAGAAGGCGCACCTCCGCGGCGTCCAACACGCGGCGGACGCGCTCCTCGGCGCTGGTGTCCTCCGTACGGGTGAGGCCCCGGTCGGCGTAGACGGCCTTGCGGCGCTTGGCGCCGATCTCGGTGTGGATGACCGGGTCGAGTCCGGGGTTCTCCAGCAGCGGTTTGAAGACCAGGTACTCGTCGGGGTCGACCTGCCCGCTGACCACCGTCTCGCCCAGCCCCCAGGCCGCGCTGACCACGACGGCGTCCGGGAAACCGCTCTCGGTGTCGAGGGTGAACATCACCCCGGCCCCGGCCAGGTCGGAGCGGACCATCAGCTGCACGCCGACCGAGAGCGCCACAGCGAGCTGATCGAAGCCCATCCGCTCGCGGTAGTCGATCGCCCGGTCGGTGAACAGGGAGGCGTAGCAGCGCCGGCAGGCGTCCAGCAGGGCCTCGCGGCCCCGGACGTTCAGGTAGGTGTCCTGCTGCCCCGCGAAACTCGCCTCCGGCAGGTCCTCTGCCGTGGCACTGCTGCGCACCGCGACGTCCGGGTCCTCCCGGCCGGCCTCGCGTCCGAGCCTGGCGTACGCCTCGGCCAACTCCTCCTCCAAGGCGGGCGGTAGTGGTGTGCCGAGCATCGCGGCGCGGATCGTCGCACCCACCTCGTCGAGTGGCGCGCCGCCGTTCAGCAGGTCGATCTGCTCGGTGATCCGCTGCCGGAGTCCGCCGGTGTCGAGGAACTCCCGGTAGGCGTCGGCGGTGCTCGCGAAGCCGTCCGGCACCCGGACACCGGCCGGGCCCAGGTTGACGATCATCTCCCCGAGCGAGGCGTTCTTTCCTCCGACGAGCCCGACATCCTCACGGCCGAGACCGGAGAACGGGATCACCCGGCGGATCGTGGACATGGGTTCCTCCGCTGGTGCGCGAGAGACGGCGACGGATGCGCCCGGGCGGCATGTCCGCGCTGACGCGCTACGGGCCGGGGCCGTCGGCCGGCAGGTCCAGTACACATCGACCGTCCGAGCGGCGCGAGCCGACCCAACCGACGGGGGGCTGCGGACCATCCGACTTCGGGCTTCCTCCCCGCCCCGTCACGGAGGTCTCGTTCATTGCTCGTCGGGCGAGTCCCCAGACGGCGATGACCAGGACGTCTGTCCAGTGGAGGCCGATGCCGACCGACCGCGAGCACCAGCGCCCCCACGACCGCCGCCGGCTCTGCCGCAAACAGACCATCTGCTCAGTGAGACGGACAGTCGCATCTCCGCCGCGATGCTGGCGTCCCCGCGCGCCTCGTGGCGCATGGTAGGCCGGGTCCTCGGCATCTCCGAGCGCACCGTGGTTCGCCGCGCGGCACCGCTGTTCGGCGAGGGGACGCTTCGGGCCACCGCGGTGCGCAACCCCGCGCATTTCCCAGACCTGATCCCGCTGGCCCTGCGTATCCGCTGCAAGCTCAACCGGATCAGCGCCATCGCCGCCCCCCTTGCCCGCCGCCCGGACAGCATCTGGGTCGACGTCCTCGGCGGCGGGGACGAGATCTGCACCGTCGTGTTCCTGGACGGCCCGGACGCGCGGAACAACCTGCTGCTGCGGGACCTCCGCCACACCCGCAGTCCAGTCCTGGACCTCACACGTCCTGCTGCGGGTCTTCCCGGCCACCTTCGACTGGAGCGGAGGCCTGCTGACGGAGAGCGAACGAACCAGCCTGCAACCGGACATGCCGGCGGTTCCCATCGGGCACGAGCTGCGCGACCGTCCCGTTCCACGTGTAGCACAACGGCGGCACCGACAAACCCGACGCGTCAAAACGGGGCGGTCGTACGAGCGACGACGCGACCCTGTTCCTGATCGAGTGGCGCTGAGCCCGCACCCCCGCCGCGGCTCTCCTGAGCGGCCGGATCGGTCCGGCGCGGGCGGAGTACCGTGGAGATGTCGGGGCGGCCCGAGCCGCCGCGCCCTGAGGGGCGGGTCTCGCTCAGCGGGCTCAGCCCGCGTCCACGGACAGGTGGCGAGCCATGTCGGACGAAACCGGTGCTTCGCACCGCGGGCTTCTGCCGGACCGGTTCCGGCAGGCCGCGCAGCCGGGGACGGTCCTGCTGCGTCTGGAGACCACCCAGTCACGCGAAGGTGCGCTCGACGGCGCGTGGTGGCCCCATTCACGGGACATCAGCGCCGAACTTCCCGGCCTGGTCCGTGCGTTGACCGAACACCTCGGCCCCATCGCGAGCGTCGGCCTGGACGCGGAAGCCTGGGACGACGTCCCGGCCCGCCTGGTCGTCGACGGCCGGTCGGTGCACATCGACCGGTACCCGGTCGGCGACGACACCGTGATCATCACGCGGGGCGACCGCGATCACTTCAGCCTGCTCGTCGTCCCCCCACAGGCGAGCCGGGAAGCAGCCCTGGCCGCGATGGCCCGCGCGGTCGAGGCCGACGGAACCGACTCCGCGCGGCAGATCCTCATCGCCACCGGCGTCGGTCCCGAGCCACCGGCCGAAGCGTCCTGAGGGCCGGTCTCGTGGGCCGGAGTCCTCGGGCAGACAGGAAAGGCGGGACGCAGAGATGTCCGTCTACGTGAAACTCTCGGCCGACGCACGGGCACCGGCGGAGCCGTCGAAGGGGCCGCTGGACCTGCAGTACGAGGACGACACGGACAACGGCGTCACCTTCGAGTACGACCTGCACCCGAGCGGCGCGCTGCGCGTCCTGCGGGTCTTCGAGGACACGCCGCACCGCATCGAGGCGTGCTTCAGCCCCGGAGCGTGGCTCCAGGTCGTGGGCACCTACCTGCGAAGCGGCTCCGAGTACTGACGGCGGTCCGCACCGGGCGAACCGCAGGCCCTCGGCGGCGGTTGCCCGGCTGTCAGCGGTGCGCGGATCGGCCCCCGTCCCGGAGCCGGACGGCGGAGCACGACCTCTCCTCGCCGACCTTCCCCGCGGCTACGCGCCCTTGTTCGGCCGCGCCGACCTCGCCACCGCGGCTTGACCCGGACCGGGCAATGGCCGTCACCAGTACCGTGCGCCGCCCAACGGGCAGCACCGCGCATTCGCAGCGGCCACCACGCCAGGTGCAGGGTCGACCTGAACGCCTGGTCGGGCGGGTCGCGAGTGCGTTCTGGTGGGAGTCACCTCTACCCGTGGACGCTGAATGGGAGGGCGGTGTCGAGGGCGTCGCGCAGGGCGTACAGGTCGGCGATGGTGGCCAGTTCGGCGAAGCGGGCCAGCAGCCGGCGGACGGTTCGGTCGTCGCCGTCGTGCACGGCCTCGATGATCGCCTCGATCAGGTCCGCCTGTCCGTCCCGGGCCGACTCCGGTACTGCGGGCACCAGCTCTTCCATTCCCGCCTCCCTGCGCGGTGTCGCTGGGTCCTTCTGCCGCTGCGCGGCGGCGGCTCGGGGGGTCGCCGCCGCCGCGCAGCGGCAGATTACCTCACACCCGGATGCCGCAAAATCTATGCTCGCCGGAGTAGACATTCCTTGCGGGCGGGTCTAACGTTTCTCTCGTAGACAGGAGTCGGCGATACCGGCCAGACACGAACTGGCCGGCGTTGTTGGACAGAAGTTCGCAGGACGGTCCGGCAGTGGAGTCCCGAAGCCAGGCAGATGCAGGACGGCGACGGGGCTGACTGCCGGACCAGGCGGCCCGCAGGTATCAGGGGCCGCCACCAGCGGTACCTAGCACTACGCAATTCAGTGAGAGCAGTACCAGCAGTACGAAAGTGACAGTTCAGTACAGAGGATGAATGGAGGGCGCAAGCGCCATCAGGATCGCCCGGCCCGTGAACACTCACCCGGGCGGACACCGCAGACCCCAACGCAAGGACGGTGGTTTCCGGTCACGCATACGCGATCCCCGCACACCCCCCGGGGCAGTGCGGAAGTAACAGGACCGGCCAAGGCCGGTAGATGGTGTTGTTACCCTTCGGGGCCCCGGAGCCGACACGGCCCCGGGGCCCCTCGACGCGTTCTCCCCGAGAACCAGAGAGGTGCAGTGACTACAACGACCAGCTCCAACACACCCGACAAACTCGACGACGACGACTACCCCGCCTACACCATGGGCCGCGCCGCCGAGATGACCGGCACCACCCCCGGCTTCCTGCGAGCCCTCGGCGAACACCGCCTCATCACCCCACTGCGCTCCGAAGGCGGACACCGCCGCTACTCCCGCTACCAACTGCGCATCGCCATGCGCGCCCGCGACCTCGTCAACCAGGGCACCCCCATCGAAGCCGCCTGCCGCATCATCATCCTCGAAGACCAACTCGAAGAAGCCCTACGCCTCAATGAGCAGCTCCGCCGCACCCAACACCGCCAGGAGCCCACCGCGGACACCTGACCCGCCCGGCAACCTGGCCACAGCTCCTTCCAGTCCTACGGCCGCGCCGCAGCTGGCTCGGGCCCCGGAGCCCTCGCACCGGGACCCCCGGATGTGCAGGGTTGCGCCGTCCGTTCCAGCGCGGTGTGCCCACGGGCGGCCGGTGCGGCAGCTTCCCACTCAAAGCCGGCCTTCCAGCACGGATCCAGGACCCGCCGATGGCCTCACCGTCCGCGCGCTGAGAGCCCCCGGCCGCCGTCGCCTTCGCCATCGAGTAGGACACGTTCACCGACCCGGCTGGGCAGGCCACGCACCGAAGCATCCGTGCATCTCCGTCCACGCACGTGTACCCGCCGTTCCAGCTCGGCCGGTTCCCCGCCGGGCGGCCAGCGGTGAGACGATGAAGAAGCGGCTACCGTGCCGCCGGCCATCGCACCTCGAAACGAGGGATGATCATGGCCAAGGTCCTTCTGGTGCTGCTGTGCCTGGTCCTGCCGTTCCTGGCAGTGCTGATCAAGGACGGGCCGAGCATGAAGGTGCTCTGGGCCTTCCTCCTCCAGCTGTGCGGCCACGTGCCCGGGGTCATCTACGGCATCTACCAGGTGGTCAAGGACTGAGGGATCGCACTCGCGCTGTGGTCCGCCTCCGGCTACGTCGCGGCCTTCATGCGCGCCGCCAACCACGTCTACGGCATCGACGAAGGCCGCCCGCCCTGGAAGACCCTGCCCACCCGGCTAGGAGCGTGGGTCAGTAACGGGCAATCCGCCGAGCCTGTTAGGGCATGACCGTAGAGCTGGTGGATCGCAAATGAGCCGCCAGTTTGGACAGAAGAAGCGGCCGCCTCAACAGCCCTACGTATGATCTAAAGCATGATCAGCTTCACGATGGTCGAGTTCCCCACTGCCTCGGCTCGGGGGTCGGCAGAGTTCTTCGGGGCCGTCTTCGGCTGGGCGGCAACCCCGTACGGTCCGGAGTACACCGACGTGGACTGCGGCGGCGGGGTCAGCCTCGGCTTCCAGCAGGACCGCGCAGAAGCCCCGGCCGGGCCGCTGGCCGTGATCCAGGTGAGCGACCTGGCGGCGACGCGGAACGCGGTACTCGAGGCGGGCGGGACCATCACGGTCGAGGCGTTCGACTTCCCCGGCGGCAGGCGCTTCCATTTCCGCGAGCCGGGGGGCAACGAGCTTGCCGCATGGACCCCGACGGGACACTGAACCCGCCGTAAGCACGCTGACGAAACAGATCGCCGGCAACGGGCGAGATCGGCGGGACAGCCCTGGAGCACGGGACGGGATAATCCCGATATGCGTGATCAGGAGGGGTTGTTCGAGGCCGGGTCGGTCGGGCCGAAGCGGCACCCGCTGGCGCGTGCGGTTTGAACTCGTCCAGCGGCGCCGGGTCGTCACCGTCCCACTGGCTGAACAGCACCACGTTCCCGTTGGAGTGGTGGGTCAGCTTGAGGATCGCGAACAGCCCGTCGTAGACCGGCTCGCGCGGACCGCTGTGCTCGGCCAGGAAGGCACCGAAGTTGGTCAGCAGCCTCTCGAAGTCACCAGGGCGGTGCACCAGTTCGCCCCAGGGCCAAGCCACGCTGCTGATCCAGACCCGCGGCGGCGGCTCCGGCAGGTCGATCGCGAAGTGGTAGCGCAGCACCACCCCGAAGTTCCCGCCCCCGCCACCGGTATGGGCCCAGAAGAGGTCCTGCTCGGGTGAGCCGCTCGCGTCCTCCCGGTTCACCCGCGTCACCGCGGCACGGCCGCCGCGGACGGTGACCACGTCGACCTGGACGAGGTGGTCCACCGTGAGCCCGTGCCGGCGGGAGAGCACCCCGAACCCTCCGCCGCAGATGTGCCCGCCCGCGCCGACCGAGTAGCAGGACCCGGCGGGCAGGGTGACGGCATGCTCCCGGAACAGTGTCGCGTAGACGTCCCAGTTGGTGGCGCCGCCCTCGACGCAGTACATGGGCCGGCCGAACTTGTCCGCCCCGGCGGCCACCCGGCGCATCGTGCTGAGATCCAGGATCACGCCCCGGTCGTTGTCGACGAAGCCCTCGTAGCAGTGCCCGCCACCGCGCACGGTCGGGCGCAGTCCGCGGTCCAGCGCCCGGTTCAACTCGGCCACCGCGTCGGCCTCGTCGGCCACCAGCCGGATGTAGGCGGGACTGCTGTGCCAGCGCTGGTTGAAGCCCTGGCTGAGCGTCCGGTAACGGGGGTCGCCCGGCAGGACCGTCCGCCCGGAGAATTCGTGTCGCAAGCCCTTCCCTCACTTTCTCTGGTTCGAGAGAGCCCGGCGGGCCGCACGCTAACACCCGTATTCGGCTTTGTGAATTCATTTACGAATAAATGTGACAGTACGTCATTTGTTGCCCCCTCAGGGGCCATCGCGCGGAGTTGACCTGAAGGTCGATTGTCGGTGGCATCGACTACGGTCCACGACAACTTCGCAGAATCCGTTCCACGGGAGGTTCGATGACGGTCTTCTGCCGCATTCTCCGTACGTTCCGTACGTTCCGTGCGCTCCGGGCCCTCCGTGCGCGCGCCGGGCCGGGAACACTGCCGTGGGGGGGCGGGGGGGGGGGGGCGGCCCCCCCCCCCCCCCCCCCCACGGCCCCGGCCTCAACGGCCGGGCGTTCGAGGGCGGAGCCCTCAGACCGCCGGGAAGATCTCGGCGTCCGGCTTGAGCAGCTGGCCCGGCTTCGGCGCGGTGCCGTCCACCAGGTAGCGGGTGACCATCGTGTTCAGCGCCGTGCTGCGGCCGACGGCGCAGTGCTCGATCGAGTCGACGCTGACCAGCACGGCGTTGCCCAGCTCCTGCTGCATCCGCTGGGCGAACTTGTACTGGGTGGCCGGGTCGTAGAGGTTGCCGATGACCATCACGGTGTTGGAGGTCTTCTTGTTCCACGGGCCGCTGAAGCGCTCGGCGTCCCGGGCCGGGGCCGGCCAGCTCGCGCAGGCCGGGGCGTCGAAGGCCTGGTAACGGCCGAAGGTCGGCGACTCCTTCTCCCACGCCCGGGCGACGTTGGCGAACACCCGGTCGTTGGACGGGTACGGCTTGTCCTGGCAGTTGACGCCCATGTAGGAGTCGTCGCCGGTGTACTCGGAGTCGGCCGGGGCCTCGCGCAGCGCGCGCGGGACGTTCACCGTGAGCTGGTTGGCCTCGTCGTCCGGGACGTTCGCCCTCGGCGCCAGCAGTGCGGCCGCGGCCGGCTTCCGCATCACCTGGTAGGTGGCCTGCAGCGACTTCGCCAGCGGAGCCAGCTTGGCCTGCGAGTACAGGGCGCTGGCCACCTCGCTGGTGAAGCTGCTCAGCGTCACCTGGGAGCCGTTCGACAGCGTGATCGGGCTGGTCCGCAGGTGGTCGCGGAGCTCGTCGAACTTCGCCCGGGTGTCGCCGTCGCCGAAGGCGCAGCGCGGGGCGCCGGCGGTCTGGCAGCGCTTGAGGAACTCGTCCAGGGCCAGCTCGAAACCGCCCGCCCGCTGACGGTCGTACTCGAGGCCGTTGTGCAGGCGCAGGTTGGGGTCGACGTTGCCGTCGATGATGATCGCGCGCACCTTGTTCGGGTACATGCTCGCGTAGGTCGAACCGATCAGGGTGCCGTAGGAGAAGCCCGCGAAGGTGAGCTGGGAGTCACCGACGGCACGGCGCATCCGGTCGAGGTCGCGCACCACGTTGATGGTCGACATGTGCTCGATCAGCGGGCCGGCGTTCTTGCTGCAGGCGTCGGTGTAGTCCTGGTCGGCGTCCAGGGTGTCGTCGACCTCGGCCTTGGTGACGGGCACGCCCACCATGCGGCTGTTGACCGCGTCGGCCCCTTCCTGGGTCTTGAAGCACTTGAGCGGGTTGCTCCGGGCCACCCCGCGGGGGTCGAAGCCGACCAGGTCGAACTTGGCCTGCACCTCGGCGCCGAAGCGGGTGGTTGTCGCCCACATGTAGCCGCTGCCGCCCGGGCCACCGGGGTTGAGGAACAGCGAGCCGATGCGCTTCGACGGGTCGCTCGCCCGCCGCCGCATCATGGCGATGCCGACCTTCTCACCGGACGGATCGTCGTAGTCCAGCGGCACGGGGTAGACGGCACAGTCGTAGATGCCCGGGTCCGGCTTGCTCGGGTCGGGGTTGCAGGGCTTCCAGTCGACGGGGTCGACCTTCGCCTCGGCGGCCGCCGCTCCCGGGGCCTGGTCGAACGGCGCGGCCGACGCGGCCACGGCGGTTCCGGTGACAAGGGCGAGCGCGCAGGTGACCGCTCCGGCCAACGTGGATATGCGGGACAAGGAACCTCCTCCGTACTGAAAGGGCGGCCCCAGCCTGTCAGTCTGAGAACTCCATGTGAAGACCTCGAAGCAGCGGAAATCCTTCGGTTTCCGTGCCATACCGGCGGAAACATTCTGTGAATGAACCAACTTGACGGTTGATTGACCTGATGGGCACTCAACCGCACCGGTGGGCGCGCGGTGGTCGTCGATCCGGGCCGCGGGTTCCGGCGCCGCCCACGGCCCTGGGGCCGGCCGCTATTCGGCGATCGGCTTCGACAGGTTGTCCTCGGCGACGACCTGGTAGACCGCGTTCAGGGTCGGCGGGCCGACCAGGTCCTTGATCCGCTCGAAACGGCGCTCCTCGACCGGCCCGAGGCGCTCCATCCACTCCCCGATGGACTCCGGCCCGTGATCGCCCTCGATGAGCGCGACGGTGATGATCTCCCGCGAGTCCTCCAACGCGGTGGCGGTGATCACCCGGGTCCGCGGGTCATCCGGGAACACCTCGTCCGGGATCCAGCCCTTGCGGAACTCCGCATACTCCACACCTTCGTTGAGCTTGCGCACCATGACGGCGACCAGCTGCATGACGTTCTCCCCAGATGTTTCTTACGGTGCAAGAAGTTGACGTCGGCTATTGTTTTCTTGCACTGCAAGAGTTGTCAAGGCCCGATCGGGGCACCCCACCGGGCCGACCCCGAGTCAGGAGGAGCACATGCCGGGCCGACGCACCCGCCCCAGGACGGGCCTGACCCGAGAGAAGATCATCGACGCCGCCCTCGACTACGTCGACGAACACGGCCTCGCCGCCCTCTCCAACCGCAAGCTCGGCGCGGCGCTGGGCTGCGAGGGCATGACGCTCTACCACTACGTCCCCAGCAAGGCCGCCCTGCTCGACGGGATGGTCGAACGCCTGCTGGAGCTCTCCGCGGGCGACCTGTTCGCCGAACCGAACGGCCCCTGGACCGAGGTCGTCCGTGACTTCGCCGTCGCACTGCGCCGGATGCTGCTGGACCACCCCGCGATGCTCACCGTCCTGGCCACCCGGCCGGCCGCCACGCCCGCGTCGCTCGCCCTGCTCGAACGCGGCATCGCCGTGCTCCGCGAGGACGGCGTCCCGCTGGCCGATGCGCTCGACGTTCTGAACTCCGTGGTCATGTGGACCCTCGGCCACACCCTCAGCGAGGTCGGTGAAACGCCCCACCACGAGGGCACCGAACCCCAGCCCGAGCAGTTCTCCGCCCTGGACCGGACCGCCTTCCCCCACCTCGCCCGAGCCTTCGACACCGGCGAGGGCCTGGACTCCGAGCAGCGCTTCCGCCGCACGCTCCGCATCCTGCTCGCCGGCTACGCCACCGAGTTGGAGCACGCGAAGGGAACCGCCTCCTGACCGGCCGTGGGGGGGGGGGGGGGGGGCGGGCCCCCCCCCCCCCCCGGGGGGGGGGGGGGGGGGGCCCCCCCCCCCCCCGCGGGGGCGGGGCGGGGGCCCCCGGGGGCCGGCGCCCCCCCCGCCCCGCCCCCGGGTGGGGCCCCCCCCCCCCCCCCCCCCCCCCCGCGGGCCCCCCCGGGGGGGCCCCCCCCCCCCCCCGCCCCACGGCCGTGAGATGCGGCGGATGCCTCCGCCACCGGAGGCGGTGCGGTCGACGGTCGCCCGGGTGCCGTCCGGTCCGGACGGGAGCGCGAACGGGTCGCGGTCGTGGTCCTGGCGCCGCAGGAGCGCGCCGCTACGCGCCGGTCGCGCCTCGCAGGGCGGCCGCGACCAGACCCTGGAGCGCGTCGACCCCGGTCTCGCCCCCGCCCACCAGGCGTTCGAAGACCAGTCCGTCGATGCAGGCCAGCAGGGTGGCGGTCCGCCCGTCCGGGTCGGCGACCCCCTGGTCGGCGAGGAAGGCCCGGACGACGGCCCGGCCGGCGTTCTCGCGCGGCACGAGGATCTCCCGCAGTTCCGGATCGCGCACGCTCTCCACCGCGCAGGCGTACCGTGCGAGCGACCGCCGCCGCCCCGCACCGGTCAGCCGGTGCCGCATCAACTCGGCTATGTTCTGGACCAGTTCGTCCGCCGAACGGACCGTCGCCCGCTCCCCCATCGCCTGCAGCTCCCCTTGGTCCAGCTCGACCAGGCGCCGCACCAGTGCGGTCAGCAGTGCCTGCCTGGTGCGCAGGTAGGCCGAGGTGGTGCCGACCGGCAGCCCGGCCGCCGCATCGACCGCCCGGTGGGTCAGCCCCCGCACCCCCGCGTCCGCCAGCACGCCGATCGCCGCATCCGCCAGCACGGTCCGCCGGTCCGGCCTCCCCGCCCCGCCCGCGCCGCCCTGCTTCTGTTCCTGGCCCTGGTCCTGGTCCTGGTCTCGCCGCATCCCCCCTTTCTACCGGGCCGGGACCCCACCTCACCCATCCGGCTGCTCCCGAAGCAACCGTTCCCACAGCCCAGGAGCCCGCCCCTCCGGACCCCTCCGGTAAGGCCGTAGTACGCTCCTTCTACATCTGTAGAAAACAGCACGGCGACACGGGAAGGACCGGGCATGAGCGACAGCAGCGCGGTGGTGGTCGGGGGCGGCATCGGCGGACTGGCGACCGCGATCGGACTCCGGCTGGCGGGGTGGGACGTGACCGTGGTCGAGCGGGCGGCCGTACTGGACGACGCCGGGGCCGGGATCTCGCTCCACGCCAACGGCATGCGGTCGCTCAGGATCCTCGGGGTGGGCGACGCCGTCGAGGCGGCTTCGCGGCGGCAGTACACCGGCGGGACGCGGACGCCGGACGGCCGCCGGCTCGCCCTGATGGATGGCAAGGCGCTGGAGCGGGAGCTGGGGGCGCCGATCGTCGGCATCCCCCGGGCGGACCTGCACCGCATCCTGCGCGAGGCACTGCCCGCCGAGTCCCTGGTGATCGGCGCGGAGGTGACGGAGATCGACACCACCGACCCCGCCCGGATCACGGTGGGTTACGACGGGACCACCCTGGACGCCGATCTCCTGGTGGCGGCCGACGGCATCAACAGCCGGATCCGGCGCCGCATCTTCCCTGCCCACCCCGGTCCGGTCTACAGCGGCTCCACGGTGCTGCGGGCGATCACCGAGCGCCCGGTCGACGGGCTGACCGCCGACTTCGAACTGACCTGGGGCCACGGCGCCGAGTTCGGCCACATCGCCTTCCCGGACGGCCGGGCCGAGTGGCACGCCGTGCTCAACGCCCCGACCGGGGTGCGCTACCCGGACCCGCTGACCGAGGTCCGCCGCCGCTTCGCGCGCTGGCACGACCCGATCCCGACGCTGCTGGCGGCGACCAGACCGGACGCGGTGCTGCACCACGACGTCAACGAGCTGGTCACCCCGCTGCCCTCGTACGTCTCGGGACGGATCGCCCTGCTCGGCGACGCGGCCCACGCCATGACGCCCCACCTCGGCCAGGGCGCCTGCCAGGCCCTGGAGGACGCGGCGACCCTCGCGGCGGCGATCGCCGGAAGCCCGACGGTCGAGGGCGCGCTCGCCCGTTACGACGCCGCCCGCCGCCCGCGCAGCCAGACCGTGGCCCGCGACGCCCGCCGGGCCGGCCGGATGGGCCAGCAGCTCGCCAACCCGCTGGCGGTCGGTCTGCGCAACGCCGCGATCCGGCTCGCCCCGCCCGGAGTGATGATGCGGACGGTCCTGAAGCACGCCGACTGGACGCCGCCCCGGATCGCCCCCCGAGCCGCGTAGGCAGGAACCGCCGCTCTGGGCAGGAACCGCCGCCCTGGACAGGAACCACCGCCCGGACAGGAACCACCGCCCCCACTTGACCGGCGATCTGGTTAGGTGCCATATTACTTTCGTGACGCAGAACCCCGCGGCCGATCCGGCCTCCCCCACCCTCGACCAGGCCCGCCGCCAGGTCGCCCGCTACGGCCTCACGGCCGATCCGCAGGCGATCCTGGTCGCGGCCCGGCTCATGGCGGCGGGCGCCCGGCTCGGCCAGGCGGGGGAGGTCCACTTCAGCCGCTTCGGCCTCTCCACCGGCCGCTACCGCCTACTGGCCGACCTGGAGGACCACGGCGGAGAGAAGTCCCCCTCCCAGCTCGCAGCCAGTCTCGGGGTCTCCCGGGCGACCGTGACCGGCCTGGTCGACGGCCTGGAGCGGGAGGGGCTGGTGGCCCGTCGACCGTCCACCGAGGACGGCCGGGGCAACGTGGTGATCCTCACCGCGCGCGGCGCCGACAAACTGCGCGCGCTCGCCCCCGAGCACTTCGACCGGATGCAGTCGCTGGTCGGCGGCCTCACCGTCGAGGAGCGCACCACCTTCCTCGACCTGCTGGCCCGGATCGTCGACGGCATCGACGCCTTCGCCGCGGACTGAGCCCACTACGAGCCGCCCACTCCCCTGGGCGAGGAGCGAGTAGCCTCCGACACCCCGGCACGAACCGACCTCAGCACCGCAAGCGACGGGCCCGCCAACGGCCCGCTTTCATTCTGCCCAATTAGTTAGGCACCTAAGCAGTGATAGTTAGGCACCTAACCACATTCATCGAGGAGCAGCCATGAGCAAGGAAGCCCCCGGCGCACCCCCGCCCTTCGTCCTGTGGCGGGAGACCCTGGTCGCCTACGCGATGCCCGCCGTCAGCGCCGGACTCGGCGGAGCCGTCACCCGGCAACCACAGCTGATCGTCGCCGCGTTCACCACCATCGGCGCCACCTCCGCCGTCGTGGCCGCCGCGCTCGGCGCCGCACTTCGCCGCCGCCCCGAACGTTCCGGGCCGGCCCGCACTCCCCGAGCGGTCGCGGCCGCGGCCCTCGGCCTGCTCGCCGCAGCACTCGGCCTGGCCGTCGGGATCGCCGCCGCGCGCTGGCTGCCGCACCTTCCGCCGCTCGCGGACAGCCCTTGGCCCCGCCGACTACCCGTCGACCTGCCGGTCTCCTCGGCGGTCGCGGCCGCCATCACCACCTGGCGCTGGCGCGGAAGCCGGCCGACCCACGCACCGCAGCACCGACTCGCCGCCACGACCCGACCCGAAAGGCAGACCTCGTGATCGTCATCATGGGCGCCGGTGGCGCCACCGGCGGAGCCACCCTGCGCAGCCTCGCCGCCCTCGGCGCGCCGAGCCGTGCCCTCAGCCGCAACCCCGCCCGGCTGGCCGCCGCACTCGACGACCGCACGCTCACCCGGACCGAGACCGTCCCGGCCGACGCCGCCGACCCCGGGTCCCTGCGCACGGCCTTCCGGGGCGCACACCAACTGTTCCTCACCATGGCCAACGGCCCCCAGCAGGTGCAGCACGAGCTGAACGCGATCGAGGCTGCGGTCGCCTGCGGCGTGGAGCACATCGTCAAGGTGTCCGCTCCCGCCGCCGAGCCGGGCTCCCCCGTCGCCGTCTCGCGCGGCCACCACCTGATCGAGGAGCACCTGCAGGCCCTGCGGGTGCGCACCACCGTCCTGCGCCCGTACGCCTTCATGCAGAAGCTGCTGCTCCTGGCGCCCGGCGTGGCCGCGGGGAGCGTGGTGCACGGCGCGATGGGGCGGGCGCGGTGCAACTACGTGGACGTTCGGGACATCGGCGACGCCGCGGCGGAGATCCTCACCCGCCCGGAGCTGGCCGGCCGCAGTTACCCGCTCACCGGCGGACGGGCCTACAGCCACCCGGAACTCGCCGCACTGCTCAGCGAGTTGCTCGACCGCCCGATCCGCTACCTCGATCTGACCCCGGCCGAACTGCACGCCCACCTGGTCGACCGGGCCGGGATGCCGGACTGGCTGGCCACTCACGTGGTGGAGATCCAGCAACTCGCGGTGGTCCGCAAGGAGGTGCCCGACGACGCCTTCGCCCACCTGACCGGACGCGCCCCGCGAACCCTGGAAGCCTTCCTCGGCGAGCACCTGCACCACTTCCGCTGACCGTCCGGGCACCCTCGGCGGGCTGGGCGCGACCCCGAGGCACCCTGCCCGCCACCCGAAGGGAGCAGCGTTTCCTGTGGTGTGGCTCACGATCGGAGGGTCGATCTGACGGTCAGTCAACTCAACCGACATCACGTCACATCGCTTTCCACGGACACCAGTTGTTGCCTGACTTTATGTCAGATTCAGCCGCTGGGCCGTTAGTTGGAACGAGCCTCAGCTCCTGCCGGCTCGCAGACCCGGGGCTACCATCGGTCGGGTTGTCCGCTCCGGCCCCGGAGTGGGGTCACCCGTCAGGCGTGTGCTCCCACCGCCCCAAGGGCCGGACATCGGTCGGAACGGGGCGAGGACGAGGAGCGCACGGGCTGCCATGACAGCTGAACCGAGCCACCCGAAGCAGTACGCCGCGCCACCGCGGCCCGCACCGGAGCAGGCCACCGCACCGGAGCGGACCGCGTCCCCGCAGGCCGGCCCGCCGCAGGCCGCACCGGAGCAGGCCCTCTTCCCCGGCAGCCCGGCCGCCGCCCCGCGCACCCTGGTCGACGTGCTGGACGCCACCGTACGCGCCCACCCCGACGATCCGGCCCTGGACGACGGTCGCACCGTGCTCAGCTACCGCGCCCTGGCCGCCGAGGTCGAACAGCTGCGCCGCCGGCTGACCGCAGCCGGGATCGGCCCGGGCGACCGGGTCGGCGTCCGGGTGCCCTCCGGCACCAATGACCTGTACGTCGCGATCCTCGCCGTGCTCGCCGCCGGCGCCGCCTACGTCCCGGTGGACGCCGAGGACCCGGACGAGCGGGCTCAGCTGGTCTTCGGCGAGGCCGCCGTCGCAGCCGTGCTCGGCGC
This sequence comes from Kitasatospora sp. NPDC017646, assembly GCF_044329365.1. Taxonomy (NCBI): domain Bacteria; kingdom Bacillati; phylum Actinomycetota; class Actinomycetes; order Kitasatosporales; family Streptomycetaceae; genus Kitasatospora; species Kitasatospora sp. NPDC017646. Next base: position 104,368 of record NZ_JBIRJC010000021.1, on the reverse strand, counting down.
CGGGCGCGCCCTGAGCACCACCACCGTGCGCCGGGCCGTGGACGGGCGCCGCCCCACCCCGGCCGACGACGCCTGGATCATCTTCACCTCCGGCTCGACCGGCAAGCCCAAGGGCGTCGCCGTCACCCACCGCAATGCCGCCGCCTTCGTCGACGCCGAGGCCGCGCTGTTCCTCCGGGAGGAGCCGATCGGCCCGGGCGACCGGGTGATGGCCGGCCTGTCGGTCGCCTTCGACGCCTCCTGCGAGGAGATGTGGCTGGCCTGGCGGCACGGCGCCTGCCTGGTGCCCGTCCCGCGCTCCCAGGTGCGCAGCGGCGCCGACCTGGGCCCCTGGGTGGCCGAGCAGGAGATCACCGTGGTCTCCACCGTCCCGACCCTGGCCGCGCTGTGGCCGGCCGAAGCGCTGAACGAGGTACGGCTGCTGATCTTCGGCGGCGAGGCCTGCCCGCCCGAGCTGGTGCAGCGCATGGTCACCGAGGGCCGCGAGGTGTGGAACACCTACGGTCCGACCGAGGCCACCGTGGTGGCCTGCGCCGCCCTGCTGACCGGCGAGGGCCCGGTCCGGATCGGCCTGCCGCTGGACGGCTGGGACCTCGCCGTGGTGGACGAGTCGGGGCAGCCGGTCGCCCCCGGCGGCGCCGGGCAGCTGGTGATCGGCGGGGTCGGCCTGGCCCGCTACCTCGATCCGGAGAAGGACGCCGAGAAGTACGCGCCGCTGCCCTCGCTGGGCTGGGAGCGCGCCTACCGCAGTGGCGACCTGGTCCAGGCCGACCCGGCCGGCCTGCTGTTCCTCGGCCGCACGGACGAGCAGATCAAGCTCGGGGGGCGCCGGATCGAACTCGGCGAGGTGGACGCCGCCCTCCAGGCGCTGCCCGGGGTGGGGGGCGCGGCCGCGGCCGTGCGGACCGCGCGCGGCGGCAACCAGCTGCTGGTCGGTTACCTGGTGGTCCAGGACGGGTTCGACCGCGAGGAGGCCGTCGAGCGGCTGCGCGCCGAGCTGCCGGCCGCGCTGGTCCCGCTGCTCGCGCCGGTCGAGACCCTGCCCACCCGCACCTCCGGCAAGGTCGACCGCAACGCCCTGCCCTGGCCGCTGCCCGAGCTGGAGGCCGCCGGGCCGAGCGAGCAGCTGTACGGCACCGAGGCCTGGCTCGCCGAGCAGTGGGCCGAGATCCTCGGGGTGCAGGTGCGCGGCGCGCGCGACGACTTCTTCGCGATCGGTGGCAGCAGCCTGGCCGCCGCCCGGCTCACCACCCTGCTGCGCACCCGCTACCCGGGCGCCGCGGTGCTGGACGTCTACCAGCACCCGACGCTGCGCAAGCTCGCCCGACACCTGGAGCGCGGCGCGTCCGGGGGTGGCGGGGCCCGTACCGTCGCCCTGGTCCCGACCCGGGCCAAGCTGCTCCAGCTGCTCCTGCTGATCCCGCTGTTCACCGTGGTCGGCCTGCGCTGGACGGTCGCCCTGCTGGCCGCCGGAAACCTGCTCTCCCACTTCGGCGACTACCCGTGGGCGCCCACCGCCTCCTGGTGGGCGGTCGGCGCGGGCGCGCTCGTGCTGCACAGCTCGCCGGGCCGGCTCGCGATCGGCGCCGGTGGTGCCCGGCTGCTGCTGCGCGGCCTGCGCCCCGGCAGCTACCCGCGCGGCGGCGCCGTGCACCTGCGGCTGTGGGCGGCCGAGCGGCTCGCCGAGCTGAGCGGCGCCACCGAGCTGTCCGGCGCCTGGCTGGTGCCCTACGCCCGCGCCCTGGGCGCGAAGGTCGCCCGCGAGGTGGACCTGCACGCGCTGCCGCCGGTCACCGGGATGCTCAAGCTGGGCCGCGGCTGCGCCGTCGAGGCCGAGGTCGACCTGTCCGGCTACTGGCTGGACGGCGACCGGCTGGAGGTCGGCCCGATCAAGGTCGGCGCCGACGCGGTGGTCGGCACGCGTTCGACGCTGCTGCCCGGGGCCCGGGTCGGCAAGCGCGCCCAGGTGCTGCCCGGTTCCAGCGTCACCGGCCAGGTGCCGACCGGCCAGCGCTGGGGCGGCGCGCCCGCCGTCAAGCTGGGCCGGGCCGATTGGTCCTGGTCCGAGGGGGCACCGGTCCGCCGGCCCGCCTGGGCCGCGCTGTACGGCGCGGGCGACGCCCTGCTCGGCCTGCTCCCGGTGCTGCCCGCCGCCGCCGCCCTCGCCGTGCTCTCCCGCTTCGTCGACCAGGGCGCAGACCTCGGTCCGGCCCTCGGCGGCGCCCTGCTCGGCCTGCTGCCCGCCACCCTGGCGTACGGCGCGCTGTACGCGGCGCAGCTGGTGGTGCTGGTCCGGCTGCTGAGCACCGGACTGGTCCCGGGTGTCCACCCGCTGCACGGCCGGATCAGCTGGCAGGCCTGGACGGTCAGCCAGCTGATGGACCGGGCCCGCGAGGTGCTGTTCCCGCTGTACGCCGCGCTGGTCACCCCGCTGTGGCTGCGGGCCCTGGGAATGCGGGTCGGCCGGGGCGCCGAGGTGTCCACGGTGCTCGCGCTGCCCAGTCTGACCACCGTCGGGGACGGCGCGTTCCTGGCCGACGACACTCTGATCGCGCCGTACGAGCTGGGCGGCGGCTGGATGCGCCTGGGCGAGGCGAAGGTCGGCGACCGGGCCTTCCTCGGCAACTCGGGGATGACCGCACCGGGCCGTTCGGTGCCCAAGCGGGGCCTGGTGGGCGTGCTCTCGGCAACGCCCGCGAAGGCGAAGAAGGGCGGCTCGTACCTGGGCATGCCGCCGGTGCGGCTGCCGCGCGCGGCGGACCGGGCGGACCGGAGCCTGACCTACGAGCCGCCGCTGCGGCTGCGGTGGGCGCGCGGGCTGGTCGAGCTGGCCCGGCTGGTGCCGGTGCTGGCCTCGGGGGCGCTGGGCCTGACGACGGTGGCGGCGCTGTCCTGGCTGGCGGCGGGCTCCACCGCGCTGGCCGCGCTGCTCTCCGGACCGGTGCTGCTGGCGGCGGGCGGGCTGGCCTGCCTGGTCGCGGTGGCCGCGAAGTGGCTGCTGGTCGGACGCTTCCGGGCGGTGGAGCACCCGTTGTGGAGCGGCTTCGTGTGGCGCAACGAGCTCGCCGACACCTTCGTGGAGGTGCTGGCGGTGCCCTGGCTGGTCGGTGCGGTGCCGGGCACCCCGGTGCTGAACCTGTGGCTGCGGGCGCTCGGCGCCGAGGTCGGGCACGGCGTGTGGTGCGAGAGCTACTGGCTGCCGGAGGCGGACCTGGTCACCCTCGGCGACGGGGTCAGCGTCAACCGGGGCTGCGTGGTGCAGACGCACCTCTTCCACGACCGAATCATGCGGATGGATACTGTGGTCCTCCGTGAGGGCGCCACCCTGGGCCCGGGCGGGATCGTGCTGCCCGGCAGCACGGTGGGCGCGCGCAGCACGCTGGGCCCGGCCTCGCTGGTGATGCGCGCCGAGTCCGTCCCCGCGGACACGCGGTGGCTGGGCAACCCCATCGAGGCCTGGCAGACCACGTCGTGACCATCCCTCCGACCGACCGCCCCGGCAGGACCAACCGCCCGGGCAGGACCAACCGCCCGGGCACGCCCGCACGCCCGGGCACGACCGACCGCCCAGGCACGACCACCCGTCCCGGCCCGCAGGAAGCGCCCGCCCCCGTGAAGCCCAACCACGCCCCGCCGGCCACCGGCGGTCCGGACCCGTACTTCCCGAACAGCGGCGACCAGCGCTACCGGGTGCACCGTTACGAACTCGCCCTGGACTACCGGCCCGGGCCCAACCGGCTGGCCGCCTCGGCCCGGCTGAGCGCGGTGGCGAACGCGGCGCTGGCCGAGTTCGCGCTCGACCTTGCCGAATTCCGGATCGGGCGGGTGCTGGTCGACGGCAAGGCCGCCCGCTACACCCACCGCGGCGGCAAGCTGCGGATCCGTCCGGCGAAGGCGCTGGCGGCGGGGGCGGCCTTCACCGTGGAGGTGCACTACACCGGCAACCCGCGGCCGGTGCGCAGCCCGTGGGGTGGGTTGGGCTGGGAGGAGCTGACCGAGGGCGCGCTGGTGGCCAGTCAGCCGGTCGGCGCTCCCTCCTGGTTCCCGTGCAACGACCGGCCCGCGGACAAGGCGACGTACCAGGTGGCGGTGACCACGCCGTCCCCGTTCACGGTGCTGTCCAACGGTCGGCTGCTCACCCGGACCACCCGGTCCTCCAGTACCACCTGGGTGTACGAGCAGAGCGCGCCGACCTCGTCGTACCTGGTGACGGTCTCGATCGGGCACTACCAGCCGGTGCCGCTGACCGCCCGGCCGGCCACCCCGCAGGCCGGTTTCGTCGCGCAGACCGGGTACGTGCCGCCGCGGCTGGCCGAGGCCTTCGCCCGGGACTTCGCCCGGCAGCCGCAGATGATGGCCTACTTCACCGAGGTCTTCGGGCCGTACCCGTTCGGCGAGTACGCGGTGGTGGTCGCCGACGAGGAGCTGGACGTCCCGGTCGAGGCCCAGGGCGTGGCCACCTTCGGCACCAACCACCTCGGCGGCGGCTGGGAGCGCGAGCGGCTGATCGCGCACGAGCTGGCCCACCAGTGGTTCGGCAACAGCGTCTCGATCGCCGACTGGCGGCACATCTGGCTCAACGAGGGCTTCGCCAAGTACGCGGAGTGGCTCTGGTCCGAGCGCACCGGCGGCCCGGGCGCGGCCGTTCACGCCGACGCCGCGCACCGGCTGCTGGCCGGGTTGCCGCAGGACCTCAGGCTCGGCGATCCGGGCCGCAGGCTGATGTTCGACGACCGGCTGTACCAGCGCGGCGGCCTGGCGGTGCACGCGCTGCGGCGGGCGCTCGGCGAGGACGCGTTCTTCGCGATGCTGCGGGACTGGACGGGCGTCAACCGGCACGGCGTGGCCTCCACCTCCGACCTGCTCGCGCACGCCTCGCGGTACACCGGCGCCCCGCTCGGCCCGCTGTTCGAGGCATGGCTGGAGCGGCCGGAACTGCCGCCGCTGCCGGCGTGACGAAACCACGAGTCGAGGACCGCGGGCCGAGGACCACGAGCTGGGGACCGCTGGCTGAGGGGATGGGCTGGCCGGACCACGGACTGACGGCCCGGGCTGACGGCCTTATTCGCTCTGGTCCGGGGCGCGACTGGGCTACTGTCCGTCCATGCCGATGAGCCCCGACGGTCAGACGACCGACCAGCCCGAACACCTGCTGCCCACCACCCGCCGCGCCCTGCTGCACCGCGTCGCCGTCGCCCAGGCCGAGGGCCGCACCCCGTCCCTGGTGGCCGGGGTGGTACGGGAGGGCCGGCTGGTGTGGAGCGGTGCCCGCAGCATGGTCGACGGGCACGCGCCGGACCCGGACGTCCAGTACCGGATCGGCTCGCTCACCAAGACCTTCGTGGCCGTGCTGGTGCTCCGGCTGCGCGACGAGGGCCTGCTCGACCTCGCCGACCCGCTGGGCCGCCACCTGCCCGGCACCCCGGCCGACGAGGTCACCGTCGCCCAGTTGCTCGCCCACTCCGGCGGGCTCGCCGCCGAGACGCCCGGGCCCTGGTGGGAGCGGACGGACGGCGCCGTACGGCCCGAACTCGGCGACCTGCTGGAGGAGGAGAACCCGTTCAAACACCCGGCCGGGAGCCGCCACCACTACTCCAACCCCGGCTACGCCCTGCTCGGCGCCCTGGTCGAGACACTGCGCGGCGAACCCTGGGGCGAGGCGCTGCGCCGCGAGGTGCTGGCCCCGCTCGGCATGGACCGCACCACCCTGCTGCCCGAGCACCCGCACGCCGGGGGCTTCGCCGTCCACCCGTGGGCCGACGTCATGCTGCCCGAACCGCTGACCGACACCGGCCTGATGGGCCCGGCCGGCCAGCTCTGGTCAACCGGCGCCGACCTGGCCCGCTGGGCGGCCTTCCTCGCCGCCGGAGACGACAAGGTGCTCACGGCCGGCACCCTCGCCGAGATGCGCCGCCCCGCCGTCGGCCCCGACGACGCCGAGTGGTCCTCCGGCTACGGCCTCGGCCTTCAACTGCGCCGCCACGAGGGCCGGTTGTTGTACGGCCACTCCGGCTCGATGCCCGGCTTCACAGCCGGGCTGTGGGTCAGTGCGGACGACGGCCTGGCCGCGTTCGCGCTGGCCAACGCCACCAGCGGCGGAAGTACCGCACTGCTGGCGGCCCAGTTGATCGGCATCACGGCCGCCCACGAGCCCCGGCTGCCCGCGCCCTGGCGCCCGCTGTCCGAGGTGGACGAGGAGCTGCTGGCGCTCACCGGCCCCTGGTACTGGGGCGCCGCGCCCAACGTCCTGCGACTGCGGGCCGACGGCGTCCTGGAACTCACCGAACTGGCGGGCGGCCGACGGGGCTCGCGCTTCCGGCCCCAGCCGGACGGCAGCTGGCTCGGCCTGGACAACTACTACGCGGGCGAGACGCTGCGGGTCGTCCGGCACGCCGACGGTACGGTCAGCCACCTGGACGTCGGTTCCTTCGTCTACACCCGCGAGCCGTACGGACCGGCCGCCGCCGTCCCCGGGGGCGTCGACCCGCAGGGCTGGCAGGCGTTCTGAGCCGTGCAGCCGGTCGACTCCGAAGAGTGTGAGGGCAGGTGCGTGAGAGCGGGAGCGTGACGGCGGGGCCGTGACGGCGGGGCGCGCGAGGCAGGTGTGCGCCCCCGTTGTCCACCTCGGACGAACGACCGCCCGGTGCCGGGCGGATGACCGGCGGGCTGCGGGGGTCCCATTCAACAGGTGCACATCTGCGCTCCGCCGGGCCGCAACGTGAATGCCAACCGGCTCGGAGAGACATACGGGGACCGGTTCGCATCCATGCCCGACTCCTGCGGGCCGGGACGGTGCCCTGGCGATCCACGGCACCGCCGATCGTGCTGCCCTGGAGGGTCCGCCATGACCACCGTCCCCACGTACGCTCCGTCCGCAGTCACCCCCGCCCACGACGCCCCGGCGGTCCCCGCCCCCCGCCACCGGCCGGCCCCGGCCGCCGCCTACACCGTCTCCCTCGCCCGCGACGAGGACGACGTGCGCGCCGCCCAGCGGCTGCGCCACCAGGTCTTCGCCGCCGAACTCGGCGCCGAGCTGAACAGCCCGGTCGCCGGACACGACGTCGACCCCTTCGACGAGCACTGCGACCACCTGCTGGTCCGCGAGGGCGAGGACGGCGCCGTCGTCGGCACCTACCGGCTGCTGCCCCCCGAGGCCGCGCGCCGGGCCGGACGGCTGTACTCCGACGGCGAGTTCGACCTCTCCGCGTTGGCGCCGGTCCGCCCGGGCCTGGTCGAGCTCGGCCGCTCCTGCATCCACCCCGACCACCGGGGCAACGGCGCGGTCATCAACCTGATGTGGGGCGGCATCGCCCGCTACCTCGCCGACACCGGCAACACCTGGGTCGGCGGCTGCTGCTCGATCGGCCTGGAGGACGGCGGCGCGACCGCGGCGCGGGTCTGGGACACCGTCAGCGCCAAGTACCTGGCCCCCGAGCGGTACCGGGTCGCCCCGCACCACCGCTGGGACGCCACCGGCGTGCCGCGCGCCGAGCGAGGCGCCCTGCCCGCCCTGCTCCGCGGCTACCTGCGGCTCGGCGCCTGGGTCTGCGGCGAGCCCGCGTACGACCCGGACTTCGGCTGCGCCGACCTGTACGTGCTGCTGTCCCTGGAGCGCACCGACCCGCGCTACCTGCGGCACTTCCTGTCCGGAACACCCGCCCTGGGTGCCTCGTCATGAGCGTGTGGCTGCCGACCGCACCCTGCCGGCCGGAAACCTGCCTGGGCGAGCGCGCGCCGGAGGTCTCCCACCCCCGGCGGGTGCTGCGGCTGACCGCCTGCCTGGTGGCGGTGCTGGCGGGCGTGCTGCTCGGCCTGCCGGTGCGGCTGCTGCCCCACGGCGCCCGGGACCGGCTGATCCGGCTCTGGGCACGGGTGCTGCTGCGCACCCTGGGGGTGACCGTCCACCTCGGGACACCCGGGACGCGTGGGGCGCCCGGAACGCCCGGGTCGGCCGGGTCCCCCGGAGCGGGCGGGGCGGTCGGCGGCGGGGCGGTCGGCGCCGACGGGGCGCTGGTGGTGGCCAACCACGTGTCCTGGCTGGACGTCCCGCTGCTCGCCGCCGGGCGGCCGGGGCGCTCGCTGGCCAAGACCGAGGTCCGCAAGTGGCCGGTGCTCGGGCACCTGATCGCCTGGGGCGGGACCGTGTTCCTGGACCGCGACCGGCTCCGCACGCTCCCGGACACCGTGGCGGCGGTGACCGAGGTGCTGCGCTCCGGGCACCCGGTGATCGTCTTCCCGGAGGGGTCGACCTGGTGCGGGCGGGAGAGCGGCCGGTTCCGGCCCGCGCTGTTCCAGGCGGCGGTGGAGGCGGGTGCCTTCGTCCAGCCGGTGACGATCCGCTACCGGCTGGCGGACGGGCGGCCGACCAGCGCACCCGCCTTCATCGGCGACGACGGGCTGCTCACCTCGCTCGCCCGGGTGGTCGCGGTGCGCGGGCTGGTCGCGGACGTCACGTTCCTGCCGCCGATCCCGCCGCCCGGGCCGCAGCCCACCCGGGCGGGGGCCCGGCGGGAGTTGGCCCGGGCGGCGCAGGCGGCGGTGGAGGGGATCCGCTGAGGCGCTGTGCGCGTGCCCGGCTCGGCATCGGGTCGACGCGGTTCGACGTCGACCGCTGCCGTTCGATGTCATCCGAGATCGCTCGACGTCGGATCGGCGGCAGCTCGGCACCGCTCAGGCGGAGCGGGCCCCGGCCAGTTCCTCCGGCTGCGGTTCACCGGGGGCCGCCGGGGCGAGCGGGCGGGCACGGCCGAGCAGTACGGCGACCAGCACGGCCGTGACGGCGAGCGCCACCGAACCGCAGCGCAGCGCGAGGTGGATGCCGTCGACGAAGGCGCCGTCCACCGCCTGCCGGACCGGCGCGGGCAGTGCCCCGGCCGCACCGCCACCGCCGTGCGCCGCGCCGGTGGGCGCGTCCGCGATCGGGCCGACGGCCTCTGCCGGAACGCCGAGCCGGTGCAGGGCGGAGGTCAGCTCGTCCGTCATCCGGTTGGTCAGGACGGCGCCGAGTACGGCGATCCCGAGCACGCCGCCCAGTTCGCGCAGGGTGTTGATGGTCGCCGAGGCCATCCCGGTCTGCGCCGGAGCGACCCGCTGGAGCACCGCGATCGAGATCGGGGTGAAGGTCAGTCCCATGCCGAAGCCCATCGTGAACAGCGTCCAGAGGTACTCGAGGTAGTAGGCGTGGTCGCCGTACAGCGACAGCCCGCCGAGGCCGACCGCGCAGAGCGCGAGACCGAGCACCATCGGCAGCCGGGGGCCGTACCGGGCGGCGAGGCGGCCGGACAGCGGGCCCGCGACCACCAGCATCGCGGTCATCGGCAGGCCGCCGTAGGCCGCGCCGGACGGCGACCAGCCGAGCACGCCCTGCATCATCAGCGGCAGGAAGAACAGCGCTCCGAACATCCCGAAGCTGACCGTGAACCCGCCGACCAGGGCGCCGCTCAGGGCACCGTCCCGGAACAGCCTCAGCTCCAGCATCGGCTCGGCCAGGCGCAGTTCGAGCAGCAGGAAGACGACCAGCAGGATGACGGCGACGGCACCGCAGCCGACCACCCACGGGTCGGTCCAGCCGCGCGAGGGGCCCTCGATCAGGGCGTGGACCAGCAGGCAGAGACCGGCCGCCGAGAGCGCGAAGCCGCCGAAGTCGATCCGTCGGGCCCGCGGCGGGATCTCCGGCAGGACCTTGGCGGCGAGCGCCACCCCGGCCACCCCGATCGGCACGTTGATCCAGAACACGCTGGCCCAGCCGAGGTGTTCGACCATCGGGCCGCCGATCACCGGGCCGATCGCCAGGCCGAGGGCCGACACCCCTGACCACACGCCGATGGCCCTGGCGCGCTCCCTCTCGTCGGTGAACACATGGCCCAGCAGGGTCAGACTGCCCGGGGTGAGCAGCGCGGCCCCCACGCCCTGGACCATCCGGCCGCCGACCAGCACCCCGATCGTGCCGGCGAGCGCGGCCGCGGCGGAGCCCACCGTGAACAGGCCGAGGCCCACCACGAACATCCGGGTGCGGCCGTGACGGTCGCCGAGCGCGCCGCCGGTCAGCACGAGTGCGGCGTAGACCAGGCTGTAGCCCTCGGCCACCCACTGGAGTCCGCTGATGCCGGAGTCCAGGTCCTGCCCGATCCGGGGCAGGGCGACGTTGACGACGACGTTGTCCAACATGGCCATGAACATGGCAACGCAGAGCGTCAGCAGCGCCAGCTGTTGCCTGCGGCGCGTACTCGGCTCCCCCACGGTCCCTCCCGATTCTTCGCCCCTAACGGCGTTAGGGGCTGATCTGACAGCACAGAGTGCCCCTAACGCCGTTAGTTTGCAACTCATATCCGCGACCTGCGGGTTCATCCGCCCCGAGGTCATGGCACTGTTGACCCGCCGCACCGTCGAGCCGCCCCACGGCCGACCCGCCGCACCGAACCGATCCGCCCGACCGCTGGAGGCGTCCGCACAGCCATGCCGCAGAACGACGACGCGACCCCCGCCCTCACCCGCGAGGCCCTCACCCAGGCCGCGCTGCGCGTGCTGGAGCGGGACGGACTGGACGGACTGTCGATGCGCAAGGTCGCCGCCGAGGTCGGCGTCAAGGCCGCCTCGCTGTACTGGCACGTCCGCAACAAGCAGGAACTGCTCGATCTGCTCAGCGACGCGATCCTCGCCTCGGCCGAGCCCCCACCGCGCCAGGAGGACTGGCGGGCCGAACTGTACGAGTACTGCGCCGGCTACCGCCGGCTGCTGCTCGACAACCGCGACGCCGCCAGGGTCGTGGCCGGCCGCCTCGCCCCGGGGCCGTTCCTGCTCGACCTGATGGAGGACCAGCTCGACCGGCTCCGCTCGGCCGGATTCTCCGACGCCGACACGGCCATGGCCAGCTACCTGCTGGGTGCCTTCGTGCAGGGCTTCGTGCTCCAGGAGCAGTCACCGATCTCGGCCGCCGAAGTACTCGGCACCAGCCGCCGGGACATCGCCGACGCGGCCGGGGACCTCTTCCGCGGCCTGCCCACCGACCAGTACCCCAACCTTTCACACCTGGCCGACCACCTCACCGGACCGAACATGGACGCCCGCTTCGACTTCTGCGTCAACCGCGTCCTCGACGGACTGGCCGCCCTGCTGCCACCGGACCGCCGCTGACCTGCGGCACCGCCGCGGTGGTCGGCTGCCCTGCCCCGCAGGCGGAGGAATGCCAGAGGGCAGACCAAGGGGCGGCGGGGCCTCCGGGCCGAAGATCGGGCTCCTACGAAACCGACGGCCCGCGGACCTGACGGCGGGTAGGCTCGCCCGGCGACCGGACCGTCCACCGAGGAGCGACCGATGCCCAAGCCGTACCACCACGACGAGCCGTACGCACAGGGCCTGCTGGACGTCGGCGACGGACAGCGGATCCACTGGAACAGCTCCGGCGATCCGGCAGGCAAGCCTGCCGTGGTGGTGCACGGCGGCCCCGGCTCGGGCCACAACCCGGGCTCCCGGCGGTACTTCGACCCGCGGCGCTACCGTGTCGTCCAGTACGACCAGCGCGGCTGCGGACGCAGCCTGCCGCACGCCGCCGACCCGTCGACCGGGCTGGAGCACAACACCACCGCGCACCTGATCGCCGACCTGGAGCGGCTGCGCGAGCACCTGGACATCGACAAGTGGCTGCTGTACGGAGGGTCCTGGGGATCCACGCTGATCCTGGCCTACGCGCAGGCCCACCCGGAGCGGGTCTCCGGGATCGTGATCTGCGGGGTGACCATGACCCGCCCGGAGGAGACCGAGTGGCTCTACCGGGGCGTCGGCCGCTTCCTGCCCGGCCCGTGGGAGGAGTTCCGCGACTTCCTGCCCGCCGCCGACCGGGACGGCGACGTGTTCGACCTGCTCACCGCCTACAGCCGCCGGCTCAACAGCCCGGAGGAAAGCGTCCGTCGGGCCGCCGCCCGGGCTTGGGCCACCTGGGAGGACGCGGTCGTCTCGCACGAGGTGCTCGGCAAGCCGAACGCCTACTCCGACCGCCCCTCCGACGCGCTGATGGCCTTCACCCGGATCACGGCGCACTACTTCTCGCACCGGGCCTTCCTCTCGGACGGCCAACTGCTGCGCAACGCCGGGCGACTGGCCGGGATCCCGGGCGAGCTGATCCACGGCCGGCTCGACCTCGGCGGGCCGCTCCACACCCCGTGGCAACTGGCCAAGGCCTGGCCGGCCGCGCGGTTGACGGTGATCGACGAAGCCGGGCACACCGGCAGTCCGCGGATGGCGAAGGCCGTGCTCGCCGCCGTCGAACGGTTCGCCTGAGGGGCGGAACGCCCTTGGAACCACCGGGCCGTTCGCATAGATGATCTACAAGTATTCTCCCCCTACGATACGACCCATGCTCGCTTATGCCCCAGCCGCCCTGTTCTTCCTGCTGTGCGGGATCGGGGTACTGCGCGACCGCCGCCGGTTCAGCAACGCCGTCCTGCTCGGCATCGCCGTCTCACTCCTCGCCCTCGCCCTGCTCACCGAACTCCGCAAGGCGCCCACACTGGTGGCGGAGCTCGTGGCGGTGGCGATCATCCTGCTGCCGACCGTCGGAACGGTGGCCCTGGTCTGGTTCCTGCTCGCCAATGGCGTGACCATGATCCGCAAGGAGGGCCGCCGCCCGTCCAACCTGCTCTCCCTGCTCGCCGGGCTGGGCATCATCGCCGTCATCGCGCTGCTCTTCGCCGCCATCGTCACCCGCTCACCGCGGCTCGCCATCCTGGCGGGCACCGCCGTCCTGGTGGTCGGCTACATCTCCTTCCTGTTCGTGTGCTTCGTCGGCTACGCCTTCCTGTACGGTCGCCACCGGCCGCGCCGGGACGTGGACTTCGTGGTCGTCCTCGGGTCCGGCCTGATCGGCGGCGAGCGCGTCCCGCCCCTGCTGGCCAGCCGGCTCAACCGGGGCCGCGAGGTGTACGAGCAGCAGGCCGCGCGCGGCAACCCGCCGGTCCTGATCACCTCGGGCGGCCAGGGTCCGGACGAGAAGCTGCCGGAGTCCGACGCGATGGCCGACTACCTGATCAAGCGCGGCTTCCCGGCCGAGCACATCGAGCGGGAGGACCGCTCGCGCACCACTGAGGAGAACCTGCTCTTCAGCAGGGCCATCATGGAACGGGCCAAGCCCGACTACCGCTGCGTCGTGGTGACCAACAACTTCCACGCCTTCCGGGCGGCGCTGACCGCCCGCAAGACCGGCGTCAACGGGCACGTGTTCGGCTCGCCCACCGCCCGCTACTACTGGCCGAGCGCGACCATCCGCGAGTTCGCGGCGATCTTCCTCTCGCACAAGCTGGTCAACTTCGGGATCTGCGGCCTCCTTGCGCTCTGCGGGGTACTGGCGGCGCTCTGAGCGCCCGGGGAGCGTCCGGCCCCTGATGATCCGTCATGGGACCTGCCCGGTTCGAACCGCGGCTCAAGCCTCTTGCGCCACCCGCACCCCCTCGAACAGGTCGATCTCGACCGCACCGACCGAGGCGCCGGGGCCGGAGACGAAGCTCCGCGCCAGGTGGTAGTCCTCGGTCGGCCAGACCTCACGCTCGATGTCCCGCGGGTGGGCCATGAACGCGACGCCGGGCTGGACCTGGGTGGCGTGCGCCAGCATCGCCGCGTCCCGTACGGGGAACTGCTCGGCGCAGGTGATCCGGGTGGTGGTCGCGAGAGCGGGCGAGGTGTCGGGCCAGCCGGCGAGCAGTTCGCCCATATCCGAGGGGACTCCGCGCTCCGTCATGGCATCGTGCAGCGTCTGGAACCAGGCCCGGGAGAGCGCCAGGTGGTAGTAGAGCTTCGTCGCCTGCCACGGCTGGCCCGCCCCGGGGTGGCGTTCCGGATCCGCAGCGGCCTCGAAGGCCTCGACGGCGATCTTGTGGGTCATCACGTGGTCCGGGTGCGGGTACCCGCCCGTCTCGTCGTAGGTGATCACGACGTGCGGACGGAACTCCCGGATCAGCGCGACCAGCGGTGCGGACGCGACGTCCAGTGGCTGGGCGGCGAAGCAGCCCTCCGGCAGCGGTTCGTCCGGGCCCGGCATCCCGGAGTCGACGAAGCCGAGGAACTTCTGTCGTACGCCGAGGATTTCACCTGCGGCGGCCATCTCCTCGCGCCGGATCCGGGTGAGGTCGGCGCGGACCTCGGGCCGGTCCAGCGCCGGGTTGAGCACCGAACCGCGTTCGCCTCCGGTGCAGGTCGCGACGAGGACGTCCACCCCCTCAGCCGCGTACCGGGCGAGGGTGGCCGCCCCCTTGCTGGATTCGTCGTCGGGGTGGGCGTGCACGGTGAGCAACCGCAAGCCGTCGGGGTGCTTGGTGAACACAGGAACCTCCAGGGTCGGAACGGTCGAGCGGAACTGGTGGATGACGGGTGATCACGGACCGACGGCCGGTCAGTCTGCCTTACGGGCGGAGCCCGGGTAGAGCAGGGCCGGTGCGATGGACAGTGCCGACAGGGCCAGGACCCACCAGAAGGTCAAGCCGAAAGCCGCGCCGGGATGACTCGGTTGCGCCCGCTGAGCCTGCTGGAGGACCAGCGTCAACACCGCCGTACCGAGCGCCCCGCCGAGCCGGTTGAGGACGTTGACGGCACCGGCGGCCGCGGGCACCTGGGCCTTGTCGACGCTCCCGTACACCGCCGCCATCCCGGGGATCACGGTGATCCCCATGCCCACCCCGCGCAGCGCCAGCGAGCCGACGACCAGCCAGTCCGCAGGCCCGGCCCCGTGACCCAGCTGGGTGAAGGCGAGGGTGCCGAGCAGCGAGCAACCGATGCCGATCAGGATCAGTGGGCGCGGCGCGAAGCGGTCGGCTATTCGGCCGGACAGGAGCGAGGTGACCGCCGTACCGAGCGCCTGGGGTGCGAGCAGCAGCCCGGCCGCCACCGCTCCGGCGTGCTCCACCTGCTGGTAGTAGAGCGGCACCAGGAACATCGAGCTGTACAGCACTGCTCCCTGGAGGAAGCTGTTCGCCGTCGCCACCGCGAAGCCCCGCCGCGCGAACAAGCGAAGGTCGATCAGCGGAGCCCGCTCGCCACGGTGCCCGACCCGCAGCGCGTGCCGCCCGTAGGCCGCCAGCAGCACCGCGCCCGCCCCGATCGCCACCGGGCCGGCCGCGCCTTCCTCGCCCACCGCGGACAGTCCGTAGACCAGTGCGGTCAGGCCGGGCGACAGCAGCACCAGGCCGGTCACGTCCAGCTGCGGCCGCGGCAGTCCGGACCGGGCATCGGCCGGGAGCCAGCGGGCCGCCAGCGCACGGTCAGCAGCCCGACCGGCACGTTCAGGAGGAACATCCAGTGCCAGTCCAGGTGCTCCAGGACCAGCCCGCCGAGGATCGGTCCCAGGACCGGGGCCAGGCTGATCGGGAGCAGCAGCGTGCCCATGACCCGGCCGATCCGGGACGGCCCGGCCGCCTGCACCATGATCGCCTGGCCGAGCGACTGGATCATGCCGCCGCCGATGCCCTGGAGCACCCGGAAGACGATCAGGCTGCCCGTCGACCAGGCCAGCCCGCACAGCGCGGACCCGAGTACGAACAGGACGACCGAACCGAGCCAGGACCGCCTGACCCCGAACCGGCCGGCAACCCAACCCGAGAGCGGCATGGTCAGCGAGATCGCCAGCAGGTACCCCGTGGCCACCCACTGCACCGCCGCCATCGAGCCGTGCAGATCGCGGGCGACCGGATCGATGCCGACGTTGACGACCGTGGTGTCCAGCAGGGCCAGGATCGGGCCCAGCGCGAGCACCGCGCCCATCTTCCACAGGCCCGCCGGCAAAGGCTCCCGCCGCACCGGCCGCACCTTGCCCGACCCGCCCTTCGTGATGACCGACACGGTCATGTGCACCCTCCCCTTGGACCGTCGCTCCGGCGGCCACTCCGACCGCCCGGGGAAAACTTAGGACGGACCCATTGACTGGGTCAAGCCTATTTACTGTGCTCGACCCAGCGGGTTGCGCTAGGCTCGGGCCATGACCGACACCGGCACCACCCCCAACCTGCGGGAACTCAACAAGCGCCGCACCCGCGAGGCGATCTCGCACGCCGCGACCAGACTCTTCATCGAGCACGGCTTCGACCGCACGACCATCGCCGAGGTGGCGGCCGCCGCCGGGGTCGCCAAGATGACCGTCACCAACCACTTCCCGCGCAAGGAGGACCTCTTCTTCGACCTGCACCAAGAGATCGTCGACCGACTCCCCCACGCCGTCGCCGAGCGCGCCCCCGGCGAGTCCGCCCTCGCCGCACTGCGCCGCGACTGCCTGGCCGGACTGGACCGGCACGATCCGCGACTCGGCTTCTCCGGCCCCGACTTCGCCCGCACCGTCGCCGAGAGCCCCGCCCTCGGCGCCCGGCTGCGCGAGCTGCACGAGCAGAGCGAGGCCGCACTCGCCGAGGCCCTGGCCGAGGCCGTGCACACGGCGCCCGACGATCCCGCTGGCGTCGACTTCGAGAGCCGGGTCGCCGCCGCCCTGCTCGCCGCCGTCGACCGGGCGGTGCTCTCCGAGGTCTTCCGCCGCACCCTCGCCGGCGAGGGGCAGACCGCCATCGCCGCCGCCGTACGCTCCTCCGCCGCCCGGGCCTTCGACCGGTTGGAGGGCGCCCTCGGCTCCTACGCCGTCCGCGAGGGCTAACCGGGCCTGCCACCGCGGCGGCACATCTCCGACGAACGACGGACGGCGATCCAAGGCCGCGAGCGCGCCCCCGTCCCGCACTCGCTGAACCGCCCAGGGCCGCCCGCAACCGCTCAGGCCCACCCTCAACCGCCCGCGCTGTGCCCTTGAGCGAGCACGCCAAAGGCCCGGTCGGCACCATCGGACCGGGTTTGACGTCCGCTCGGACTTCCACCACCCTTCCACTAATCGAATAGTGAAAGGGTACTTTGCCGATGCCCACGACCGCCGCCCCGCTCAGTTCGCCCCTTCCCGTCCCCCTTGCCGCATCCCTTCCATCCACCGCCCGTCTGCCCCGCACGGTCCGCGCCCTTCGCGCCGTCCCCCTCCCGCGCCGTCCCGCCGCACTGGCCTGGGGCCTGGCGACCGGCTTCGCCGCGCTCTACAGCTGCGTCGCCGTCAATCGGCACCGACGCGGCCTCACCAAGGCCTACGACCTGGGCATCTTCGAGCAGGCCGTACGGGCGTACGCACATGGCCGCGAGCCGATCGCGCCGCTCAAGGCACCCGGCTATGACCTGCTCGGCGACCACTTCCACCCGCTGATCGCCGTCCTCGCCCCTGCCTACCGAGCCTTCCCGAGCCCGCTCACCCTCGTGGTCGCCCAGGCGCTGCTGATGGCAGTGGCCGTCGTCCCGCTCACCCGCTGGGCCCATCAGGTGGCCGGTCCCAGGGTGGCGCTGCTCGTCGGCTGTGCCACCGGGGCGTCCTGGGGGATCGTCCGGGCCGCCGCCGACGACTTCCACGAGATCGCGTTCGCCGTTCCGCTGCTCGCCTTCGCCACCACTGCGCTCGGCCGGCGCCGACCGCTCGCCGCCGCGCTCTGGTCCCTACCGCTGCTGCTGGTCAAGGAGGACCTGGGGCTGACCGTCGCCGCCGTCGGCCTGCTGATCGCCTGGCAGGCCCGGCAGGACCGGCGTACTCCACTGCCCGGACTCGTCCTCGCCGCAGTCGGCGTCGCCGCGACCGCGCTCACCCTGCTCGTCGTGCTGCCGGCCTTCAACCCCAGCGGCGACTTCGACTACTGGCAGCAGCTGGACGGCGGCGGGCACTCCCCTCTCCGGACCCTGCCCCTACGGCTCGGCTGGCCGCCGGTCAAGTGGCTGCTGCTGTTCCTGCTCGCCGCCACCACCGGCTTCCTCGGCCTGCGCTCCCCGCTCATCCTGCTCTGCGCGCCGACCCTGGCCTGGCGGCTGCTGTCGACCAACCCGCACTACTGGGGCGTCAGTTACCACTACAGCGCGGTGCTGATGCCGATCGTCTTCGCCGCCCTGGTCGATGTCCTACGCCGCACCGCCCCTGCGGGAAGCCCCGACACCGTGCCCGGCACCGACACCGTGCACCGCACCGACACCGCGGAAGGCACCGACACCGTGCACCGCACCGACACCGCGGAAGGCACCGACACCGTGCACCGCACCGACACCGTGCACCGCACCGCCCCCGAAACCCACCCCGCTCCAGCAGCCACCTCAGTCGCCTCAGCCACCCCGAACCGCCGGACCACCCCCCGGGTCCGACGCGCACTCGCCGTCACCGCCCTGGTGACGGTCGTGACGCTGCCGCTCTATCCGCTGCACGAGGTGGTGATGCCCGAGGCGTGGAGCACCTCACCCCGGCTGACCGAGACCCGGGCGATGCTCCGCCTGATACCCGACGACGCCAGCGTGGCCGCCTCCAACCGGCTGGCCGCCCAGCTCACCGGCCGGGCGGACGTCACCCTGGTCTGCCGGGAGCCGGTCGGACCCGGCCCGCAGTGGGTGGCCGTCGACCTGCACGATCCGAGCGTGCAGTCCCCGTGCGCCACGGCCGCCACCGCCCGCATGCTGGCGGCCTACCGGAACCACGGCTACCAGCGGCTGGTCGACCAGGACGGCCTGGTCCTGCTCAAACGCCCCTGACCAGGCCCCACCAACCCGCCACCCCCGGTTCCGCTTGACCCGCGCGCCGCAGTGGGCCACCATTCCACTATTGAACTAGTGAAAGGCCGCAACGGGTGTGATCGAGTACCGGATCGATCGGCGCAGCGGCGTCTCCACCTATCAGCAGATCGTGCAGCAGACCAAACAGGCGCTGCGGCTCGGAATGCTGCAGCCCGGGGACAAGCTGCCGACCGCCCGTGAGGTCGTCGAGCTGACCGCGATCAATCCCAACACCGTTCTGAAGGCCTACCGCGAACTCGAACGCGAAGGACTGGTCGAGCCCCGCCCGGGGCTCGGCACCTTCGTCCGGCGTTCGCTCGCCCGACCGGAGGCGGCGGCCGACGGGCCGCTGCGCGCGGACCTGGTCGGCTGGGTGGACCGGGCCCGGGAGGCCGGGCTGGAGCGCGAGGACATCGCCGCGCTGATGACCTCCGTGCTGGAGCAGCGCTTCGACACCGGGGTCTCCCCGGCACCACCGGACTGACGGACACCGGGGTCTCCCCGGCACCACCGAACTGACGGACACCGGGGTCTCCCCGGCACCACCGGACCCAGGGGCAGCAGGGGCGCCCCTCGGTCGACACCAACCGAGAAGAGTGGGGGGACCGGGTGAACGACCCGACAACCGTGGCTCCGGCACTGGAGGCCGTCGGGCTGGGCAGGCAGTACCGGGGCGAATGGGCCCTGCGCGGCTGCGACTTCACCGTCCCGGCCGGACGGATCTGCGGAGTGGTCGGCCCCAACGGCGCGGGCAAGAGCACCCTGCTCTCCCTCGCTGCCCGCCAACTCCAGCAGACCGAAGGAGAGTTGCGGGTGTTCGGCGAACCGGCGGCCACACCGGAGCAGCGCGCCCGCGTCGCCTACGTGGCACAGGACAAGCCGCTCTACCCCGGTCTCACCGTCGCCGAAACGCTCCGGATGGGCCGCGAGCTCAACCCGGCCTGGGACCAGCAGACGGCCCAACAGATCGTCGACCAGGGCGAGTTGCGGCCCAAGGCCCGCATCGGCTCGCTCTCCGGCGGCCAGCGCACCCGGGTCTCCCTGGCGCTCGCCCTCGGCAAGCTGCCCGACCTGCTACTGCTCGACGAGCCGATGGCCGACCTCGACCCGCTCGCCCGGCACCAGCTCATGGGTACCCTGATGTCGGCCGCCGCCGAGCGCGGCACCTCGATCGTGGTGTCCTCGCACATCCTCCCCGAACTCGACGGCGTCATCGACCACCTGCTGCTCGTCCAGGGCGGGCGCATCCGGCTGGCCGGCGACCTGGACGACATCCTGGACGGGCACCAGCTGCTCACCGGGCCGGCCGACAGCGTCCCCATCCCGGCCGACCTGGTGGTCGAGCAGCGGGTCGGTGGCCGCCGGGCGACCGCGCTGGTGCGCACCGGGGCACCGCTGGACGGCCCTTGGGAGAGCGAACGTCCCAGCCTGGACGAGCTGTTGCTCGGCTACCTCCGCGCACCGGCCGGCCCCGGAGCACCCGCCCCCCGACCGACCGACCCGCGACCGACCGACCCCCGACCCACCGCCCCCCGAGGCGCCGACCACCGCCCCGACGCCACCCCGGCCAACGACGAGAAGGCGGCATGAGCACCTACCTCCTGACCGACCGGACGGGGCCCGGCCCCGCCCCCGTGGACCGGGAGCGCTCCGGCGCCCCCCGACTGCGCGGGCTGCTCTGGCTGGCGACACGTCAGAGCCGTTCGCTGCTGTGGACGCTCGCCGCACTGCTGATCCTGGCGGCGGCCGACCTCATCTGGATCCACGTCCTCTGCAACCACACCGTGGGCGTGCTGCGCCGGACCGGCTGCTACAGCCCCGAGAGCTGGAACAGCGCCCACTGCTGGGCCCTGCTCGCACCGATCCACCGACCGAACTTCTGGTACATCTCCGTACTCCAGCCCACGGTCACCGCCGTCCCGCTGCTGATCGGCTTGTTCGTCGGCGCGCCGCTGCTGGCCCAGGAGCACGAGCGCGGCACGATCCGCCTGATCCGCGCGCAGACCGTCAGCCCGGTGCGCTGGCTGGCCGCCCGCCTCGCCGTGCCCGGCCTCGCCGTCCTGGCCGTCACCGGGGTGCTCGCCGCACTGATGAACTGGGTGTGGTGGAACGACATCGTGCACGGGCCGGTCGCCTTCGACCCGCCGTTCCAGTTCTTCACCTACCCCGCCCTCGGCGTGGCGCCGGTCGCCTGGTCCCTGTTCGCCCTGTCCCTGGGCGTCCTCGCCGGCCAGTTGACGCGCCGGACGTTGCCGGCGATGTTCCTGACCGGCGCACTGGTCGCCGCCACCCACGGCGTGATCCGCTGGGCCCGCCCGTCCTTCTACCCCACCGTCGACAAGACGGTTCCCCTGAACACCGCGCAACCCACCAACGCCTGGCTGATCAACCGCGAGGCCATCATGCCGGACGGCAGCCGCATCAGCTCCGACGCGTGCTCCAGCACGCACCGGTGCGACGGAGCCACCGGCACCTGGCTCCAGTACCACCCCTCCGCCCACCTCGTCCCGATCCAACTCGTCGAGGCCGGAATCCTGTTGGCGCTCACCCTCCTGATCACCACGGCCGTCTTCCTCCGCATCCGCCGATGAGGACCCCAGGAACCCGCTCCCACCTGCGCGGCACTTGACGAAAGGTTGACCTGTTCACGGCAGATCGTTGACGCGGGACGCCCCTATGGTCGGCCCATGCCCTCACAGCCCATCAGGCCCACCGCACTGCCGGTCCTGCCCTACCGCAAGCCCACCCGCGGCCGGGACTACTGGGTCCTGGACAACGTCCTGCCCGACCCGGACGCGGTCCGCGAGCGCGTCCTGGCGCGCGGCGACTGGACCGAGGGCTACCCGTACCGCCCCGAGACCTGGCCCGGCCTGCGCACCATGCCCGGCCTGGAACCGGGCGAGCTGGCGCGGGTCGAGGCCCAGGTCCGCAAGGCCACCGGTGCCTCCCGGCTCTGGGTGCAGAGCACCCCGGGCGGCGGCACGCTCAACCACAACTGCGTCCAGGTCGTCGGCTCCGGGGAGTCGGAGTCCCGCCCCCACACCGACTCCCGCGCGCTCTGCCGCTACGCCGCCGTGCTCTACCTGAGCCCGGGCGCCCCGAAGGACGCCGGCACCAGCTTCTACCGGCAGCAGTTCCCCGGTGGCCGCCTCGGCGGCAACCTGGTCAACGCCCCGCACAACAACCTGGTCGAGGCCCTCGGCACTCGCCACGTCCCCGCCGACCACTTCACCGAGGACGTCCGCGTCCCCAACCGCTACAACCAACTGCTGCTCTACCACGCCAACCTGATCCACAGCGCCACGAACTACTACGGCACCGACCTGGCGGAGCGCCGGATGACGGCGGTCTTCTTCTGGATGGCCTGACGGACGAACGAATGCGGCAGCGGACCACCTGACACCTCCTCAGCCGGACACCCGCCGGACACCCGCCAGGCCCGGAAGCGCCCGTAGGATCGCAGGGACCAGCCACTGGCACCCCACTGGCACCCCTGGACACCCCCGAGGCCGCGATGACCCAGGACGCCGTACCCACCACCGAGACCGTCCGCGCCGACTGGGCCGGGATCGACCGACTGCCCACGCTCGACCTGCTCGGCCTGATGAACGCCGAAGACCGCACCGTCCCCGCCGCCGTCGCCGGGGAGTTGCCGCGGATCGCCGACGTGGTCGACGCCGTGGCCGCCCGGATGGCGCGCGGCGGGCGGCTGGTCTACGCCGGGGCCGGCACGGCGGGGCGGCTCGGGGTGCTGGACGCCGCCGAGTGCCCGCCGACCTTCGGCACCGACCCAGCTCTGGTGGTCGGCCTGATCGCGGGCGGCCGGACGGCCGTGACGGAGGCCGTCGAGGGCGCCGAGGACCGCACCGACCTGGCCGAGGCGGACGTCGCGGCGCTCGCCCTCACCCCGGCCGACACCCTGGTGGGCGTCTCCGCCTCCGGCCGTACGCCGTACCCGCTGGCCGCCGTCCGCGCCGCGCGGACGGCCGGGGCGCTGACCGTCGGGCTGGCGTGCAACCGGGGTTCGGCGCTGGTGGCGGCGGCGGAGCTGGGGATCGAGGTGGAGGTCGGCCCGGAGGTGCTGGCCGGGTCCACCCGACTGAAGGCGGGCACCGCACAGAAGCTGGTGCTCAACCTGCTGTCCACGGCCGTGATGGTCCGCCTCGGCCGGACGTACGGAAATCTGATGGTCGATCTGCGGGCCACCAACGCCAAGCTCCGGGACCGCGCCCGCCGGATCGTCTCCGAGGCCACCGGCGCCGACGAGGACGCCGTCCGCCGTGCCCTCTCCGCCACCGACGGCCGGACGAAGGACGCCGTCCTGGTCCTGCTCGCGGACGTGGACGCGCCCACCGCCGCCCGGCTCCTCGCCGCCTCGCAGGGACGGCTGCGCGATGCCCTGGAACTGATGAGGGCCTAATCCGCACTCGGTCCAGACGGTACGGGCCCCGGTTCAGACGGTACGGGCCCTGAGGTGGGCCCGTTCGCCCTGGTGCCCGAAGAGGACGAGGAGTTCGACGGTCCGATCGCCGTCCGCTCCGAGCCAGTGCGGTACGTGGGTATCGAACTCGGCGGCCTCGCCCGCCCGGAGGACCAGGCTCTGGTCACCCAACAGCAGGCGCAGCCTGCCGGAGAGCACGTAGACCCACTCGAATCCCTCATGGGTCTTCAGTTCCGCCTCGGTGCGGGGCCGGGGTGGGATCAGCAGCTTGTGAGCCTGGACGCCGCCGGGGCGGCCGAGCGGTGCGTACGTCATCCCGTCCCGGGCCACCGGGCGCAGGTGGATGCGCGGGTCCCCGGTGCGGGGCGCGGCCACGAGGTCGTCGGGGGGACCGCGCGGACCTCGGCGAGCGGCGCCGTGCACCCCGTGCACACCGAGCGCAACGGATACACGGAGCACACCGACCCCGCGACCTTCTGGGAAGACCACTACTCCCGCCTCGACCCCGAGTGGGGCACCCGGCCCAACACCGTCCTGGACGGCCTGGTGGCCGCACTCGCCCCCACCCCCGGCACGGCGCTCGACCTGGGCTGCGGACACGGCGGCGACGCACTGCGGCTCGCCGCCCTCGGCTGGGACGTCACGGCCGTCGACGTCGCACCGACCGCCCTCGCCCGGGTCGCCGAACGGGCGCGGGCCGCCGGCGTGTCCGCCCGCGTCCACCCCGTCCGCCACGACCTGTCGAGGACCTTCCCCCCGGGCGGTTTCGACCTGGTCAGCGCCAGCTACCGACTGGCCGGCGACTTTCCGGCCGGCCCCCCGACACAGGGTGGCCGAGGTCGTCGCCCGCTACCGGGCCGCCGTCGAGCGCGCGAACGAGGCACTCGACCGGTGCGCCGACCTCGGCGCGCCCCTGCTCCGGCCCGGGCGTACGGATCCGTCGCCGAGCGTCCGCTGGGCGCTGACCCACATGATCGAGGAGACCGGCCGCCACGCGGGCCACGCGGACATCCTGCGCGAACTCATCGACGGCACGACCGGCCGCTGACCGCAGGCAGGGCCTTGAGACGGACCTAACCCAACCGCAGGTCCGCCGCCGCCACGACCTCCCCCAGCCGCGGGAAGTTCAGGTCCACCGAGGCCCGGTGCTCCGCCTCGGTCAGCCCGGTCATGGCGTCCTCGACGAAGACCAGCCGGTAGCCGCGGTCGGCCGCCGCGCGGGCGCTCGACTCCACGCCGACGTTGGTGGCGATCCCGGTGAACACCAGGGTCTCGACGCCCCGGGCCCGGAGCAGCTCGTGCAGCCCGGTGTCCTGGAAGCCGCCGATGGTGCGCTTCACCACGACCTCGTCGGCCGCCGCCTCGACCTCGGTGACCAGCCCGCTGCCGGGCGGCTGCTCGGCGACGCCCGGCCGCTCGACCCGCACCGCGACGACGGGTGCGCCGGCGGCGCGGAAGGCCCCGGCGAGCTCCAGCGAGGCCGCCACGACCTCCGGACCGGTGTGCGGCGCGAGCTGGTGGGCGACGATCCGGTCCACCAGGTCGATCAGGACCAGGGCCGTCGTACGGGGATCAAGGGTGGTCATGGCGCACACGCTAGCCCATCGGACTTAGCCCGAACGCTCCACTGCCTTCAGCCCGGACCCTCCGCCGCCTCCCGCTCGATCTCCGCCCGGAAGCCCTCGATCAGCACCCGCAGCCCGTAGTCGAAGTCGGCGTCGTGGTCGGTCATCCGCAGCACGTCGGCGGCCTCGCTCAGCAGCGGCAGGTCGCGCAGGGCCTCGTCCGGGAACGGCGGCCGGGTGCGCTCCGCGGCGTCCTGCCGCCAGGCCTGCTCCTCGGTGACCCAGCCCATGATGTACCGGTCGACGGTCAGCAGCAGCCGCAGCGCCGTGCGCGGGCGCAGCCCCGCTCGACACAGTGCGCTCAACTGGGCTTCGACCGCGGGGAGTTCGTCCTCGGTAGGCAGGGTTCCGGCGTGCACCCGGGCGCCGTCGCGGTAGGCGAGCAGGGCGGCGCGCTTGGCGCGGGCGTCGGCGGCGATCCACTCGGGCCAGTGCTCCGGCTCCGGTCGGCGGTCGGGCGGGAGGGCCTCGGCGAGCATCGCCTCGGCCATCAGGTCGAGCAGTTCGCGCTTGTTCTTGAAGTGCCAGTAGAGCGCCGGCGACTGCACGCCGAGTTCCCGGGCCAGCCGCCGCGTGCTGAGCCCGTCGATGCCCTCCTCGTCGAGCACCCGCAGCGCGGTGCGCACCACCTCGTCGCGTTGCAGTGCCATCCGTTCGACCTCCCGGTAATCCGCTTGCGGGACCCACCTTATCGCCGCTAAGTTCCGACCCGGACTTTATCAGTGATAAGGAACGGCGACCAAGGCCTCAAGACCTCAAGGACCCCTCATGACCTCAGGAACGGAACGCCCCCGCTCCCGCCTGCTGCCCGACACCGCGCCCTGGCGCTCCTCCCGGGACTTCCGGCTCACCTGGACCTCCGGCGCGGTCACCATGCTCGGCTCGATCTTCACCATGACGGCGATCCCGCTGCAGATCGCCGAGCTCACCGGCTCGCCGCTCGCCGTGGGCGCCGTCGGCGCGGCCGAACTCGTGCCCACCGTCCTGTTCGGCCTCTACGGCGGCGTGCTCGCCGACCGCGCCGACCGCCGCACCGTCGCCCTGGCCACCGAGGTCGCGCTCGCCGCGCTCAGCGCCCTGCTGCTGGCCAACTCCCTGCTCGGCACGCCCGCCGTCTGGCCGCTCTACCTCGCCGCCGGTCTGGCCGCGGCGGTCCAGGGCCTCCAGCAGCCCTCGGTGGACGCGATGATCCCGCGCCTGGTGCCGCAGGATCAGCTGGTGGCGGCCGGAGCACTGCTCTCCCTGCGCTGGAGCATCGGCGGGCTGGCCGCCCCGGCGGCCGCCGGACTGCTGGTCGCGACCGCCGGCGTCCCGGCCGCGTACCTGGTCGACCTCGGCACCTTCCTGCTGTCGATCGCCCTGCTCGCCAGGGTCCGCCCCGTCCCCGCGGAGCGGGACCCCGAGGCGCCGCCGCTGCGCGAATTCGTCGAGGGCGCCCGGTACGTGGCGCACCGGCCGGACCTGCTGGGCACCTACCTGGCCGATCTCGCCGCCACCGTCTTCGCCCTGCCCACCGCGCTGTTCCCGTTCCTGGCCGCGGAGTCGGACGCGACCTGGGCGCTCGGCCTGCTCTACTCCGCGTCCGCCGCCGGCAGCCTGGTCGCGGCCGCCACCGGCGGCTGGACCGAGCGGGTGCACCGGCACGGACGGCCGGTCCTGCTCTCCGCCGCCCTGGTCGGCGCGGCCACCGCCGCGGCCGCCGTCGCCCCGGACCTGTGGACCGTGCTGCTCTGCCTCGCCCTCGCGGGCGGCGGCCACTGGATCGGCGACACCTTCCGCAGCAGCATCTGGAACCAGTCCGTTCCGGACGAACTCCGCGGCCGCGCCGCCGGTCTGGAGCTGCTGATCGGCTCCGCCGGCCCGGCCCTCGGCGACCTGCGGGCCGGCGGCCTCGCCGCCCGCCAGGGGATCCGGGCCGCCCTGCGCACCGGCGGCCTGCTCTGCCTGGGCACCAGCGCCGTCCTGGCCGCCGCCCTCCCCGCCCTCTGGCGCTACGACCAGCGCGCGCACCGGCCGGACGTGGCCCCGGAGTCCGCCCCGTGACGGCACGCTCCGCCCCCGGGACAGCCAACCTCCCACCGGGCAGGGATCGCTGGAGGCCGGCGAAGCCGGTCCCACCCGGTTCGCGGGGCAAGCACCCGCGCGCCCGCCCCTGACGTGAATGCGTCGTTCCGTACGGACCACCGTTGACCACCCGGCCCGTCCGACGGTTGGCTCACCCACGAGCCGGTCGCAGGGGAGTTCGACACCAGCCCTCAAGGCGACCACGCGCCACCG
Source organism: Kitasatospora sp. NPDC017646 (assembly GCF_044329365.1). Lineage (NCBI taxonomy): Bacteria > Bacillati > Actinomycetota > Actinomycetes > Kitasatosporales > Streptomycetaceae > Kitasatospora > Kitasatospora sp. NPDC017646. The sequence goes on along the minus strand of NZ_JBIRJC010000021.1, from coordinate 77,443 downwards.
GGCGCCACCGTCGACGCGGTCCGGCCGTTCCCAGGGGAGGGGATCAGATGACCCACGCACGCACCACACCGACCCGCGCCACGGCCCGCCGGCTGCTGCGCGCCGCCTGCGCGCTCGGCGCCGCCGCCGCCCTCGCACTGACCGGCACCCGAGCGGCCCAGGCCGACCCGGCCCCCCACCGCGCGCCGGGCACCGAACGGGTGTCCGTCGGCCTCGGTCAGGCCCAGCCCGACGGTGGCTCACGCGCCGCCGGTCTGAGCGCCGACGGCCGCTACGCCGTCTTCACCTCGACCGCCACCAACCTGGTGCCCGGCGACACCAACGGCAAGAGCGACGTCTTCGTCCGCGACCTGCGGACCGGCCGCACCGAACGGGTCGACACCGGGCCGGACGGCGCCCAGGCGGACGGCGACTCCTTCGAGGCCACCATCAGCGGCGACGGCCGCTACGTCGCGTTCGGCTCCTCCGCCACCAACCTGGTGCCCGGCGCCAACCGCGGGTACGACGACGTCTACGTGCACGACCGCCGGACCGGCGTGACCACCCTCGTCTCCGTCGGCGAGGAGCCGGGTCAGTCCCAGAAGGACAAGTTCTCCGGACACCCCTCGATCAGCCGGGACGGCCGCTCCGTCGCCTTCCAGTCCAACCGCTCCGACCTGGCGCCCGGCACGGTCACCTGGCAGGGAGCCAACATCTACGTCCACGACCTGCGGACCGGGGAGAACCGCCTGGTCAGCACCGGCGCGGACGGCAAGGAGGCGAACGGCTCCTCCGCCTCCCCGGTGATCAGCGCCGACGGCGCGAGCGTCGCCTTCATCTCCAAGGCCACCAACATCATCGCCCCCGACCAGCCCGGCGCGCTCTCGCCGGACGCCGCCGCCCGGCTCGGCGCCGACTCCGATCAGGAGTCCGACGAGCAGTTCGTCCACGACTCCCTCCAGAGCCCCGAGCCGGCCCGCTCAGCCGAGTCCCCCACCTCCTCCGACCACCCGCAACTGCTCAAGCCGCACCTCTACCCGCTCTACGTCCGCGATCTGCGCTCCGAGCGGACCACCCTGGCCAGCCCTGACGGCAAGGACGGCTGGCGCGGGGCGGACTACCCGGCGCTCAGCGCGGACGGCCGCTACGCCGTCTACTCGGCCTGGGTGCAGCACGGCGACAACTGGTCGGACCACCACTTCGAGGTGTACGTCCGGGACCTGACGAGGGGCACCGAGAGCCTGGTCAGCGTCGGCCTGCCCGGGACGACGACCACCGGCGACTCCCTCAACGGCCGGATGAGCGCCGACGGCCGCTGGGTGTACTTCGACTCCACGGCCGCCAACCTGGTGCCCGGCGACACCAACGGCGCCGGCGACGTCTTCCGCCGCGACCTGCGGACCGGCCGCACGGAGCGGGTCAGCGTCGCGGCCGACGGCGCCCAGACCGCCGGCGCCTCGTACGACCCGTACATCGACGCCCGTGGCACCACGGTGGTGTTCACCTCGGAGGACGGCACCCTCACTCCGGGCGACACCAACGGAGCCCCGGACGTGTTCGCCCGCCGACTGCCCCGCTGAGCTCGGAGCCCGCCCCGGCGCGCCCTCCCGGCGCGAACCCATCCCGCCCGCCCGACGGCTCCGCGTCAAGCGAAATCTTGCCCCGACCCCGTTGACTGACACTTTGTCAACTATTCACCATTCCCTGTCTACCCGCATAGATCCGCCGGTGGTGACATGGACACACACCGCTCGGCATCCCGTGCCGGGCCCGTGACAGGGAGCTCCCCACATGCTTCGTGCCCACCGCCTCGCCCCCGCCGTCGCCACCGTGGTGCTCGCCGCGGCCGCCCTCGCGACCGCCGGCACCGCACACGCCGCCCCCGCCCGCACCGCCGTCGCCCCGCACACCGGCGCCGCCCTCGACGCGACCTGCTCGCAGGCCTACCTGCCGCTGCCCGACCCGTCCTGCACGCCCGGCGCCACCAACCCGGACGTCACCCAGGACACCATCGACTCCACCATCTGCGTCAGCGGCTACAGCACCTCGATCCGCCCGTCCACCACCTACACCAACCGCCTGAAGGTCCAGCAGATCGCCCAGTACGGCTACGCGGACACCAGCACGGCGGACTACGAGGAGGACCACTTCATCCCGCTGTCGCTCGGCGGCAACCCCACCGACCCGAACAACCTCTGGCCGGAGCCGCGTTACGCCACCGGCGCGAGCGGCCTGTACTCCACCGACAAGGACACCGTGGAGTACAAGCTCTACCGCGCCGTCTGCAACCACCAGGTCGACCTGGTGCCCGCCCAGCAGGCCATCGTCAACGACTGGACCACGGCCCTCTCGGTCCTCGGCCTCGGCTGACCGGAAGCCCGCGGCCCGTCCGGCGCGGGCGCCCACGCCCTCACAGCGTGAGCGTCCGCGCCGACGCGCTCACCGGCGCCGGGAGTTCGGTCCGTCCGCGCAGGTAGCGGTCCACCGCCGCGGCCGCTGCCCGGCCCTCGGCGATCGCCCAGACGATCAGCGACTGGCCCCGCCCGGCGTCCCCGGCGACGAACACCCCGTCGGCGGCGGTGCCGAACCCGTCGTCCCGCTCCAGCGTGCCCTCCGGCCCGAGGTCCAGGCCCAGTTGGGCGAACAGCGACTGGTCCGGCTCGGGCCCGGTGAAGCCCAGCGCGAGCAGTGCCAGCTGCGCGGGCAGCACCCGCTCGCTGCCCGCCCGGGGGCTGCGCCCGTCCGCCACGCACGAGGCGACGCGGACGGCCGCCAGCCGCCCGTCCGGTCCCGGCTCGAATCCGACCGTCACCGCCTCGAACACCCGGCCACCGCGCGCCGAGGGACCCGCCCCGGCCCCCGACGGATCCGAATGGCCCGCCGACGGACCCGACCCGCCCGTCACCGCCTCCGACTCCTCGTGCGAGGTGGTCTCCCGGTACACCTTGGGATGGACCGGCCAGGGCTGTCCCGCCGCCCGGTCCCGCGGCGGGCACGGGTTGATGTCCAACTGGGTGACCGAGGCCGCGCCCTGGCGCAGCGCCGTCCCCAGGCAGTCGGCCGCGGTGTCCCCGCCGCCGACGATCACCACCCGCCGCCCCTCGGCGGACAGCGGCGAGGTCACGACGTCCCCCTCGTCCACCCGGTTCGCCCAGGTCAGGTACTCCATCGCCGGATGCACCCCGGGCAGCCGGCACCCGGGCACGGCCGGCTCCCGGTGGGCGGTGGCGCCCACCGCGACCACCACCGCGTCGTGCTCGGCGCGCAGCCGCTCCCCCGTGACGTCCCGACCGACCCACACCCCGGTGCGGAACTCGGTTCCCTCGGCGCGAAGTTGGTCGAGCCGCCGGTCCAGGCGGTGCTTCTCCAGCCGGAACGGCGGGATCCCGTAGCGCAGCAGCCCGCCCGGGCGGTCGGCCCGCTCGTAGACCGTGATCGCGTGCCCGGCCCGGGTCAACTGCTGGGCGGCGGCCAGCCCGGCCGGGCCCGAGCCGATCACCGCCACGCGCCCTCTCCGGCCGTACGGGGAAGGGGGAAGCGGCCGGTCCCAGCCCTCTTCCCCGGCCCGGTCGGCGATCGCCAGCTCCACGTTCCTGATCGTCACCGCGGCCCCGTCGATCGCCAGCACGCAGGCGCTCTCGCACGGCGCCGGGCAGAGCCGCCCGGTGAACTCCGGGAAGTTGTCGGTCGCCAGCAGCCGGGCGGCCGCGGCCCGCCAGTCCCCCTCGGCCGCCAGCCGGTTCCACTCCGGCACCAGGTTCCCCAGCGGGCAGGCCGCGTGGCAGAACGGCAGTCCGCAGTCCATGCACCGCTCCGCCTGCCCGCCCACCACCGGCAGAAGCGCCCCCGGCCGGTACACCTCCCGCCAGTCCCCCAGGCGCTCCCGCGCGTCCCGCCGCGCCCGCTCCGCGCGCGGGGTGGTGAGAAAGGCCATCCGCTCTGCCATCGCGGCCTCCCGCGGGGCGTGCCGACACGGACCGGCGGCCCACCGGCGGCGCGCCACCGTGTGGCCACCGTACGCCCACGAAGGAGCGGGCGAAACCCACGCCGGCCGGAAAGCCGCGCCCCGCTCTCCACTGCCGTGAGCACGCCAGGGAGAATCTCCCCCATGACCCACACCGTGCTGATCGCCGAGGACGACCGCGCCATCCGCGACTCGCTCACCCGCGCCCTGACGCTGGAGGGCTACCGGGTACGGATAGCCGCGGACGGCACCCAGGCCCTCGCCGTCCTCGCCGAACAGCGCCCGGACGTCCTGGTGCTCGACGTGATGATGCCCGCGCCGGACGGCCTGGAGGTCTGCCGCCGGCTGCGCGCCGCCGGGGACCGCACCCCCGTGCTGATGCTCACCGCCAGGGTCGAGGTCCCGGACCGGATCGCCGGACTGGACGCCGGCGCCGACGACTACCTGGTCAAGCCCTTCGACGTGGACGAGCTGTTCGCGCGCCTGCGCGCCCTGCTGCGCCGCAACCCCCCGGCCGAGACCACCGAGGACGTGCTCACCGTCGCCGACCTCCGGGTCGAGCCGCCCGCCCGCCGGGCCTGGCGCGGCGGACTGGAACTGGAGCTGTCCCGCACCGAGTTCGACCTGCTGGAGCTGCTCACCCGGAACGCCGGCGCCGTCCTCGACCAGACCACCCTGTACGAGCGGATCTGGGGCTACGACTTCGGCCCCGGCTCGAAGAACCTCGCGGTGTTCATCGGCTACCTGCGGCGCAAACTCGACCGCCCCGGCCTCACCCCGCTGATCCACACGGTCCGCGGCGTGGGCTACACGCTGCGCGAGCCGTGACCGGCCCCGCGGGCAACCGCCCCCGCCTGCCCCGCCCGGGCCTGCGCACCACCCTCTCGCTCGCCTTCGCGGCGATGGCGGCGCTGGTCGCGGTGCTGATCGGCACCCTCGGCTACCGCGCCGCCGCCGCCCTGATCCGGGACGACGAGACGGACGACTTCAACTCCGCCGTCCGCGCGGTGAGCGGCCAGGTCGACCGACAGAAGCTGTTCCCGGGGGACTTCAACGGCCCGAGCGGACTGAGCGAGCAGCTGCTCCACCCGATCCGGGTCACCGCGCAGGCCCTCGACTCCACCGGGGCCGTCATCCCGGGCGCCTCCCACATCGTCCTGCCGACCACCCCGGCCGACCGCGAGCTCGCCCACGCCGACACCCCCGCCCGCACGGCGACCGACGTGCGCCATCTCCCCGGCGCCACCTGGCGGGTGGGGGTGGTCTCGCTCGGCAGCGGCCGCGGGGCCGTCCAGGTCGTGCAGCGACTCGACGACGTCGAGCAGCTGTTGGCGCGGCTGCGCGCCCAGATGGTGGCCGTGGTGGCCGCCGTCGTGCTGGTGGCCGGCGGGGCCGGATGGCTGGTCGCCGGGCGGATCACCGGACGGCTCGTCAGGCTCACGGACGCCGCCGAACTGGTCGCCTCCAGCGGCCGGTTGGACGTCCCGGTGCCCGCCGCCGGGACGGACGAGGTGGGCCGGCTCGGCCGCGCCTTCGACCGGATGCTGGTCCGCCTCGCCACGGCCAAGGAGAACCAGCGCCGACTCGTCCAGGACGCCGGGCACGAGCTGCGCACGCCGCTGACCAGCCTTCGCACCAACCTCTCGGTGCTCCCCAGCATCGACCGGCTGCCGCCCGCCGAGCGCGCCGCGCTGCTCGCCGACCTGTCCGAGGAGGCCCGGGAGCTGACCCAGCTGGTCGAGGAGCTGGTGGCGCTCGCGGCGGACCGCAAGGCGGACGAGGACCCGGTCGAGGTGGTGCTGGCGGAGGTGGTGCACGAGGCCGCCGCCCAGGCCCGCCGGCGCAGCGACCGGACGATCACCGTGGACGCGGACGGCACCGTCGTCATCGCCCGCCCGGACGCGCTGGCCCGCGCGGTGAACAACCTGCTGGACAACGCGGCCAAGTTCGACCCGGCCGGGACGTCCCCGATCGAGGTGGTGGCGCGCGGCCCGCGGGTCGAGGTCCGCGACCGGGGCCCGGGCATCGACGAGGCCGACCTCGACCGGGTCTTCGACCGCTTCTACCGGGCCACCGCCGCCCGCAGCCTCCCCGGTTCGGGCCTGGGCCTGGCCATCGTGGCCGAGGTGGCCCGCTCGCACGGCGGCACCGCCTTCGCCGCCAACCGGGAGGGTGGCGGCGCGGTGATCGGCTTCACCCTCGGCGGGTAGGGACCGTCCGGCGGACCTCGCCGGACGGTCCCTAGCACCCGAGGTCAGCGGGGCCTGCGTCCGGACTCCACCGGCCTCCTCGGCCCCGTGAGGGTAGTCCGGACCGCCGCGGGGACCGGGGGACTGCGCCCTCAGGTGGAGGCCGGGCCGGCGCCGTCCGGTTCCCGGTCCGCCGGGGGCCCGTGAGGTGTCCGCCGCGACCGCGGATCCAGGGCGAGGCCCACGCCGACTGCCGCCACGGCCAAGCCCAGCACGGCGAGCGGGCGGGACCACTCGCCGGCCGAGGTGGGGGTGAAGGCCGGGGGCAGGACCAGGAGCGAGGCGGTGAGGGCGGTGGCCGCGGAGGCGGGGCGCACGCTCGGGCGACGGGGGCCGAGCGCATCGAGCAGCATCAGGTAGCCGGCGAGCAGGACGGTCACCGCGAGCGCCCGCCACCAGGACGGCTCGCCGAGGGCGGCGAGCGGGACGGATCCGGCGGCGAGGAGGGTGGTGCGACCGGTGGACAGACGGGCGAGCCACCTCGTCGGGGTCGGCCCGTCCGGGGCGGGCACGGCGGCCCACAGGGCACCGACGGCGACCGGCAGGAGGCACACGGGCCCCAGCCGGTCGGTGAGGGTGCCGGTTCCGGTGCCCGCGGCGGCGAGGGCCAGGGCGGTACCGGTGCCGCGCAGGGCGACGCGTTCGAGGCGCGGGGACCAGCCGGTCCCGCGGGCCGGTCGCCCCGGTCCCGCATCACGCGTCGCGCCGGCCGGAGCGGTCGGGCCGGTCGGAGCGGCCGGATCAGCCGCACCGGTCGAACCGGTCGAACCGGCCGCACCGGCCGCACCGGTCGTCGAAGGCAGGGTCATCGGCCGGCCCCCACGATGCGGCGTCGCAGCAGGGGCCCGAGGGCCAGGTCCAGGGCCTCGCCGGGCGTGTGGCCGACCACCGGGATGCCCCGGCCGCGCAGCGTGACGCGCATCGCCTCCCGTTCGGCGCGCCACAGGCGCAGCGCGAGGGCGTCGGTCCCGTCGTCGGGGCGGGCCGTCGGCTCCCCGGCCGGGATCTCCACCACGACGAGGGGGTTGCCGCGTTCACGGATCTGGCCGAGGACGTCGAGGATGCGCTGGTCCGCGAGGGGTGTGAAGGCGTAGACGAGGGCATGGCCGGGCAGGGCCGCGAGCGGCAGGGGCGGGAGGGGGCCGCGCGGGGGGCGGTCCTGACGGGCCTCCAGCACGCTCTCCACCATGCGGTAGAACTGCCGGTCCCCCGCGGAGGCGGTGAGCCGACGCAGGCGTCCGCCGACCGCCAGCAGGCCGATCCGGTCGTGTCGGCGCAGGTAGGCGCGGGTCAGGCCGGTGGCGGCGCGCAGGGTCTCGTCCAGGCTGCGCCGGCCGGTGGCGGTGTCGATGTAGTCGGCGAGGGTGTCGAGCAGGACGACCGCGTCGACGGCGCGCTCGGCGGCGAACTGGTTGATCTGGACGGCGTCACGGCGGGTGGTGGACGGCCAGTGGATCCTGCGCTGCCGCTCGCCGGGCACGTGCGGGCGGACGCCGACGACCTCGACACCGGTGCCCTCGTGGGCGGTGGTGTGCTCACCGATCCGTTCGGGCAGGCGGACCGGGACCGGGGTCAGGCGGGCGGCGTCGGGGACGGGGAAGACGTCGACGGTGCCGAGGTCGGTGCGGACGGTGCGGTGGGTCAGGCCCCGGGCGTCGGGCACGTCGAGGTCGACGACCCCGAGGTGGCGGCGGCCCCAGCTGTCCACGCGCAGAACGAGGTCGACGCCGGTCGGGGTCACGGTCAGGGCGTCCATGGCGAGGCCGGGGCCGAGCGACACGGTGGGCTCGGGCGGGCCGATCCGGCCGTCGTGCTCCACGGTGACGTGCACGGTGACGGGCTCACCCTCGAAACAGCGCCGCGGTCGGACGGTGCTCTCGGCGGACAGCCGGGTGGGGCGACTGGTCCCCGGAGCGGCGAGCGCGAGCAGGACGGCCGCGAAGGCCGCCGGGGCGAGCAGCCAGGCGTGGCCGGTGACCAGGGCGGCGACGGCCGCGGCGGTGGCCACCGTGAGCAGGCGCAGGGTCTGCTCACGGGGCCGCCAGTGGGGTGACGGCGGGGTGTCGGGCAGGCCGGCGGCGCTGGCCCGGGCGCTGCGAGCGACGGCCAGGGCCCGGGCGCGGCCGGCGAGGTGGTCGGTGTCCTCGACGGCCGACGCCGAACCCGACGCCGGAACCGGAGCCGGAACCGGAGCCCCGGCGCGGTTCACGGTGCCACCGCGCGGGGCAGCGTCTGCGGTGCCGGAACGGAGGCGACCAGCCGCGCCATCACGTCGTCCGCCTCGATCTGGCGCACCCACAGTTCCGGCTTGAGCGTGATGCGGTGGGCCAGGGCGGGGACGGCGAGCGCCTTGACGTCCTCGGGGGTGAGGTAGTCGCGGCCCTCCAGCACGGCGTGGGCGCGGGCCAGTTGGATCAGCGCCAGACCCCCGCGGGGCGAGGCGCCCACCTGGATCTGCTGGTCGTTGCGGGTGGCGTCGACGAGGGCGATGACGTAGTCGACCAGGTCGTCGTCGACCTCGACCCGTTCCACCGCGGCCCGCATGGCGAGCAGTTCCTCCGGGCCGGCCACGGTCTGGAGCACCGGTTCGGGGGCCGCCCGGTCGATCCGCGCGCGCAGCATCGCCGCCTCGGTGGCGGTGGGCAGGTAGCCCATGCGCACCCGCAGCAGGAAGCGGTCGAGCTGGGCCTCGGGCAGGGCGTAGGTGCCCTCGTACTCGATCGGGTTGGCGGTGGCGATGACCAGGAAGGGTTCCGGCAGCCGGCGGGTGGCGCCGTCGACGGAGACCTGGCCCTCGGCCATCGCCTCCAGCAGGGCGGCCTGGGTCTTGGGCGGGGTCCGGTTGATCTCGTCGGCCAGCAGCAGCTGGGTGAAGAGCGGGCCGGGCCGGAACACCATCTCGCCCGTGGTGCGCTCGTAGAAGGGCGCGCCGGTGACGTCGGAGGGCAGCAGGTCGGGGGTGAACTGGATCCGGCGGAAGTCCAGGCCGAGGGTGGTCGCGAACGAGCGGGCCAACAGGGTCTTCCCGAGCCCGGGCAGGTCCTCGATCAGGACGTGCCCGCCGGCGAGGGCGCCGAGCATGACCAGGCGCAGTGCCTCCGGCTTGCCGACCACGGCCCGTTCGATCTCCGCGAGCACCGCGCCGGCCCGGTCTCCGGCCTGCTGCGGAGTCAGCGGCGACGTGGTCGCGGCAGTGTGGGGGCTGTTGGAAAGGGCGGACATGGCGCTCCTGCGGAAACGATTCGGTCGCTGGGTACGGGCGTCGGTAGGGGAATCGGTACGGGTCTCAGTGCGGGTCTCAGCGCGGGGTCGGTACGGGAACCGGCTCGCGGCCCGGGTCGGTGACGGGAGGTCACAGCGATTCGAGCCGGTCGACCAGCTCGTGCAGGACCTCCGCCGGGAAGGCCGCGGCGGGCGCGGGCGCCAGGGGGTCGATCCACGGCCACAGCCGCGGCCCGAGGAGTTCGGCCGCCCGCTCGCGGTCGGCCGGCAGGCTCACACCGTGGACCTCCACGAGCCGTACCGCGTACAGCCGTTGGAGCCGGGAGCGCAGCGGCACGGCGTCGCCCCGGGGGTCGAGGCCCTGGCGGACCGTCCAGCGCCAGTCACCGAGGCCGTGCTCGTACACGTCCGTCTGCCGCGGCCGGCGGCGCAGGGAGAAGGGCTCGGCACCCGCTCCGGCCACGTGGCGGGCCACGAGCAGACCGGTGACGGCCAGCAGGGCCGCGCCGGCCCCCGCCCCGGGCCAACCGCCGACCAGGGCGCACAGGACCTCCGCGAGGGCGGCGGGCACGGCCAGCTCGATCAGGCTGTGGCGCACCGAGCCCGGGCGGGCGAGCTCGAGCTCCGTCCCACCCGTCCCGTCCGCGGTCCGGTCCCGCCGCGGCGCCGCTCCGCTCATCGGCCACCTCCCCCGGTGTGCGCGCCGGTGGTCGCCGGGGGCAGAGTGTCCGCGAGCCGGGCGGCGATGGTGTCCAGGGCCGTACGGGCCCGGCGCACCTGGTCGTCGTCCATCCGGTGGGTCGAGTAGCGGGCCTCCCGGAACAGCGCGGTGAGCTCCCGCGCCCCGGCGGCGTCGATCCGCTCATCGGACAGCGCCCGCCGCAGCAGCTCCGTCGGGCTCTCCCAGGCGTGCCGGGGCAGGCCGGAGGCGGCCAGCGAGCTCTCCATCGCCGCGTAACAGGCGATCACCGCCGCCCGGGCGTCGGTTCCCTCGAGCGCTCTGCGACCGGAGGCGACGGCCTCGGCGAGAGCGGCCTCGGGGCTCGCGGACGCGACCGCGGCCGGCAACACCACCGGAGCCCGCCGGTCCCGCGACCGGTGCAGCCGAAGCAGGACGACGGCTCCGAACAGCAGCGCGACGGCAGCCGCCAGGACGAGCAGGGCGACGAACAGCACGCCGGCCCCGACTGCGACGACCGAAACGGCCGGTGCCCGCGGGCCCGGCGGGACGGCCCCGGGGCTGACGGTGGGCACCACCGGCGGACCGGGCTGCCCGTGCGGCCCGGAGGCACCCCGGGCGTGCAGGACCAGCAGCAGGACCGGCACCGCGGCGGCGGCCAGGGGCAGCAGGAGCATCGCCGCCGCCCGCAGGCGCTCGGCCCTGGGCGTGGGCCCGTCGAGGTGGCGGACCTCCTCGCGGAAGCGCACCGCGAACCTGCCGACCAGCGCGGTCCAGACCAGCGCGAGCAGCATCACGTACCCGAGGTCGCTCACCGGCCCGCTCGTCGCCGTCCCCAGCAGCCCGCCCTCCGGCCGCAGCGCGGCAGCGGCCGTCACCAGCCCGCCGACGACCAGCAGGACCCCCGCCCGCCGGTCCCACCGCCCGCGCGTACCCGACGGCGACCCACCGCTCATCCGAACCCCCCGGTTCCCCCGCGCGCGACGGCGCGCGACAAGCAGCCTCGCACACCTCCCGTCACGGTGTCACCCGCCGTCACGACGGCTCGCGGGCGCCCCGGGCGGGGGCGGGCGCCGGCGGACGGCGGGCGCGGGGATGCTAGAAATCCCTCGTGCACGATCACCCGGAACCCCCGACCCGGCGCGTCTTCGTGGCCCTGGCTCCGCCCGACGACGCCAAGGACGAACTGGCCCGCGCCCTGGAGCCCGCCTACGCCCGGTACCCGCGGCTGCGGTGGAACCGGATCGAGGACTGGCACATCACCCTGGCCTTCCTCGGCGAACAGCCGTCCGCGGCGGTGCCGCCGCTGCAGTCGGCGCTGGCCGGTCCCGTCGCGTCGCACCCCGCCCTCCAGCTGAGCCTGCGGGGCGGCGGCCACTTCGACGAGCGACTGCTCTGGAGCGGCATCGACGGTGACCTGGAGGGACTGCACCGGCTCGCCGCCGCCGTCCGGGACGTGGTCGGGTCCTGCGGCATCCGGTTCCGGGACCGGCCGCTGCGTCCGCACCTGACGCTGGCACGGTCCCGCCGTGACGACCCAGTCAGCGTGCCGCAGGCCGCGGCCGGGCTCGGCGGGTTCGTGGGCCGGCCGTGGCGCACCGAACGCCTTCACCTCGTCGGGAGCAACATCGGCCGCGGCCCCGGACCGATCCGCTACCGGGACGTCGCGTCGTGGCGCATCGGAGGCTGAAGGGCGGACCGTCCGCCGCTCCGGCCGTCGCGGCTCGCACACGACGGAGGGGCCCCGGCACGAGGCCGGGGCCCCTCCGCGACGTCACCCTCGGACGGCGGCCAGCAGCCCCCGTCCGAGCCAGTCGGCGTCGTCCTTCACGCCCGGCAGGACGAAGAAGTACCCGCCGCCGGTCGGCGAGATGTAGTCGACCAGCGGTTCGTCGATCAGCCGGGTCTGGGTGGCCTCGAACTGCCGCACCACGTCCTGCTGGTAGCAGCAGAACACCAGGCCCATGTCCAGGTTTCCCGCCTTGTCGATGCCGCGGTCGTAGTTGAAGCCGCGGCGAAGGATGCGCGAGGTGTCGGTGTCGGCGGTGCGCGGGTTGGCCAGGCGGATGTGCGCGTTGAGCGGGATCGCGTTGCCGTCCGGGTCCTTGCCGTAGTCCGGCGCGTCGTTCTCCTGGTGGCCGTCCAGCGGCGCGCCGGTGTCACGGCGCCGGCCGAACATCTTCTCCTGCTCGCTGAGCTTGACCCGGTCCCAGAACTCGATCAGCATCCGGATGATCCGGATCACCTGGTAGCTGCCGCCGGTCGCCCAGGCGGGCTCGCCCGTGCCGTCGTTGACCCAGATCAGCCGGTCCATCTCCCGGGTGGAGGTGGTGTCCGGGTTGACGATGCCGTCCTTGAAGCCGAGCAGGTTGCGCTGGGCGCCGTCCGGGCGGGACTGGTTCTGGAAGCCGTCGATCCGCCAGAGGATCTGCATCCCGCCGCGGGTGTGCCGGGTGATGTCGCGCAGCGCGTGCAGCACGGTGTCCTGCCGGTCGGCGCAGATCTGCAGCGAGAGGTCGCCGTGGAGTTCGCCGGGCTGCAGGTTGTCGTTGGGGAAGGTCTTCATCGGCGTCAGTTTGACGGGCTTGGCCTTGGCCAGGCCGTAGCGGTCGTCGAACAACGAGGCGCCGACGCCGACGGTGACGGTCAGGTTGTCGGTGGGCACGACGGGGCCGAGGATGCCGCTGTCGGAGGGCGGGGCGCCGACGCCGAGGTCGGGCGGGGTGCCGCCGGCGGTGAGGAAGCGGATCCGCTCGGTCAGGGTCCGGAACAGCTCCTCCAGGCCCTTGCGGTCCTGGGCGATCACCTGGCAGGAGACGAAGGCCGCGTAGCCGGGGGCCGGGGTGGTGATGCCGGCCTGGTGGTCGCCGTGGAACGGGACGGCTCCGGACTTCGTCTGGTGGGTGTCCCCGGCGGCGGCCGGCTCGGCCCCGAGGCTGAACGCCCCGCCAGCCAGGACGGCGGCCCCGGCTCCCGCGCCGAGCGCGGCCCGGACGAAGCTGCGGCGGACCGGACCGGCCGGGCAGCCGCCCTGTTCGGCGGCCGGTTCGGCGGCGGCCGCGGCAGCGGCGGCGTGCGGGAACGGGCAGGAACCGGCGGCTGCGGTGTGGTCGGTCATCAGGCGGCCTTCCGGATCTCGAGCAGGGCGGGGATGGGCGAGAGGTCTTCGAGCAGCTGGCCGGTGGCGCCGTCCAGCTGGCGCCGGGCGTCGGCGGGCAGCTTGTCCAGCGGGGTCCAGCCGTCGGCGGTGCGGGCGGCGGCGACCAGGTCCCCGACCCGCTTCATCCCGGCGTTGACCCGGACCAGCACCTGCGGGTCGCGCCCGTCGAGCAGCGGCTGCAGCAGGGTCAGCAGCTCCTGGGTGCCGGCCAGGTTGGCCTGGGTGGTGGCCAGGTTGGTGCCGCTGCCCATGTCGGTGTCGCCGGTCAGCTCGAACTGGAGGGTGTTCTCCAGGATCTCGTGGGCGCGCAGCGGGAGGTCGCCCGGGTCGAAGTCCTGGCTGGGGAAGTCGTGCACCAGCTTGGCGACGTTCTGGGCGAGCTCGTCGGCGACGGGCGTCAGGTCGGCGGCGGACTGGCCGTGCCAGAGGCCGTACTCCAGGCGCAGGAAGCCCGTGAAGCCCGGGTCCTGGGACCTGTCGGCGTAACCGTCGGGGCGGCCGTCGATCTTCTTGTCGAGGTCGGCGAAGGTGCCGTAGGCGGCGCCGAGCGAGGCGTACTGGAGGTGGGCGGTGAGCCAGTCCGCCTTGGCGGTGGCGAGGTCACCGGCCCGCATGTCGCCCTGGATCTTCTGGGTCTGCGTCATCAGGGTCGCGAGGCCCTTGTTGACGTAGTCCTTGTAACCGTCCAGCGGGGCCTTGAGATCGTCCTCGGAGACCGGCTTGACGGCCTTGACCTCGGCGCCACCGGTGACGTGCACGGTGGCGGAGGTGACGGTCGTTCCGCCGGTGGGAACGCAGCGCCAGGCGTAGTCGCCGGAGCCGATGGTGGCGGTGAGCGCGCGGGTGGTGCCGGGGGCGAGGCCCTCGATCTCGCCGTAGACGGCGCCGCTGCCCGGGTTGACCAGGTAGACCTCGGAGGTCTTGTCGCCGGTGTTGTGCATCTGGAACACCTGCTGGCCGGGCTGGGGGGTGCCGAAGCCCTTTCCGCACTCCTTCGCGGAGACCGAGACGGTGGCGGAGCCGTCCTGCTTGCCGTCGCTGACGGCGATCACGGTGCCGGCCACCACGACCGGGACGGCGATCGCCGCGGTCGGCAGCACCCAGCGCGGACGGCCGGTGCGCACCGGCTGCCCGACCTCCGGCTCCCCGACCTCCGGCTTGCCTGCCTCCGGCTTGCCGGCGTCCGTCTTCGGCGCGGCGGGAACGGCCGCCGGGGCCGCCTTGCCGCCGCGCACGCCCTCGATGAAGAGGGTCATCACGATGCTGAGGTAGGCGATGTAGCCGACGACCTGGAGCACCGTCATGGTGACGGTCAGGTTGAGGGTGCCCTGGACCAGCGTGGCGTACCACGAGGAGGCGTCCAGGTGCCCGCTCAGGTCGAAGGCGTACGTGTTGCCACCGCCGACCAGCCCGGACTCCTGGAGGTCGCGCAGGCCGTAGCCGAGCACGCCCGCGGCGACGACGATCAGGCCGGCACCGGTGATGGTGAAGAACTTCGTGAGGTTCATCTTCAGGGCCCGGCGGTACAGGCCCCAGCAAAGGCCCACCGAGAGCAGCAGGCCGACGGCGGCGCCGATCAGCGGACCGGTGGACTCCCCGGCGGTGCGCGCGTTGGTCCACAGGAAGAGCGAGGTCTCGAGTCCCTCGCGCGCGACCGCGAGGAAGCTGGTGAACACCAGCGCGCCCGCGCCCATCGCCAGCGAGGCCTGGACCTTCTCCTTCAGGTCGGCGGAGAGGGTGCGCGCCGAGCGGCGCATCCAGAACACCATCGCGGTGACGAAGCCGACCGCGATCAGGCTCAGCACCCCGCCGAAGGCCTCCTGGGCGTGACCGGAGAGGTTGGCGGCGGTGAAGGTGAGCACCGCGCCGAAGCTGAGGCTGAGCGCGACGGCCGCCGCGACGCCGGTCCACACCTGGGGCAGCCGGCCCTTCTGACCGGCCCGGACCAGCGTGGCGACCAGGATCGACACGATCAGGCCTGCTTCGAGCCCTTCGCGCAGCCCGATCAGGAAGCTGGGAAACGCCTCATCCCACATGCAGCGGGCTCCTCCCCCGGGCCGCCCCGGGTTGTACCTGTCCTCTACCGCCCCGCCGGGGGTGCCGGCGGAACGGGCACGGCGAACGCCCCGGACGGGAGGTCCAGGGCGTTTCGCTTAGCTTAGGCAAACCTTAGAGCCGCCGCGGTCAACTGCACCCCGCGTTCAGGTAAGGGTTCGGTATGGGAACACCCATGCGCAGGCCAACTCGGCGCGCCGGCGCCACCGCGGAGAGATCTTCGTCACCCCCACCACTGCTCGGGCGCCGCCTCGGGTTCCGACTCCGGAGGGACCGTCACCGGTTCGGCGCAGCGCACCAGCAGGTCCCCCTCCCCCGTCTCGGTGACCAGGAGGCCCCGTTCCCGAAGGACGAGCGCGGCCGCCGCGGTCACCGCCGCCCGCGCCAGGCCGGACGGCGGGCCGTCCGGCTCCTCCCCCGGAAACCAGCCGACCACCACACCCTCGGGGTGGCGGCCGATCGACAGGGGCGAGGCACCCGGCGCGGTGTCGAATCCGGCGCGGGCCAGGGCCTCGGTGACGTCCTCGAAGAGTTCACGCTGATCCACCATTGGCGCAGCGTAGGCCCACGCCCTCGTGGCGCCCGGACGCGGCGCGCGCCGACACGCTTCAGCTGCACCCGAGCGCAGCATCGCCCCCGTTGGGCCGACCGGGGGCCAGCCGATCGGGCGTCAGGAACCCCCGTCCGGCCCGACACGCGCGGCCGGACGGCCCGATGGACGTGCACAGTCGGCCCCCTGCCGACAGCATGACAGAGTAAGCGCCCCATCACCCTGAGCAACGGGTCCAGCGAGCCGCCCCGGTCCGCGCGCCGGTCCGCCCGGCGGGCCCGTATCGAGAGGTCCCATGATCACAACACTTCGTCGGCCGGCGTTCCCGCCGGCGGGCCTCCGCCACGGCACGCCGGGAACGCCGGGGAGCCCGTCGTGAGCACCGAACTGCACTCGCAGCCCGGACGGGTGACCAGCAGCCGCAGCAGGCCGGCCAACAAGGCCGAAGCCTTCGCCGACTGGACGGACGGCAGGCTCGGCATCTACGCCCTGGCCAAGTCCAACCTGCGCAAGATCTTCCCGGACCACTGGTCCTTCATGCTGGGCGAGATCGCGCTCTACACCTTCGTCATCATCATCCTGACCGGTGTCTGGCTGACCATGTTCTTCCAGCCGAGCATGGCCGAGGTCGTCTACGACGGGAAGTACGTCCCGCTCAAGGGCATCCAGATGTCGCTGGCGTACGCCTCCACCGTCGACATCAGCTTCGACATCCGCGGCGGCCTGCTGATGCGCCAGATCCACCACTGGGCGGCCGTCGTCTTCATCGCCTCGATGCTGACCCACATGATGCGCGTCTTCTTCACCGGCGCGTTCCGCAAGCCGCGCGAGATCAACTGGGTCTTCGGGGCGCTGCTGCTGTTCCTCGGCATGTTCGACGGTTTCATGGGCTACTCGCTGCCCGACGACCTGCTCTCCGGCACCGGTATCCGCTTCATGGAGGGTGCGATCCTGGCGATCCCGATCGTCGGCAGCTACCTGCAGTTCTTCATCTTCGGCGGACAGTTCCCCGGATTCGTCATCATCCCGCGGCTGTTCACCGTCCACGTGCTGCTGATCCCGGGGATCATGGTCGGTTTGCTCGCGGCGCACCTGATCCTGGTCTTCTACCACAAGCACACCCAGTTCGCCGGAGCCGGCCGCACCAACGACAACGTGGTGGGCATGCCGCTGATGCCGGTCTACATGGCCAAGGCCGGCGGCTTCTTCTTCCTGGTCTTCGGCGTCATCGCGTTCATGTCGGCGGTCGCCACGATCAACCCGATCTGGGCCTACGGCCCGTACCGGCCCGACCAGGTGTCGACCGACGCCCAACCCGACTGGTACATGGGCTTCTCCGAGGGCCTGATCCGGGTGATGCCGGGCTGGGAGATCAGCGTCTGGGGCGGCCACACCCTGAACCTCGGGGTGTTCATCCCGCTGGTCGTCTTCCCGACCGTGCTGCTGGCCATCTGGTGCTGGCCGTTCCTGGAGGCCTGGGTCACCGGGGACCGCGGCGAGCACCACATCGCCGACCGTCCGCGCAACCACCCGGTCCGCACCGCCTTCGGCGTGGCCTGGATGGGCCTCTATGCGATCCTGCTGGCCGGCGGCGGCAACGACCTCCTGGCGACCCACTTCCACCTGTCGATCAACGCGATCACCTACGCGGTGCGGGCCGGCTTCTTCGCCGTGCCGGTGGTCCTCTTCGTGATCACCAAGCGGTGGTGCCTGGGCCTGCAGCGCCGCGACAAGGAGAAGGTGCTGCACGGCCGGGAGACCGGCGTCATCAACCGGCTGCAGCACGGCGAGTACGTCGAGGTGCACGCGCCGCTGCCCCAGGGCCGGCTGTACACCCTCACCGCGCACGAGCAGCCCGAGCCGGTCGTACTGGAGCCGGAGGTGGACGAGAACGGAGTGGTCCGCCGGGCGGGCCTGTGGACCCGCGCCCGGGCCAAGCTGTCCCGCGGCTTCTACGGCGAGGGCAGCCAGATCGCCAAGCCCACCGTCGAGGAGCACGAGGAGATCACCAGCGGCCACGGCCACCACTGATCCCGGTCCCGGCAGGTCGGGGGCCCGCTGTGCCGTCGCCGGCGCAGCGGGCCCCCGTCGTGCCGCGTACGCGCCCCGCGGCGCTCAGAGCCGCAGGGCCGCCGGGATGACGGCGAGCAGCGCTGCCGCGAGGGTGACGGTCAGGCAGAGCGCCGCCCAGCGGGCGCAGAGCCGGCGGCACTCGGCGCGGTAGCGGGCGGCCAGTCGGCGGCAGCGCTCGACGGCGCGGTCCACGACCTCCTCGGCGTAGCGCAACCGGTCGGCGGCGTAGGCCCGTTCGAGGCTCTCCCGCTCCGCGTTCGGCAGCCAGGGGAACTGCGCTGCGAAGGCCCGGGCGTCCCGTTCGGCCGCCGCGACCTCGGCCTCCCAGGCCAGGTAGCCCTCGATCCGGGCGATCGCCACCCGGGAGTTCGCCCGGCCGCCGCCGGTCGGCCTGCCCTCGCGCGGGGTCCGCGCTCGCGGCGGACGCTGCCTGCCACCCATGTCGGCTCCTCAAGTCCTGTCGAGTCGTCCCGCCGGAAAAGCTGCGTGAGTGGGCTCCACCGTGGCCCCGTTCCGCAAGCACGCAACTACTACCAGCGACGAACCGCAGGTGGCGGGCGGCTCGCCACGGCCCGGGAAGGCCGGGAGAACTTGCGTGCCACGCAGTATTGCGTGGCACGCACTTTCCCTGGCAGGGTGGTGGCCATGACGGACGGACGGCCCGGTCTGCGGGAACGGAAGAAGGCCGCGACGCGGGAGGCACTGAGCTGGGCGGCGCTGCGCCTGGCGGTGGAACGGGGACTGGAGAACGTCCGGGTGGAGGACATCGCGGCCGCGGCCGGGGTGTCCCCGCGCACCTACAACAACTACTTCTCCAGCAAGGCCGAGGCGATCGTCTTCCGGCACCGCAACCGGATCCTGCGGGCCGCCGAGGCCCTGCGGGCGCGCCCGGCGGCGGAACCGCTGTGGGAGGCGCTGACCGAGGCACTCGTCGAGCCCTTCGACGGCGCGGAGGAGGCGCCCGACCCCGGCTGGATCTCCGCCGTGCGGCTGCTGCTGCGCGAGCCCCCGCTCCAGGCCGAGCTGTTCCGCGGCGGCGCGGAGACCCGGGCCGAACTCACCGCGGCGATCGCCGCCCGGACCGGCACCGACGCCGACCGGGACCTCTACCCGAAGCTGGTCGCCTCGGCCGCGCTCTCCGCGCTGCAGGTCTCCAACGAGCACTACCTGAGCGCCGATCCCGTGGTGCCCTTCAAGTCGCTGTTCGCCGAGGCACTGCGGCAGTTGGCCGCCGGGCTGCCCGATCCGTCGACTCCGTGAACGAACCGTCTCAGAGGGGGATGTGAAATGACCAACGACGTCGCCGTCGTCGGCGCCGGCCCGGTCGGGCTGTTCCTGGCCTGCGAGCTGGCGCTGGCCGGAGTCCGGCCGGTGGTGCTGGACCGGCTGCCCGCGCGCTCCGGCGAGCAGAAGGCCAACGGGCTGGTCGGCCAGGTGCTACGCCTGCTCGACCACCGCGGCCTCCACGAGCCGCTCAGCGGCGTCCCGGGCGCGCCACAGCCCGTACCGCGCTTCGTGTTCGGCGCCTTCCCGCTGGAACTGCACCGGCTCGACGCGAACCCGCTGCACGCCGTACCCGTACCGCAGCACCGGATCGAGGAGGTGCTGGAGGAACGCGCCCGCGAACTGGGCGTCACCGTACGCCGCGACCACGAGGTCACCGGCCTCGTCCAGGACGCGACCGGAGTGACCGTCGACCTCCACGGCCCCGTCGGCGCAGGGAAGTTGCGGGCCCGCTACCTGGTCGGCGCGGACGGCGGCCGCAGCACCGTCCGCAAGCTCGCCGGGATCGGCTTCCCCGGCGTCACCTCGACCGACCCGGTCTCCCGCATGGCCCACGTGCTGCCGCCCGAAGGGATCCGTGTCACCGACAGCGGCGAGGTCCTCCTACCCGGCTGCCCGACGCCGTTCCGCCCGTACACCCACACCCGCACCGACCACGGCGTGTTCGTCATCTCCCCCTTCAGCCCCGACGCCGTCATGATCGCCACCCTGGAGTGGGGCGGCCCTCCGGTGGACCAGCAGGCCCCGCTCACCCTGGACGAGCTGCGCGCCAGCATCCGCCGGGTCACCGGCGCCGACCTGGAACTCGCCCCGGCCCGCACCGCCGGCCGGTTCACCCCGCGGCGCACCGCGGGCCACAACACCCGGCTCGCCGAGCGCTACCGCGACGGCCGCGTGCTGCTGGTCGGCGACGCCGCCCACGTCCACGCCGCCACCGGCGGCCCCGGGCTCAACCTCGGCCTCCAGGACGCCGCCAACCTCGGCTGGAAGCTGGCCGCCGACCTCCGGGGCTGGGCCCCTCCCGGCCTGCTCGACAGCTAC
The DNA here is from genome assembly GCF_044329365.1 of Kitasatospora sp. NPDC017646. NCBI lineage: Bacteria > Bacillati > Actinomycetota > Actinomycetes > Kitasatosporales > Streptomycetaceae > Kitasatospora > Kitasatospora sp. NPDC017646. The sequence continues at coordinate 57,187 of NZ_JBIRJC010000021.1, read as the reverse complement.
CAGCGCGAACGCCACCCGGTCGGCGAACGGGTGTACATGCACTCCCAGGCGCAGATGGCGCTGATGTCCCCCGGCCCCGGGATCACCGCGCTGCGCGCCCTGGTCGGCGAACTGCTCTCCCCCGAGGACAACCTCGCCCGGATCGCCGCGCTGATGGCGGGCAGCGACGTCCGCCACGACACCGACTGCCCGCACCCGCTGGCCGGGGGCTTCGCCCCGGAACTCGCGCTCCGCACCGCCGACGGGGCCGTCCGGCTCGCGGAACTCGCCCGTGCCGGAAGGCCGTTGTTGGTCGACCTGAGCGGCGGTGGGCTCGGGCTCTCCGACCTCGCGGCGGCCTGGAAGGACCGGGTCGACGTCGTGACCGCCACCTGCGCACAGCCGCCGGCCGGCGCCCTGCTGCTGCGCCCGGACGGGTACGTCGCCTGGGCCTGCGCACCCGGGGACGCCGACCCGGAGGGACTGGACCGGGCGCTGCGCCGCTGGTTCGGCGGACCGCGGGACTGAGTAGCCGTACCCGGTCGAACTGAGTACCCCGCCGCCGCCCGGGGCCCGGGCCGACGCCGGAGCATGGACGGCACGAGCCGATTCCCGCGTACCACCGGTCACCCGAGGCTCGCACGCGGCGAGTGGTGGACGGTACCGCGGAACGCCACCGCGGTGTACCTGGTCCTGCTGCTGCCGACCGGGTGGCTCCGCGGCCTCGCCGTGATGGCGACCGACCCGTGCTACGGACCTGGCGCGTGCCCCGCGACCCACGCCCATCTGGCGCTGGCGGACCACGCGCTGCTCGCCACGGTGTGCCTGGCCGCCCTCCAGTGGCCCGCGGCGTACCTGCTGCCCAGGGCGCGCGTGCTGTCGGCACTGGCTCCGGCTGTGGCGCTGGTCGTCGCCGTCCACGCGATCCTCACCATCGAGGCGGGGACCTGATCCGCACGCTCCGACGGGGATGACGGCCAGCGCCACCGGCGGGACGGTCTCGCTGGCGGCGCTGCGCGCGGCCGGGCCCGTCCCCCCGTCGGAGAGGGACGGGCCCCGCGGGCGGCCGCCGGCCGTGGGGGAGAATGGACGGCATGTCCCGACGTCGTTCCGCGCCCCGCCCCGCCGCTCCCCGGCTGCTGCCGTCCTCCCCGTGCCCGTGCGGCCTGCCCGCCGCGTACGGCGACTGCTGCGGCCGGCTGCACCGCGGCCAGGCGAAGGCCACCACCGCCGAGTCGCTGATGCGCTCCCGCTTCAGCGCCTTCGCCGCCCAGGACGAGGCCTACCTGCTGCGCACCTGGCACCCGGACACCCGGCCCGCCGAGGTGGACTTCGACCCGGCGCTGCGGTGGACCCGGCTGGAGGTGGTCTCCACCGGCGAGGGCGGCGCCTTCCACGCCGAGGGCACGGTCGCCTTCCGGGCGCACTGGATCGAGGGCGGCGAGGAGGGCGTGCTCGCCGAGCACAGCCGCTTCGTGCGGCACGAGGGCGCCTGGGTGTACCTCGACGCCCTCTCGCTCGGCTGAGGCCGTCCCTTACAGGTAGTCGTCCAGGCGTCCCAGCGAGAAGCCGGCCGCGGTGACGTCGTTGACCACCTTGCGCAGCAGGTCCGGCATGGTGGCCTTCCAGTCGGAGACGCCCCGGAAGTGGGTGAGGATGATGTCGCCCGGGTGGAGCGTGCGATCGTCGTAGCGCCACTCCATGTGGTCCGGGAAGGCCTCCTCGTTCCACAGCGGCACCGCCTGCACCCCGCAGGAGGCGGCCGCGCGCAGCGTGTCGTCGTTGTACTCGCCGTACGGCGGCCGGAACAGCCGGGGGCGGACGCCGATCTGCTGCTCCAGCTGGTCCTGCTGGTTGCAGATCTCCTGGCGCTGGGTCTCGTAGTCGAGGACCTTGAGGTTGCGGTGGTTGATCGTGTGGTTGTTGATCTCCACGCCCTGCTTGTGCAGGTCCCGGAAGTAGCCGTAGTTGTCGCGGACGAGGTAGTCGGAGAGGAAGGCGCTGACCGGGATGCCCAGTTCCGCGGCCATCCGGGAGAATTCCGGGTCCTTCTCGTAGCCGTCGTCGATGGTCAGGAAGACCACCTTGTCCTGGGTCGGCACCCGGAACACCACGGGCGGGCGGCCGTCCTTCAGCTTGACGCCCTTCACCGGGGTGAGCGCGGTCCTGGTCGCGGGGCGGGGCGGAGCCTTCAGGGGCGGGCGGTCGAGACCCCAGCGCTGCGCGGTCTCCAGGGCGGCGCGGGCGGCGTCCGCCTGACGGGCGACCGCCCCACTGCTGGTCTCCTCCTCCTGGCGGGCCAGCCCGGGGACCACCGGTGGCGCGGCCGGGGCGCGGGCGGCGCCGCGGTCGGCGGCCTCGGGCGCTTCGGCGGGGGCGGCGGCTCCGGCGGGGGCGGGCTTCGGCTGGGCGGCGGGTGCGGCGCAGCCGGCGACCACGGCGGTGAGGCAGACGGCGGCGAGCAGGCCGCTCCACTTCTGACCTGCCCTCAAATCTCTCCTAGTGCGACAAACTGATGGTCCGTTCATGGCTGCACTGCTCCCCCGCGGTGCACCCCCGCCAATCCCCCCGTCACCCACCCGGGGCAACGGCGCGCCGGTCGCCTTGCCGTTCCTTTGCCGAACCCTCCGGAACCGGCACGAAAAACCCTTTGCGGTCACGGCCCCAGGGAGCGGATCATGCGCGCATGACCGACACCGCGCCCAGCCGCTCCGACCTCTGGACCATCACCACGGCGGACGTCGCCTCCCCCGAGGCGGAGGCACTGCTGCGCGAGTACTACTACGACGTGGCCAACCGCTACTACCGCCTCCACCTGGGCCGGGAGGGCACCCCGGAGCAGCTGGAGTCCGGCCTCGCCGACTCCCCCAGCGACGACCTGGCCGCCCCCACCGGCCTGTTCCTGCTCGGCCGCTACGACGGCGCCGCCCAGTCCTGTGCCGGCCTGCGGCGCTACGACGCCACCACCGTCGAGCTCACCCGTGTCTTCGTCCGCCCCGGCCTGCGCGGCACCGGCGGCGGCGCCCGGCTGCTCGCCGCCGTCGACGAGGCCGCCCGCGCGCTGGGCGCCGAGCGGATCGTCCTCGACACCCGCCTCGACCTGGTCGAGGCCCGAAACCTCTACCTGCGCAACGGCTACCAGGAGATACCGGCGTACGGCGACACCGGGCCCTACTCCGAGATCTGGTACGGCAAGGACCTCACCGCGGCCGCCCGACAGGGCCGGCCGACACCCTGAACCGCGTCGGCGTCCGCGTGGCGCTCCAGGGCGTCGGCCAGTTCGGCGGCCGAGGGCGGGTTGGCGCCGGGGCGGGAGACGGTCACGGCGGCGGCGGTGACGGCCCGGGTGAGGCAGTCGGCGAGGTCGGCGCCGCGGGCGCGGGCGTGCAGGAAGGCGGCCATGAAGGAGTCGCCGGCGCCCACGGTGTCGGCGACCGGCACCGGGACGGCCGCCGCCCGCTCCCGGCCGCCCTCGGCGGTGAGCGCGACGGCGCCCTCCGCGCCGAGGGTGACGGCGACCACGGCGGGGCCGAGGGCGAGCCAGCGCTCGGCGACCGCCTCGGCGGGCTCGCCCGGGTAGAGCCAGGCGAGGTCCTCGTCACTCGCCTTGACCAGGTCGCTGAGCGCCACGCAGCGCTCGACCCGGCGGACGGCCTCGGCCCGCTCGCCCATCAGCGCCGGGCGCACGTTCGGGTCGTAGCTGATCTGCGCCCGGCCCCGCCACCGCCGCACCAGGGCCAGCACCGCGCCCGCGCCCGGTTCGGTGACCGCACCGATCGAGCCCAGGTGGATCGCGGCGGGGGCCTCGGAGAGCTCGGTCCGCGGGAGGGTCCAGCCGATGTCGAAGGCGTACTGCGCCCGCCCCTGCCCGTCCAGGCGCACCACCGCCGAGGGCGTCCGGGCCACCTCGGCGGCGCGGACCTCGACCCCGGCCGACTCCAGGTGGGTGCGGATCAGCCGCCCGTTGGCGTCCGGTCCCAGTTCCGTGAGCAGCACGGCCGGGCGGCCCAGCCGCGCGAGGCCGTACGCGAGGTTGGCCGGGCTGCCGCCGGGGTGGACCCGGTCGGGCGCGCCGTCTGTGCGGACGATGTCGGCGACGCACTCGCCGATCACCAGAACGGCTGAAGCGGGGCTGGTCACGGCGGCTCCTGGCATCCGGTTCGCGGGCGTCGTCTCGGGCGCCAGCCTACGGGTGCGTCCGGGGAGCCGTCAGGGCGCATGAGTACGGCCGCCGGACCTGGCCAGGTTCTCCGACGGCCGTGGCCCCGTCCGTCAGGGGACGAAGCACTTCGAACCCTAGCCCCGGCCCGGAGGCGCCGCCAGCACCGTGGTCCGTCCGGGGGATGTCCGCGTGTCGTCACGGTCCGGGTCGGTCCCTCTCGGCCCGGTCCGACGGTTCAGTAGTATCCGGCCCGGTGCGTCGCGCACGTCACCGCCGCACGGTCCCCGCCCCTCCGCTGCCGAAGTGTGGTGATCGCCATGTTAAGGCCCCGTGTCGGCCTCGCCCTGGCGCTGGTGCTCAGCGCGGCGCTGCTGTCCGCGAGCGTCCCGTCCGCCACCGCCGCGGGCGGGCTGGGCGATCCGGTCTTCCCCGCGCTCGGCAACACCGGCTACCGAGCGCTCGCCTACGACCTGTCCTTCGAGTACCGGGCCGACACCCGGACCGTGGACGCCACCGCGGTGATCACCACCCGGCTCTCCCGCACCCTCGCCGGTCTGGAGCTGGACTCGCTCGGGCTGGGCGTGCGCGCCGTCCGGGTCGACGGGCGCCCGGCGCGGTTCGCCACCCACGACGAGAAGCTGACCGTCACCCCGGTGCACCCGCTGCACCGCGGCGCCATCGCGCGGCTGACCGTCGAGTACACCGCCGACCCGCGCGCCGCGCTGCCGCACACCGGCTGGGTGCCGACCCCCGACGGCTTCGCGGTCGCCGGGCAGCCCGCGAGCGCCCACACCGTCTTCCCGTGCAACGACCATCCGAGCGACAAGGCCCGCTTCACCATCGCGGTGACCGCCCCGGACGCGCTCCTGGGCGTCGCCAACGGCGAGTTGACGCAGACCCGGCGGCTCGGCGACGGCCGCACCACCCGTCGGTACGTCTCCCGGGAGCCGATGGCCACCGAACTCGTCCAGGTGTCGGTCGGCGACTACGCCGTCCGGGAGCGCACCGGCACGCGCGGGCTGCCGCTGCGCGATGTCGTCCCGACCGCCCGGCTCGCCGAGCTGGCCCCCGCACTCGACCTCACCGCCGACCAACTCGACTGGGCCGAGCGGCACTTGGGGCCGTTCCCGTTCGAGTCCTACGGCATCCTGCCGGCCAACACGGACGACCCGGCGGCCTTCGGCTTCACCGGGCTGGAGACCCAGACCCTCACCCTCTACAAGCCCGGCTTCCTGCGCCAGGCCGAGCCGGCGATCGGCTCGCACATGATGCACGAACTGGTGCACTCCTGGTTCGGCGACAGCGTCTCGCCCGCCACCTGGGCCGACCTGTGGCTCAACGAGGGCCACGCCGACTACTACGGCCTCCTCTACCGCTACGAGCGCGGCTGGCCCGACGCCTGGGGCCACACCACCCTGCTCGACCGGATGCGCATGCTGTACGGCCTCGGCGACCAGTGGCGGCACGACGCCGGGCCGGTCGCCTCCCCCACCGCCGACAACCTCTTCGACAGCCAGCGGTACACCGGCGGCGCACTGGTGCTGTTCGCACTGCGGGAGAAGGTCGGTGCGGCCACCTTCGACCGGATCGAGCGCACCTTCCTGCGCGAGCACCGCTACGGCACCGCGACCACCCGGGACTACGTGCGCACCGCCTCGGAGGTGTCGGGGCAGGACCTCGACGGCTTCCTGGACGACTGGCTGTACGGGCGGCGCACCCCGCCGATGCCGGGGCACCCGGACTGGACGGTCGCGCCGGTGGCGCCGGTGGCGGACGCCCCGGCCGCCGGCGCACGGGCGGTCGGAGCCGGCGCGGCGGAGGGATCGGGGACGATCTGACGCGCTTCGCGGGCTCTGATCGACTTTCGGACGCTCTGTCGGGGTTCGCCCGCCCGATCGCGCCGTACCGCACGTCCGGGCGCCCCCGTGCGCCCCTGGCCGTCCCGGGCCCGACGGGCCATGGTGGTCCCCACGGCCCGCCTGCCGCCCGGCCTAGCCCCGGCCGGCACGCGGGCCGTCCAACGCCTCCGACGGGCGCCCCGCAGGGCCGGGTGAAGATCCCCCCCCCCCCCCCCGCGCCGCCTGCCGCCCGCTGGGACGGAGGCTCCGGGCGCGCCCGTAACCCTTGCGGCGCGGTGTCGTTGGACCGGCCATGAAGAAGCGCAGCATGCTCGCCGTCGCGTCGCTCGCGGTCGGTTTCGTCGCCTCCCTCACCGCGCCGAGCGCGCACGCCAGTGCGGTCGGCGGCCAGGAGGGGCTGCCCGGTCCGCTGACCGGTGCACCGGGCGCGGTGCCCGGCCAGGTCGGGGACGCGGGCGGCGTGGTCGGCCAGGCCACCGGGTTCGTGACCGGTCCGGCGGACGGCCTGACGCCGGTCACGCCCGCCTAGGTCGGACGGGCCCGGCACACCGAGGGGTGGTAGGTCGGGGCCCGGGGAGGGGATGGGTGCGGCCGTCGAGCGGTTCCCCTCCCCGGGCCCCGGTCGGGGTCAGCTGCGGACCAGGAGCCAGCCGCCCAGGCCGTTGCAGCCGGTGCTGTTATAGGTGGTGATGCGGTAGCCCGGCGGGATCGGCACGTTGGGGCAGACCAGCAGGCCGGGCCTGGCGACCGCCTCGAACCAGGAGCCGATGCCGCCGCAGCCGTTGATGTTGTGGCCGGTGGTCACGTAGCCGGGCGGGATCGGCGAGCCCGCACAGACCCAGAGACCGTCCCGGGCCAGTTGCATGTACCAGGCGTCGATGTTGGCGCAGCCCATGCCGCTGCCGGCATGCTGGGTGATCACGTAGCCGGGCGGGATGGGCGAGGTGCCGCAGGTCCAGAGGCCGTCCACGGGCAGCCGCATGTACCAGGAGTCGTAGCCGTCGCAGCCGGTGGGGTTGTGCCCCGAGAGCACGTACCCGGCCGGGATCGGGGAGGTGGCGCAGGTCCAGACCCCGTCCCGCACGGGCTGCTGCCACCACATGCCGGCGCCGTTGCAGCCGCTGTTCGTGTGGTTGGTGAGGACGTAGCCGGGGGTGACGGGAGCCCCGTTGCAGATCCACCCGATTCCCGCGGCGGCCCGGGCCGACACCTCGGCGCGGGCGGGCGCGGCGGGGGCGGCGGCGGTCGCCGGTCCGGCGGTGACGCCGGTGAGGACGGCCACCAGCAGGGCGGCCACCCCGGCCGGGGAGGCGAGTCGGACGCGGATTCGGTGACGCAGTCTGTTCACTCCACACCAGTCCAATCGGCAGGTCCGTACGGCGCCGCGCGAACGGCCGGGCGGCGCCGGGTTGTGGAACCGGTGCGACCTTAACCACGATCCACTAGAGCCGACATGGACACATCAAGAACTTGGCCGAAAATGGCCGCGCCGCCCGTCGTGGCCACCGGGCTCACGGCCGCGGCGGCCTCGGCGGGCGGGGCACGTCAGGACATCGGGGCGCCGAGGTCCTGGGTCCACAGGGTTCCCGCGGGACTGGCGGCAACGCCGACGCCGATGTCCTTGAAGCCGCAGTCGAGCATGTTGGACTGGTGGATGCCGCCGTCCATCCAGCGGGCGAAGACGGTCGCGGGCGTGGTCGGGCCCCGGTCGAGGTTCTCGCCCCACTGGGACCAGCGGTAGCCGGCGGCCGTGATCCGGGCGTCCGCGCGGACGCCGTCGGGGTTGACGTGGTCGAAGAAGCCCCGGGCTGCCATGTCGTCGGCGTGCTTCTGGGCCGCGCTGTGCAGCCGGGGGTCGATCCGCAGCGGGGCGCAACCCGCCTTCGCGCGTTCGGCGTTGACCAGGTCCACCAGCTGCCGTTCCGGGCTGGGCGGCGGCGCGGCGGTGGTAGGTCGGGGCGCGGTCGGCGAGGGCGTGGGCGTCGGGGTCTCGGTCGGCGTCGGGGTGGCAGTGGGGGTGGGCGTGGCCGACGGGGTGGCGAGCAGGGCCGCCGTGGTGTCCATCGCAGTGGCCGGGGTGCTGGGTTCGGGTGCCGCCGCGGTCGGCGGCTCGCTGTGGTTCGGCCACACCAGGGCCAGGGTGGTGACGGCCACCGCGGCGGCCGCGCCGCTCGCCAGGACGGCCTTGCGGGCGGCGGCACCGGCCCAACCGCCGTGCGCGCCCGAGCCGGTGGCCGTACCGGTGGCCGATCCACCGGCGCCTGAACCCGCGGCCGTGCCCGCCCCTGCCGTGCCCGTTCCCGCCGTGCCCGTTCCCGCTGTGCCCGCGGCGGTGGCGGAGTGCCCGGCCGCGGCGGCGGTGGCCGCCGTGTGCTGGAGGTGCAGCAGCGTGGGCGAGGCCGAGGGGACCGGCACCAGGGCGAGGCCGGCCAGCAGGCCTTCGGCCGGGAAGAGGTCGCGGCCGAGGCCGTCGCAGTCAGCGCAGCCGCGGATGTGCCGGGCGATCCGCTTGCGCCAGACCGAGTTCGGGGTGCCGTCGTACCCGGCGGTGACCTCCGCGAGTCCGGGGCAGCGCGGGTAGGCGCCGAGGGCGCGGACCACGACCCGGCCGGCCTCCAGCTGCTTCTTCATCCGCTGGACGCGCACGGCGGCGTGCTGCGGACTCAGGTCCAGGGCCTCGGCCAGCTCGGCGCGGGAGAGTTCGCCGCTCGCCTCCAGCCACCACAGCGCCAGCAGCTGCCGGTCGTCGGGGTCCAGCCAGCGGGTGGCCTCGGCCACTTCGCGCCGCTGGCCGGACAGGCCGAGCCGCAGGATGGTCAGGTCGGTGAAGTCGGCCCGGGGGTCGGGGACTTCCCAGGTCTCGTCCAGGCCGCCGACGGTGGGCTGCTGCTGTCCGGCGGCGTGGCGGCGACGGACCTGGTTCATGGTGATGGCGACCAGCCAGGACCGGAAGGACTCCGGCTCGCGGAGCCCGTCCAGGCCGTCCAGGGCCCGGATCATGGTCTCCTGGGCGACGTCGTCCACGTCGGCGTGGCCGCCGAGGGCGCGGCCGGCCACGTTGTAGACGAGCGGCAGCCAGGCGGCGACCAGGGCCTCCTGGGCCTGCCGGTCACCTGCCTGCGCCGCGCGTACCAGGGTCGTCCCGGTCCTGTTCTGCACATCAGCGTTCATGGTCCGCACTCCGTCTTGCCGTGTTTCCGTCCGCCGCTGCCTCCTCGGAGACCTGTGGGGAGTGATCAGATAACAACAATGTGCGCGGAATCGGAAAATCGGACTGCGTGCGAGGGCCGGAACGGGGATCCGATCAGGCTGGGGCGGCGAACACCTGGGTCCACCACGGACCGTTGGCGCCGGTCCGCACGCCCACTCCGAGCTGGCTGAAGGAGCAGTTGAGGATGTTGGCCCGGTGGCCGGGGCTGTTCATCCAGGCGTCCATCACCGCCGCCGGGTCCTTCTGGCCGCGGGCTATGTTCTCGCCCCAGGTGCTCCACCGGTAACCGGCGGCCTCGATCCGGTGGTCGGCGTGGTAACCCTCGGGGCTGGCGTGGTCGAAGTAGTTGCGGTCGGCCATGTCGTCGCTGTGCGACTGGGCCGCGCTCGCCAGCCGGGGCTCGGCGCTGACCGGGCCACAACCGGCCTTGGCGCGCTCGACGTTGACCAGGTCCACGACCTGCTGCGCGTACGAGGCGTTCGGGCCACCGCCCGCCGGGGCGGCCGCCGGGGCCGCGGCGGCCCGCTGGGCGGCGGCCCCGGCTCCGTTCGAGCTCGGCCGGGTGGCCGTCGGACTCGCCTTCGCGGTGGCGGTGGGCCGGGCGGTCGCCGTCGCCGTCGCGGTGGGCGTCGCCGTCGGGGAGGCCGGGGCGCTCGCGGTGGCGGTGGCGGTCGCGCTCGGGGTGGCCGCCGGGTCGGTCGCCGTGGGGGGGGGCGGGGGGCGGCCCCCCCCCCCAGGGGGTTGGACCCCCCCCGCCCGCGACCGGGCTTCGCGGGAGGGTTGC
>NZ_JBIRJC010000021.1:39674-47182 GCF_044329365.1 Kitasatospora sp. NPDC017646 | reverse complement strand
GGGGGGGGGGGGGGGGGGGGCGGGGGGGGGGGGGGGGCCCCGGGGGGCGGCCGGGGGCCCCCCCCCACGCCCGAGGGGTTGGCACCCCCCGCGCCCGGTACCTGGATGCCGTCGTGGGTGCCCAACTCGGCGGCGACCAGCGAGTCGGCCGCGGCCGACTGCCCGGCGAGGTCCCGGTCCGACTGCTTGCCGTCGAACGCCGCGTAGCCCGCCCCGGCCAGCGCGGCGAGCAGCCCGGTCCCGGCCACGGCGGCGACGACCGCCGTCACCGGCACGAACCCGCCACGCCTGCGCCCGCGGCGGCCGCGGCCCTGGTGCCGCTCGGCGGCCCGCCGCGCGGCCCGGCCACCCGGGCGGCCGTGACCGCCGCCCGCCCCGCCGCCGCTCACCGGGATGATGGTCGTCCTGTCGTCGCTGCTCACGTGGCCACTGCTTTCTGTCCAGGTCGGCTGGTCGGGTGCCGACACCTGGGAGACCCCCCGACGGGGCGCCGATAACAGAAAGTCCGAACGAATGTCCGGCGACTTGATCACGTGAACCGGTCACCTGCCCCGGTCGGCTCAGCGGGCAGTGGTCCCGGCCGGCGACCCAGGGGCTCCGAGGGCCGCCGGAGCCGTGTCCTCCGGGGCCATGTCGTAGGTGACGGACATCGTCCGGGTCGCGACCTGGTCGTACTTGCCGCGCGCCCGGTGGTTGTCGTCGGCGGTGATCCACCGCACCGTGTTCCACCCGCGCTCGGCGGCGATCTCCCGCAACCTGGCCAGCAGTTGGTCCACCGCCCCGCCGCCGCGCACCTCGGGCGCGACGAACAGGTCGTCCAGGAAGCCGCCGACCGCCCCGTGCAGCGGCCGGGAGAACGGCCGGAAGTGCGCCAGCCCGACCGGCGTCCCGTCGCCGTCCCGGACCAGCAGACCCTCCAGCTCGTGCGCCGGATCGTTCAGCCAGGACCACACCAGCTCGGCCTTCTCCTCCGGCATCGGCACCCGGTAGAAGGCGCAGTACCCGCGGAAGACGGCACCGGGGTGAGCTGGCCGGACTCGGGGAAGGGACCGTGCATGGAAATGATCAGCAGCACCGACTTAGAGGCCGCGCAGATAGGCGGCGGGTAGATCTCGGCAGCAGTACAGGCACCGGTCTCGGATGATCATGGAGTTGCGACGCTCTGTGATCACTGGGGAGACCTGTGCCTGTCCTGCCATCATGGCTCACCGACCCGCTCTGGGACCAATTCTCGGCGCTGCTGCCCCAGCGGTCGGTCTTCCATCCGGACCACCCGCTGGGCTGTCACCGCCGACGGATCGGCGACCGGATCGTGTTCGACAAGCTCCTCCAGCTCCTGCGGTTCGGCTGCTCCTACGAGGCGATCGCCGACACCACCTGCTCGGCCACGACGATCCGCAACCGCCGTGACGAGTGGATACGCCTCGGCGTATTCGCCCAGTTCAAACAGCTCGCACTTGAGGCCTACGACCGGATCGTCGGCCTCGTCCTGGAGCAGATCGCTGTGGACGGTGCGATCACCAAGGCGCCCGGTGGTGGTGAGGCGGCCGGACGCTCACCCGTCGACCGGGGCAAGCAGGGCATACAACGCTCCGGGATGACCGACGGCTACGGCATCCCGCTCGGCCGCGTGCTGGCCAGAGCGAACCGCCACGACTCGCCCTTGCTGGCGCCAACTCTCGACCTGCTGGGCGAACTTGGTCCACTGCCGGACGACATCACCGTGCATCTGGACGCCGGATACGACTCCGCCGGCACTCGCAGCGAACTGAATGGTCGAGGGCTGCACGGGCAGATCGCCCACAAGGGTGAGAAGGCGCCGATCCAGGCAAGTCAGCGGTGGCATGTCGAACGCACTCACGCATGGCAGAACGCGTTCCACCGCCTCGCCCGCTGCTACGAACGCCGCACCGCCGTCATCAACGCCTTCTTCGACCTCGCTGACACCATCATCACCGTCCGCAGCCTGATCCGCCGCGCCTGGACCACCCACCGCTGGGAGGCGCGCCCCCGGCGCCGTCCATGAGCGCCACCCCTCCACGTAAACCCCAGGTCATTCCAGCCTGCGGGCCAGCAGATACGCGCGCTCCGTGTCCGCTTCACCCGGATACGGCCCTCGCACCAGTGTCGCCTCCATCGCAAATCCGGCAGCAACAAGGCCGACGGTCACTTCTTCGGGGCGCAGAGCGAAGAAGTCGAGCGAGACTGGACGGTCGAACCAGGAGTCCCGGTGCCGAACCTCCTGGCCCGCGTGGAACGCCGCGAGGACAAGGCCTCCCGGCCGCAGCACCCGGGCGAACTCCGCATAGGCCAGCGGCCGCTCCTCGACCTGGAGATGGATCAGCGAGTAGAACGCCACCACACCGGCCAGCTCACCGTCTCCCAGCGGAAGGTCGAGCATCGATCCGACCCGCACATCCAGGCCAGGCCTCTGCACCCGAGCCACCTCCACCATGCCCGGCGACACATCCAACCCCAGAACCGGAACCCCGAGATCGGCCAGGAAGCACGCCACCTGGGCAGGACCGCACCCCACATCGGCCACGAGGCCCTCATTCGGAACCTGCTCGGCAAAGGCCGTCAGCATGGCACGGTCCAACGGCTTGGAGGCCAGATCCGCAGTAAAACCCTGCGCGTACACGTCCGCGACCGCGTCGTAGGAGTCCCGGATGGAGGTGTTGTCCATTCCGCCAGTATGCGACACGCCCCGAAACCCCCGGACAGCTGGCACTACGGGAACCTCCAGCAGCTCATCGCCGGTCCCAGCGTCGGCAGCAGCCCAGCAAGTGAGCCGGATTGAACCATCGCAGAGCGTCAGCAACTCCATGATCAAGGACTCGAGACCACCACGGCTGTTGGCCGGCCTCCATCCGCCTATCCGCGCGGCCTCTTAGACCGGCCCTGGCCCGAGCTCTTACCCGATCGCCGCCCGGTCCTGGCCCTCTCCGCCACCCCCGGCCGCCCCGTACTCACCGAAGACGGCTGGGCCGGACGCGACAATCTCTTGGACGGCCGTGCGTCCCGTGCCGTCGGCCTGCGTTGCCGTTGAGATCTCGACACGGAGTCGCAGTTGCCGCCTGTGAATCCGGGAGAAATCCTGTCTGGTGGGGGGGTTTCTTCTGGGGAAGGAGGCAGCCCCTGGCCCTGTTCGACACGCTCACCATCCTCGCCGAGCGGGCGAAGGTCGCCGAGGATCACGCATCCCAGGCCGCGGCCCAGACCCGCGAGCAACTGCGAGCCGAGGTCGAAAGGGCTCGCAAAGACGCGCAGGACCAAGCCGCCAAGCTGCAGGAGTCGGCGCCTGGCGCCGAAGCGAAGATGTCGCAGTGGTGGGCTGAGATGCAGCAGAACTGGCGCGACCACACGGCGAAGGTGAGCAACGACATCCAGGCCCGCAAGCAGGATCACGACGCGGCTCGCGCGGCCGATCGCGCCGAGGCCGATGCGATCGCCGCGGTCGAATTCGCGCTGGCCGCCATCGAAGAAGCCGAGTACACGGTCCTCGATGCCCGGCTTGCCCGTATGGAGGCCGATCAGAAGAGCTCGAAGAGTTGACGTCCGGTCGGCCGGCCACTATTGGTCCCCGATCGGGTGCGACCGAATCCAACCAAGGTCCAGAAGTTCTGGCCGGGAGACCGTCAGAACCTCTGGGCCCGGTAGCGCCCAGGGACTTCGGATGGTAGCTCCGCTAGCAGCCGACGCAGTTCCTCCGGCTCCAGGGGCCCGACCTGGTGTCGAGCGACCACACCATCGAACACCGACCCGTCAATTTGGACATCACGGCCAAATTATCGAGTGGCTATATTTCCCCGACTCTGCGCTTGTGGATCCCCGAGTCGGGGATGACGCTGGATGTAGAAGCATATCGGAAGAGGGTCTGATCATGTCATTCCTCACAAGTATCCGTTCCTTCGTGCGTGAAGGTGGAGACCACGGCGGTCGCGGCGGCTACGGCTTCGACGACTTCGCGCGCGACGGTGGAGACCACGGCGGTCGCGGCGATTACGGCTTCGACGACTTCGCGCGCGACGGTGGAGACCACGGCCGCGGCTACGGCGGCTACGGCGACGGGGGCGACTGGGGCGATTAGTTGCCGCTAGCAGCTGCACGAATCCGTTCTGAGAGCGGGCCGGGCATCTGTGCCCGGCCTTGCCGCTGGGTCGGGGGACCGGATTCGGGCCGAGCGGGAAGACCGTGAGATGACCAGGAAGCACTACCTGCGGTCCGTGCTGCGACGGTTTCTCACGGTCGCCGAGACCGCCGACCCAGCCGTGGTCCCCACCGCACCACCGGTTCCACTCCGAGAGGTCTTCCAGCGTTTCTGGCCGTACACCAGAGGCGGCCGCCGCTGGCTGGCGGTGCTGCTGGCGCTGGTCGCGGTCGCCCCGGCGATCGAGGCGGCGGAGATCTGGCTTTTCAAGATCGTGATCGACGACATGCTCATCCCGCACCGGCTGAGCCTGTTCTTCCCGATCGCTCTCGCGTACGCCGCACTCGCGCTGCTCTCCGGAGTACTGGGATTCGCCGACCGGGTGACCTCCACCTGGGTCAGCGAGCGTTTCCTGCTCATTCTGCGGTCGGACGTCTTCCGGCACCTCCAGGGCCTGTCACTGGGGTTCTTCGAACGGCGGCGGCTCGGCGACGTGCTGTCCCGGGTGACCGGCGACATCGACGCGGTCGAGACCTTCCTGCTCTCCGGGCTCGTCAGCGCGGTCAGCCAGGTGATGCGACTGGGCATCTACGTCGGCGTACTGCTGGTGCTGAGCTGGGACCTGACGCTGACCGCACTGGTCGCCGCACCGCTGTTCTTCCTCACCGCCCGCCGCTTCGCGAAGCTGATCCGGGCGGCCTCGCGCGAGCGCCGCAGGCGCGCCGGTTCGATCAGCGCCGTCACCGAGGAGTCACTCGGCAACATCGCACTCGTCCAGGCGTACAACCGCCAGGACTGGGAGCACGCCAGGTTCCAGCGCGAGAGCATCGGTCGGTACCACGCGGCGATGGCCTCCACCCGGATCGGAGCGCTCTACGGGCCGACGGTCGACTTCATCGAACTGCTTGGTGGCATGGTGGTGATGGGGCTCGGGGCCTGGGAGCTGGTGCACGGACGGCTCACGCTCGGCGGGCTGATGGTCTTCCTCGCCCTGCTGAGTAGGCTCTACGGCCCGATCCAGGGGATGTCCGGACTCGGCACCACCTTCTACGCGGCCTCCGCCGCGGCCGAGCGGATCATCGAACTGCTCGACCAGCGCCCGCAGGTGAGGGAGGCGGCCGCCCCCCGGGCGATCGGCCGCACCCAGGGCGAGATCGAGTTTGACGACGTCACCTTCCGCTATCCGGAGACGAAAGTCCCCGCGCTGTCGGGCGTGTCGTTCAAGGTGGCGCCCGGGGAGATGCTGGCCCTGGTCGGCGCCAGCGGCGCAGGCAAGTCCACCGTCGCCAAATTGCTGCTGCGCTTCTACGACCCGGACGGCGGCACGGTCCGGCTGGACGGCCTCGACTTGCGCGAACTGGCCCTCACCGAGCTGCGCGAGAACGTCGCGGTGGTGCTCCAGGAGACCCTGGTCTTCCACGGCACCGTCCGGGAGAACATCGCCTACGGACGCCCGGAGGCGAGCGAGACCGAGATCCGGGCGGCCGCCCGGGCTGCAGACGCCCACGGGTTCATCAGCCTGCTCCCGGACGGCTACGACACCGTGGTGGGCCAACGCGGCCGACTGCTCTCCGGCGGCCAGCGCCAGCGTCTGGCCATCGCCCGCGCGATGATCCGCGACGCGCCCGTCCTCGTCCTGGACGAGCCGACCACGGGCCTGGACGCCGAGTCGACCCGGCGGATCATGGGCCCGCTGCGCCTGCTGATGGCCGGCCGCACGACGGTCATCATCTCGCACAACCTGCTCACCGTCCGAGACGCCAACCAGATCGTCCTGCTCGAACAGGGCCGACTCGCCGCCCACGGCACCCACGACGAACTCATCGCCCGCAGCCCCGCCTACGCCGCCCTCCACCGGCTGCACCACCCGCCGGACGCCCCCATCAGGTCCGTCTCCTGAGCCCTCCGCGCCGCGGCTTGAAAGCGGCAGGCCCCCCGCCCCGGTGGCCAGCGCAGATTCGGTACCGCGCCGCACGCCACCAGTCCGACCGCCACACCGGACAGGAGCCACCCCCCGGCGACCTCGGCGAGCCGTGCCAAAACCGGCGGTGTGCGGCCGAGACCGATCGCGGAGCGGCACACCGCCGGGCCGGCCCCGAACGGTCGGGGCCAGCTCATGGCCACTCTTGATGGTGCCGTGACCTGCGGGTCCACTGTATCGACGCGCTATGCCCAGCGCGGAATCCTCGATGGCTTCCTCGCCGGGACCGGGCTCTCCCTCGACCTCCCACCGCCATCACCTTGAAGCGCCGAGGTCAGTAGGACCGGCCGGACTGGGCGTCAGGGTGCCGGCCTGCGAAAATCGCTGTTCAGTCGTCACCGCACAGTGATAGAAAGCCCGGGTGACCGAGACCTTGGACTTCCCCGAGCTGCTGCGCCTGATCGACGAGCGGTCGGCCGCCTTCCGGGCCGCGATCGCCTCCGCGCCCAGCCTCGATGTGCAGGTGCCGACCTGCCCCGAGTGGACGCTGCTCGACCTGGTGCACCACCTGGGCGGGGGGCGTCGCGCCTGGGCCGCCACGGTCGCGGCTGGGCCGGACGCCTCAGGCAAGTTGGCGGGGGAGGGCCTGGCCGCACCGCAGGAGCGCGAGGCCCTGCTCGCTTGGCTGGCCGAGTCGACGCAGCAGATGCTGGACGCGTTGCGGGAGGCCGGCCCGGAGCGCGGTTGCTGGACGTGGTGGGGCTCGTCGCAGTCGCCGCGGACCTGCGGCGCCGTCGCCCGGCACCAGCTCCAGGAGATCGCGATGCACACCTATGACGCCCAGCTCACCGTGGGCGCCCCGGAGCCGCTGCCGGAGGAAGTGGCGCTTGACGGTGTCGAGGAGTTCCTGTTCACCTGCTGCACCACGACGGTCGCCTGGCCGCATAAGCCCGCCGTCGTCGACTACCACGTCACCGGGGGCGGCTCCTGGCGCCAATTGGTCTCCGCGGATGGTTCGCGGGCCTTCCGTCTGCCCGAATCCGGCGGTGTGCCCGCCGCCGGCGAGGACTCGGAGTCGGTCGACGTCTCCGCCCGGGGCACGGCGAGTGACCTGGTCCTGGCCTTCTACGGTCGCATCCCGCTGGACTCCCTGAAGCTCGAAGGCGATCGGCACCTCTTCGACCTTCTGGAGGAGTGGGACATGGAGTAGGACCGCCTGGAGTAGGACCGCGCGTTTAGAAGCGCCCGGCACCCAGGAGTCGTACTCGCCGGCCCGTGAACCCGTTCCCCGGTGAACCAGTTCCCCGGGTGAGCCCGTCGTGGGGGGGGGGGGGGCCCCCCCCGCCCCCCCCCCCCCGGCCCCCCCCCCCCCGGCCCCCCGCGGCCCCCCCCCCCGGGGGGGGGGGGCGCCCCGCCCCCCCCCCCCCCCCCCCCCCC
>NZ_JBIRJC010000021.1:0-39665 GCF_044329365.1 Kitasatospora sp. NPDC017646 | reverse complement strand
GCCGCGTGGTTCTGCCGGGGGCGGCGCCGCGCCGCGCGGGGGGCGGGCGGGGGGGGGGGGGGGGGGGGGGGGGGGGGGGGGGCCCGCGCCCCCCCCCCCCCCACGACGGGGTCACAGACGCTCGGGCACCGGATTGCCGACGGCCTCGATGGCGCGGCGCACCGGGACCTTCACCAGCACCGCGAAGCCGATCACGAAGAAGATCAGCAGTGAGATGATCGCCGAGCGGTAGCTGCCGGTGACCTGGTAGGCGAGGCCGAAGACCAGCGGGCCCATCCAGCTGGTGCCGCGGTCGCTGACCTTGTAGACGCTGAAGTACTCGGCCTCCCGGCCCGCCGGGATGAGGTGGGAGAACAGCGAGCGGGAGAGCGCCTGGCTGCCGCCGAGCACCAGGCCGATCATGCAGGCCAGGGCGTAGAACCAGGCGGGCTGGTGGGCGGGCATGAGGTAGCCCAGGGCCAGGGTGACCACCCAGCCGACCAGTGAGCCGAGGATGGTCTTCTTGGCGCCGTACCGGCGGGCGATCCGGCCGAGCAGCAGAGCGCCGCCGATCGCCACGATCTGGACCATCAGGACGGCGATGACCAGCGAGGTCTGCTCCATGCCGAGTTCCTCGCTGCCGTACAGCGAGGCCTGCGAGACGACGGTCTGGATGCCGTCGTTGTAGCAGAGGAAGGCGGCCAGGTAGAGCAGCGTGAGCGGGTGCTCGCGCATGCCCTTGAGGGTGCGGCCGAGTTCGCGCAGGCTGCCGGCGGCGGGCTGCTCGGACGCCGGCCGGCCGGGCGCGGCCGCGGCGCGCTCCCGGACGACGCCAGCCCGGGAGGGCAGCCGCAGCATCGGGACGATCGTGAACAGCGCCCACCACAGGCCGGCCGAGGCCAGGCAGATCCGCACGGCGGTACCGGAGGACAGGCCGAGCGCGTCGTGGCCCTGGAACAGCGCCAGGTTGGCGATCAGCAGCAGTCCGCCGCCCGCGTAGCCGTACGCCCAGCCCTTGGAGGAGACCGCGTCGCGCTCGTCGGGGGCGGCCAGGCCCGGGAGGTAGGCGTAGGAGAGCGCCACGGACACCGCGTACGCGATGTTGGCGACCACCAGCAGCGCGCCGCCGAGCAGGTAGCGGTCGCCGTGCAGCAGGAACATCCCCATGGTGGCGAGCGCGCCGACGTAGGCGAAGCCGCACATCAGCTCCTTGTGCCGCCCGGTGCGGTCGGCGACCGTGCCGGTCAGCAGCATCACCGCGACCGAGATCAGCACGGAGAAGGAGACCGTGTACGGGAAGAACGATCCGGCACGGATCGTCAGGCCCAGCGGGTGCACGTCGCCGGACGAGTCGGCGGCGTTCTTCGCCACCTCGGTCAGGTACGGCCCGAGGAACACCGTCAGGACGGTGGCCGAGAAGGCCGCGTTGGCCCAGTCGTTGATGTACCAGCCGAACTGCATCCGGCGCAGGTCCCGGCCGTCGCCGACGGCTGCCGGGGGCGACGAGACGCCGTCCGGCAAGTGGTCCGTGGTGCTCATGAGGCTCCTATTTCACCGTGCTGGAGCCGGTGCTGCCGTCCGTCCAGCAGCCGCGCTCGCCGAGGACGCCCCGCAGGACGTCGATGCGATCCGCCATGATGCCATCCACACCCAGGTCGAGGAGAGCCCCGATCCGTGTGGGATCGTCCACAGTCCACACGTGGACCTGCAGTCCGAGCCGGTGGGCCGCCCGGACGAAGGCCCGGTCGACCACCCGCACCCCCCGGTGCCGCTCCGGCACCTGCGCGCACACCCCGGCGAACGGCGCCCCGCGCCCGGGCAGCAACGGTCCGGCCAGTGAGCGCAGCCGCAGCCGGGCCACCTCGCGCGGGCCCAGCGAGGTGGCCAGCCGGGGCCCGGCGGCGGCGCGGACGGCGGCGAGGCGGCTGTCGGAGAAGCCCCCGACGCAGACCCGGTCCCAGGCGTCGGTCCGGCGGATCGCCTCGACCAGAGGCCCGACGGCCGGCGCCGCCTTCACGTCCACGTTGAAACGGACCTCCGGGAAGGCGCCGAGCAGGTCCTCCAGCAGCGGCACCGGCTCCGTACCCCCGATCCGGGCCCGCCGGACGTCCTCCCAGGGCAGCTCGGCCACCGCCCCGCGACGGTCGGTCACCCGGTCCAGCCGGGAGTCGTGGATGGCCACCAGCACACCGTCCGCGGTCGCGTGCACATCGGTCTCCAGGTACCGGTACCCGAGCGCGACGGCGGCCTCGAACGCGGCGAGCGAGTTCTCCGGATGCCCGAGCTCACCACCCCGGTGCGCGAAGGCCAGCGGCCCCGGGTGGTCGAGGAAGGGGTGCATGTGGTGCTCCGAGCTGCTGGGTGAGGACGCGGGCACGGCCCGCGCCGACGGCGCCTCGGACCGCGCGCGTTACAGTATTACGCACCCTGTCAAGCAGTAACGCGGCGGGCGAGCGCGTGCTCGCGACCGCCGTGGGAGGCGCGGGCGCGGCCTTCGGCGTGAACTCCTGGCGAGCGACGGCAGGGCCACCCTCTCCCACCGGCCGTCACTCACCGGTGCGGCGCAGGTCGTAGAGGTACGACTTGCCGGCCTTCCAGCTCCGCCACGGGCCGAGTGGCGGGAACATCCCCTGGCCCGACCGGCCGTGCAGCGGCCAGCCGTTGGCACTCCCGTCGGCACCGACGGTGCACCAACCCCGCCCGGGCAGCCAGCGGCACCACACGTCGAGGTCCAGCCGCTTGAACGACGGCCTGCCGTTGAACTCGCCGTCCGGGCGGTAGCGGCAAACCAGGCCGTCCACCCGGCGAACGAACTCGATCGACACGGCGATACCCCCTCGGCGGAGCGGTGGCTCGGGAGGACCAACCGCCCTGTGGGCAAGCCTACTTCGCCGCGGTCTCCTACGTCGGCGCCCAGCTGCGGAGATGGGCGGACGCCGTGGGCAGCCAACGGCAGACCCTCGGCGGTCGAGCTGCGAGGTGGGCGCGGCGCCCGGAGCGGGGCGGGGCCCGGGTGCGGGGGTGGGCGCGGGCGTCGATGCTGGGGGTGGAGGTGTGGGCGGATGGGGCTGTGGCGGCTGGCGGTGGTGTCGCGGGAGGTGGCGGCGGAGCCCGGGCGGCGGGCGAAGGTGGGGTTGCTGGCGGGGTGTCTGCGGGAGCTGGGGCCCGAGGAGGGGGCGGCGGCGGTGGTGTTGCTGTCGGGTGAGGCGCAGCGGTTGCGGACGGGGGTGGGCTGGGCGGCGCTGCGGGATCTGCCGGGGCCGGCGGCCGTGGCCGCGTTGGGGGTGCGGGAGGTGGAGCGGGAGCTGGAGCGGATCGCGGGGGTGCACGGGCCCGGGTCGCAGGCGGAACGGCGACGGCTGCTGGTGGCGCTGTTCGGGCGGGCGACGGAGGTGGAGCAGGGGTTCCTGCGGGCGGTGCTGGTCGGGGACCTGCGGCAGGGGGCCCTGGACGCGCTGGTCGGGGAGGCCGTGGCGCAGGCGGCCGGGGTACCGGTGGCGGCGGTGCGGCGGGCGCTGATGTTCCGGGGGTCGGCGCGGGCTGTGGCGGCGGCGGCGCTGGGTGGCGGGGAGGCGGCACTGACGGCGTTCGGGTTGGAGGTGGGGCGGGCGGTGCGGCCGATGCTGGCGGCTTCGGCGCCGGATGTGGCGTCGGCGTTGGAGCGCACCGGGCCGGCGGGGGTGGAGTGGAAGCTGGACGGGATCCGGGTGCAGGTGCACCGGGACGGCGGGGAGGTGGCGGTGTTCACCCGCAGTCTGGACGACATCACCGCGCGCGTGCCGGAGGTGGTGGAGGCGGCGCTGGCGTTGCCGGTGCGGACGGCGGTGCTGGACGGTGAGGCGATCGCGCTCGGTCCGGACGGGCGGCCGCGCCCGTTCCAGGAGACCGCCGCGCGCTCCGCCTCCCGGCAGGATCCGGTGCGGCTGCGGGCCGAAGTGCCGCTCAGTGTCTACTTCTTCGACCTGTTGCACCGGGACGGCGAGGACCTGGTGGACCGTCCCGGCCGGGAGCGCTGGGCGGCGCTGGCCGAGTCGGTGCCGGAGCGGCTGCGGGTGGCCCGGACCGAGACCGGGGACCGGGCGCAGGCGCTGGCGTTCTTCCGGGAGGCGCTGGCGCTCGGCCACGAGGGCGTGCTGGTGAAGGACCCGGCGGCCGGGTACGCGGCCGGGCGGCGCGGGGCGGGCTGGATCAAGGTGAAACCCCGGCACACCCTGGACCTGGTGGTGCTGGCCGCCGAGTGGGGCAGCGGCCGGCGGCAGGGGTTCCTGAGCAACCTGCACCTGGGAGCCCGGGCGACGGCGGAGGAGCCGGGTCTCGGCCCGTGGGTGATGCTCGGCAAGACCTTCAAGGGGCTGACGGACGCGACGCTCGCCTGGCAGACCGCCGAGCTGCTCGCCCGGGAGACCGAGCGGGACGCCCGGACGGTGTGGGTCCGGCCGGAACTGGTCGTCGAGATCGCCTTCGACGGTCTCCAGCGTAGCCCCCGCTACCCCGCGGGGCTGGCGCTGCGGTTCGCCCGGGTGGTGCGCTACCGGCCGGACAAGGGCGCCGCCGAGACGGACACCGTCGCCACCGTACGGGAGATCGCGGCCGCCGAGGGGCTGTGAAGCGCGCCCCGCGAGCGCTGTGACGCGAGCCCCGTGGCGGAGTAACGTCGAGTTCAAACCTGCCGTACCGCAGGGCGGTTGGAACGAGAGCCGAATCGGCCATTCTCGGTGATCCGGCCGCCGCACCCTCCGTGGGCGGACGAGCGGCGGTTAGGTTGGCGATGACAACGAGAGGCGGCCGCCGGGCAGCCGGCGGCGCACTGGCGAGAGGTGCCCGACATGCAGGTGAGCGTCGACCGGGACCGTTGCTGCAGCTCCGGGATGTGCGTGTTGAACGTCCCGGAGGTCTTCGACCAGGACGACCAGGACAGTTTGGTGAGGCTCCGTCAGTCCTCCCTCAGGCCCGACCAGTACGAGGACGTCAGACTGGCCGCCGAGCTCTGCCCGGGCGGTGCGATCACCGTCACCGAGGACGGGGCCTGACGGGCCCCTGGCCCGCCCCCGGAACACCACGGCCCGGCGCCCCGCGCCCCGACGACCCACGAGGACACCGCGACACCAGCAGACCGCGACACAAGGAGACCCCCACCTTGACCACCACACCCACCGCCCAGGCCGTCCCCCTGCCGGCCCCGCACTCCAGCGGCTGCCCGTTCGGCCCGCCACCCGCGTACACCGATGCCGCCGCCACCGGCCCGATGACCCGCGCCGACCTGCCCGACGGCAGCTCCTGCTGGCTGGCGACCGGCTACGCCGAGGTCCGCACCGTCCTGTCCGACCGCCGGTTCAGCGCGGACCTGCGCAACCCGGCCTTCCCGCTGCTGGTCCCCGGCGGCCGGGAGACGCTGGTCACCGACAACCCGAGCTTCCTGCGGCTCGACGACCCGGAGCACGCCCGGCAGCGCCGCATGGTCACCGGCGACTTCCTGGTCAAGCGGGTGGCCGCGCTGCGCCCGGAGATCCAGCGGATCGTGGACGAGGCGCTGGACCGGATGACCGAGGGCCGCACCGAGGCCGACCTGGTCGCCGAGTTCGCGCTCCCGGTGCCCTCGCTGGTGATCTGCCTGCTGCTCGGCGTGCCGTACGAGGACCGCGACCGCTTCCAGGGCCTGAGCCGCACCCTGCTCAGCCGGGAGAGCACCACGCAACAGCTCAAGGCGGCCCGGGACGAGGTCCTGGAGTACCTGCGCGCTCTGGCGGCCCGCAAGCGCGAGCAGCCGGCGGACGACATCCTCAGCCGGCTCGCCGCGCGGGACGACCTGACCGTGGACGAGGTCGCCAGCACGGGGGTCCTGCTGCTGATAGCCGGGCACGAGACGACCGCGAACATGATCTCGCTGTCGACGGCCCTGCTGCTGGAGCAGCCCGAGCAGATCGCCGCGCTCGCCGACCCGGCCGCACTGCCCGGCGCGGTGGAGGAGTTGCTGCGTGTGCTGACCATCGTGCACACCGGGCTGCCCCGGGTGGCGCTGGAGGACGTGGAGCTGGGCGGCGTCACGGTCCGGGCCGGGGAGGGCGTGATCGCGATGGTCTCCACCGCGAACCGGGACGAGGAGGTGTTCGGCGGCGCCGACCGGCGGCCCGCGGACGAACTGGACCTGGGGCGGGACGCCCGTCGGCACATGGCGTTCGGCTTCGGCGTGCACCAGTGCCTGGGCCAGCCGCTGGCCCGTGCCGAGCTCCAGATCGCCCTGGAGACCCTGTTCCGACGGCTGCCCGGGCTGCGGCTGGCCGTCACGCGGGCCGAGCGGGAGTTCCGTACGGAATCGTTCATCTACGGGATGCGGTCGCTGCCCGTGACCTGGTGAGGACGAGCGACCGGCGAGCGCCGATGTGGTCGGTCGGGGGTCCGCGGATCACCCGGCTGGCCTCCACGCCGGGCGGGAGGCAGTCTGGAGGGGCGACAGACAGACCGGCCCAGCCACGCCTCCGGCTCGGGCGCGCCGGGGCCGGACGAGGAGACGGAGCCCGCGATGACCGACATGAGCGAACGCTCCG
This sequence comes from Kitasatospora sp. NPDC017646, assembly GCF_044329365.1. NCBI lineage: Bacteria > Bacillati > Actinomycetota > Actinomycetes > Kitasatosporales > Streptomycetaceae > Kitasatospora > Kitasatospora sp. NPDC017646. Next base: position 33,141 of record NZ_JBIRJC010000021.1, on the reverse strand, counting down.
AGGTGAGCACCGACCGCGAGGAGGACGTCCGCGCCACAGATCCCGAGGAGGGCATCACCTCGATGCAGAACCTGCACGCACAGGACACCTCCCAGGCGGAGGGCGACCCCGTGCTGGACGAACCCGGCGCCGACAACTGACCGTCCGCCACACCGATCCGACCGCCCGGCGGAACCGGGCGGTCCCTGCGACCGCAGGTGTCGCCGCCCGGGCGGCGGCCCACCGGCGGGGGAGGATAGGCGCATGACTGAACACGATCAAGCCGGCCGACAGGCCCGGTCGCCCGTGGACCCGCGCACCTCGTGGGCGACCTGGACCACCCAGTCGATCATCAGCGGCCCCGGCGGGGTCACCACCGCCGAGGTCGGGCCGATCTCCGGAGACCTCACCGTGCACACCACGTGGGTGGACGGCGAGGCGCGGCTGACCGTCCAGTACACCGGCGCGCTCGACTGGTACACGGTCTCCGGCAGCCCGGTGCCCGCGGCGGACGAGACCACCGCGCGGGCCGTCCACCAGGCGATGGTGAACGGCGTCAAGGCGGGGCGCGGAGCGGTCGCCCCGCCCCCGCCCCCGACCGCGTGACTCGGCCCCCGACGCCCGATCCCCCGTCCCTGCCCCTCAGCAGCTGAGCCCGCCCGCGGCGCCCCACAGGGCCGCGGGCGGGCTCAGGGGGGCCGGGCCGCGGGGCGGTTCCGGGACGGGCCCTGGTCTTCTAGGACAGTGGCTGGGCGTGCACCGGCAGGTGCGGCGTCTGGTGGCCGCCGCTGGCGAGCATCCGGACCTCGCCCGCGTCGCTGATCTCGGCCCGGACGATGCCGGTGGGGTCCTCGTACACGGGGTGCCCTCCCGGGCCGTTGGCGCTGGTCCGGGTGACCACGACCACGTCCTGCGGGGCCTGGGTACCGGGCGTGCCGGGGAAGGTGAGGGCATAACGGTTGGCGGGGTTCATCACCGGCTCCTGCTCCCTGTCGGCGGCCCGTACGCGCCGGGCCGGTCGCTAGGTCGTGGCCTCCGCGGCCCGGGCGTGCGAGCCGCGCACCTCCAGCTCGGCCAGCAGCCGGGAGGTGGCCTCGGCGACCGCGTCCACGGCCCGGTCGAAGGCCTCGCGGTTGTGAGCGGCCGGGGCGCGGAAGCCGGACACCTTGCGGACGTACTGCAACGCGGCGGCGCGGAAGTCCTCCTCGTCGGCGTCGGGCGTCACGGGCGGTCGCAGCGTCCTGATGTTGCGGCACATGCCCCCAGTCTCCCGCGCCGCGGCCGCATCGGCGACCTCCTCCGCTCCCGCGGCCCCCGTTCGTCAGCCGGGCCTCACGAGGACGTCATCCGGCCGGATTAGGATGCCCGGTGAACGAATCATCCGCCGCGTGCCGTCGACGCGCACGGGCATCACCCCGGAGTCACCCCCTTGCCTCTCGCGCTGTTCGCGCTGGCCGTCACCGCTTTCGCCATCGGCACCACCGAGTTCGCCGCCATGGGGCTGCTCCCCCAGGTCGCCGACAGTCTGCACGTCTCCATCCCGCAGGCGGGCTGGCTGATCTCCGCCTACGCGCTCGGGGTGGTGGTCGGCGCGCCGCTGCTCACCGCGCTGGCCGCCGGGAAGCCCCGCAAGACGGTGCTGGTGGCGCTCGCCGGGCTGTTCGCGACCGGCAACCTGCTGTGCGCGCTGGCGCCCGACTTCTGGACGCTGGCCGCCGCCCGGCTGATCACCGGGCTGCCGCACGGCGCCTTCTTCGGGGCCGGGGCGGTGGCCGCCGCCGAGCTGGTGACGCCGGACCGACGGGCCCGGGCGGTGGCGGTGATGTTCTCCGGGCTGACCGTCGCCAACATCGTCGGCGTCCCGGCCGCCACCCTGCTCGGCCAGCACCTGGGCTGGCGGGCGACCATGCTCGTGGTCGTGCTGATCGCCGCCGCCGGGACACTCGCCATCGCCAGGCTGGTGCCCGCCCTCCCCTCCCCCGCCCAGTCCGGGCTCCGGCACGAGCTGCGGGCCTTCCGCAGCGGGCAGCTGTGGCTGGCGCTGGCCACGGTGGTGCTCGGCTGCGGCGGCCTGTTCGCCTGCTACAGCTACATTGCGCCGCTGCTCACCGAGGTCTCCGGGTACGCGACCGGCTCGGTGACCCTGGTGCTGGCGCTGTTCGGGGTGGGGATGACGATCGGCAACGTGCTCGGCGGGTTCGCCGCCGACCGGGCTCTGCGGCCGACGGTCTGCGCGGCCTTCGTCCTGCTCTCGGCCGCCCTGGCGCTGCTCGCGGTGACCGCGCACGCCCGCTGGTCGGCGGCCGCCACCGTGGTGCTGATCGGGCTGTTCGGCTTCGCGATCGTCCCGGCGGTGCAGACCCTGGTCATGCGGAAGGCGCGCGGCGCGCCCACCCTGGCCTCGGCCACGGTGCAGGGCGCCTTCAACCTGGCCAACGCCCAGGGGGCGTACTTCGGCGGGCTCGCGCTGGACGCGGGGTTCGGCTGGACCTCGCCGACCCTGGTGGGCTCGGGCCTGGCCGCCTCCGGCGCCGTGGTCGCGATGCTGGCCTGGGCGGCCGACCGCCGCCCGCCGGCCCCGGCACCGGTGGAACCGGCGAGGGAACTGCCGGTGGAACCGGAAGCGGTACCGGCGGGCGCGGCCGTGGCCCCCGCGCCGTAGCCGCTGTCGCTCAGCCCCGGCGGAGTTCGCTGAGCACCGCCGGGGCGGCGCCGAGCCACCAGGCCGGGTCGGCCGTGCCGTCGGTGGTGCGTCCGTCGCGGTGGACGTGGTGGCGCACGTCGCGGCCCGGGTCGGCGAACTCGCCGCCGAGGGCGCGCTCCAGCCACTCCGCGCCGAAGCGGAAGGCCTCGGCCGCCACCCCGCCCAGCGGGTGGAACTCGTCCTCGTAGACCCGCAGCTCCTTCGGCGCCCGGATGCGTTCGAAGCTCTCCAGGGCCTGCCCGAGGTCGGTCAGCTCGTCGAACTCGCCGATGCCGTACAGCACCGGGCAGGAGATGTCGGCGACCAGGTCACCGAGCGGCATCCGGTGGGCCAGGTCCCGGTCGAAGGCCTCCTCGTCGGTGTACCCGGCCATGTACATGTAGTTGTTCTTGAAGGTCGGCTGGGCGCGCTCGAAGATCGTCGCGAAGTCCCCGGTGACGGCCTCGAAGGCGGCGAGCGCGGCCAGGCGGCGGTCGGTGGCGGCAGCCCGGGAGCCCCAGTAGCCGCTCATCGAGATGCCGAACATGCCGATCCGGTCCGCGTCGACCTCCGGGAGGGCGGCCAGGTGGTCGAGGTAGCGGCCGATCGCCCGCTCGTAGTTGCCGAGGTCGACGGTCAGCCCGCCGGCGCGGCTCTCGCCCTGACCCGGGCCCTCGATGGACAGCGCGACGATGCCCCGCGAGGTGTAGTAGCGCTCGGCCGCCCAGATGTAGTCCTCCTTGATCATGTCCATCCCCGGCCCGAGGATGACGGCGGGCGCGTTCTCGACCCGGCCGGCCGGCAGGTGCAGCAGGGCGAAGATCTGCGCGCCCTCGAAGTCCAGCACCACTCGCCGGACCCGGCCGTCGCGCAGTGCGCCCAGCCGCTCCACGCAGTGGTTGGCGTGGGCGCGCATGGCCGCCTTGCGCGGATCGGCGGCGTCGAAGATCGAGTACTGCGCCCGGCCCCACATCACCGCCGCCCGCAGGTAGAGGTCGGCGGCGGTCTGCGCGAAGCCCCCGCGCTCGTGGTGGGCGGCGCGCTCCTCGGCCTGCCCGGCCACCGTGGCCCACGCCTTGGGCAGCATCGCGCCGCTCCTGACCATCGCGAACACCTTCGCGAAGTCGGTGTGGTCGTGGCCGAGCTGCTCCATGGTCCCGACGGCCTCGGGGTGCAGCGCGTCGAAGCCGCCCTGGGCGAGGGCGATGTCCAGGGCCCAGCTCTGGCCCGTCGAACGGATGGTCATGGCGGTCTCCCTCCGGAGAGATAGATAAGTACTTAGTGATTAAGTACTTATTCATTAAGTACTGAAGCTAGGCTGCTGTCAACCCGCCGAGGAGGACACCGACCATGACCGAGCCGCCGCCCACCCCCGGACGCGCCCAGGCCCTCGACCGCCTGGCCCGCGCCGCCTACCGTCTCAGCGCCGCCGACGCCCGGCTGCGCGGCCGGGCCACCCGCACCCCGGGGGCCCTCTCCCTCACCCACGCCCGGGCCCTGCGCACCCTGGCCGAGCAGGGGCCGCTCACCATCACCCAGCTCGCCGCCGGCACCGAGACCACCGGCGCCGCCACCACCCAGCTGGTGAACGGCCTGGTCAACGCCGGCTACGTGACCCGCACCCGCCCGCCCGAGGACAAGCGCTCCGTCCTGGTCACGCTCACCGACGCGGGCCGCGCCCGTCACCGGCAGCGCCAGCAGGCCCTGGCCGAGGCCCTGCACAGCGACCTCGACGACTACGACGAGGACGCCCTCGACCGGGCCGCCGAGGTGCTGCACCGGCTGTCCGCCGTCTACGACCGGCTCTAGCGGCGCGAGTTCGGAGTAAGGCCCTGGATCCGCCGGTGGCCTCGGCGAGGAGGAGGCGGCCCTCGCCGTTGGCCTTGATGCCGGTCTTCTCCTCCTCATCAGGCTTGTGCGCCGGTCACGAGCCGTGCGCGCCGGGTGCGGTGGCGGGTGCGGAGAAGGGCCGGCGGCGGGTGCGGCGCCCGGCTGCGGCGCCTGGGCGGGCGCGGCCTAGACTCTCGTGCTGTCCGCCCACCGAGCGTCCACCGACCGCCCACCGTCCGTCCACCGGACCTCCGTCGCCCGCGACCGGCCCGATCGCCTCCCGGAGGAGCCCATGCCCGACCGCACCACCTACCTCGTCCTCCCCGGCTACCAGAACTCCGGCCCCGCGCACTGGCAGACCCACTGGGAGGCCGTCGAGCCGGAGGCCTTCCGCCGGGTCGAACAGGCGGACTGGGACCACCCGGAGCAGCACGACTGGGTGGCCCGGGTGGACGCGGCGGTGGCGGCGGCCACCGCCCGGGGGCCGGTGGTGCTGGTCGCGCACAGCCTGGGCTGCGTCACCGCGGCCCGCTGGGCGGCGGGGGCGCCGGCCGAGCGGACGGCCGGCGTGCGGGGCGCGCTGCTGGTCGCCCCGGCGGACGTCGACACCGCCGAGGTGCCGGAGCTGATGGGCTTCCGACCGGTGGCGCTGGAGCGGTTCCCGTTCCCGGCCATGCTGGTCTCCTCCACCGACGACCCGTGGGTGACCCCTGCCCGGGCCCGGGAGTTCGCCGCCGCCTGGGGCGCCCGGTTCGTCGAGCCGGGCGCGTACGGACACCTCAACTCGGACTCGGGGCTGGGCGACTGGCCGGAGGGCCGGAAACTTCTCGCGGAGCTGTGACCACATGACCGGGGGGACGATGAACGAGCGCTGGGACGCCCGGGGGCCGCGGACCAGGCGCACCCTCGTCCGGGTGCTGCTGGCCTGCGGGGCGGTGGCCGTCCTGCTGTACACCGAGGGGCAGTGGGAGAGCCGCTCGGGCGGCCTGATGCTGGTCGCCGACCTGCTGAACCGGCCGGAGCTGCTGCTCGGCGGCGCGCTGGCCGCGCTGATCGCCGCCGCCTGGCTGAGCGACCGCCGCACCGCCGTACGGGCGGCCACCCGGGCGGTCACGGTGACCGCCGGGGTGGTGTTCCTGCTCGGCGTGCTGGCCGCGCACAAGGTGTCGGCGGCCGAGACCCGCAGCCGGGAGGACGCCCCGGCCGGCGCGGAGCGGGCCCTCGTGGTGGTGCACCGCTCGTACGGCTCCGGGCCGCAGGCCGGTGAGCGCTGGCAGGTGCTGCTGGAGAGCGGCCAGGGCTGGTCGGCCCGGCGCTGGCTGCTCGCGGACGTCGGCAGCGCCCCGGACGGCGCCCGGCTGGTGGAGGCGACGTGGACCGGCCGGGCGCAGATCACCGTGGTCACCGACTCCTACCGGCGGGTGTTCAACCTCGACCAGGACAGCGGCGAGCCGGTCGAGGCGCGGTAGGCCCGCCCGCCCGAGCGCGGGCGCTCGGGCGGGGCCTCGGCCGTTCAGCGGCTCACTGGTCCTCGGCGTCCGGCGGGGTGGTCGGGGTGTAGCGGCCGCTCGGACCGCCGGCCGTGGGGTCGGTGCCCCGCGGCCGGCCGGTGCTCCCCGGATTGGGCGCCCCGGTGCAGGTGGCCGAGCCGGTCGGGCTGCCGGGGGTGGCGCAGCCCGGGTCGTGCTTGACCTGGTCCGGGACGTAGACGGTGGTGAACTGCTTGTCCGGCATGGTGCGGACGGCGTCGCTCATCGCCTTCTGCCAGATCGGGCCCGGGCCGGTCGCCCCGAACACCTCGGCCTGGTACTGGCCGCCGATCCGGATGTTGCGCATCGGCACCTTGGTGCCCGGGCTGCCCAGCCAGACCGAGCCGGCCAGGTTGCCGGTGTAGCCGGTGAACCAGGCGGACTTCTTCTCGTCCGTGGTGCCGGTCTTGCCCGCGATCTGGCGGTCGTCGTCGAGCCGGAGGTCCCGGGCGGTGCCGCCCTTCTCGGTCACGCCGAGCAGCACGCTGTTGATCACGTCGGCGGTGTCCTGGGACATCACCTGGTTGCAGCGGGCCGGGGTCACCGGGACGTCCTTGCCGTCGACGGTGGTGATCCGGTTGATCGCCAGCGGCGCGCAGTAGCTGCCCCGGGCGGCGAAGGTCGCGTAGACGTTCGCCATGGTCAGCGGGCTGACCTCCTGGGTGCCGAGGCCGAGGGCCGGCACCTCCTGCAGCGGGTCGCCGCTCGCCTTGCCCGCGACGCCCAGCTTGTTGGCCATCTGCTTGACGGCGCAGAGCCCGATCTCCTGCTCCATCTGCACGAAGTAGGTGTTGACGGAGAGGGCCATCGCCTCCTTGAGGCCGTACGGGCCCTTCTCGCGCGGGCTCTCGTTGGGGATGACCCCCTCCTTCGTGCCCTTGTTGAGGTTCTTCCAGGTGCCGTCGCAGGTCTTCGTCGTCGGCCAGTCCATCCGGTTCGGCGAGTCGTACTGCTGGGTGGGCGGCAGCCCGGCCTCCAGGGCGGCGGCGGCCACGATCGGCTTGAAGTTGGAGCCGGGCTGGAAGCCGATGCCCCCGCCCATCGCGGCGTCCACGTTGAGGTTGACGACGGTCTGGTTCTTCTCCTTCGCCAGGCCGTACGGGCGGGTCTGGGCCATCGCCAGGATCTTGCCGGTGCCGGGCTCGACCATCGTCATCGCCGCCGAGACCGGGTCGGTGACGTAGACCTTGGTGGAGACGGCGTTCTGGGCGGCGGCCTGCTTGTCCGGGTCGAGGGTGGTGTAGATGTTCAGCCCACCGGTGTCCCAGAGCTTCTTGCGCTCGGCGGCGCTCTTGCCGAAGGCGGGGTCCTGCTTGACGACGTGGCGGACGTAGTCGCAGAAGAAGCCCATGCCGGCCTGGGCGGTGATGCAGCCGTTCTGCGGGTCCTTGTAGTCGAGGCCGAGCGGGGCGGCCTTGGCCTCCTTGGCCTGCTCGGCGGTGATGTGCTTGTTCTCGACCATCTTGTCGATGACGGTGTCCCGGCGCTTCTGGGCGGCCACCGGGTGCAGCTTGGGGTCGTACTGGGACGGGTTCTGCACCAGCCCCGCGAGCATCGCCGCCTCGGGGAGGGTGAGGTCCTTGGCGTCCTTGCTGAAGTAGCGCTGGGAGGCGGCCTGGATGCCGTACGCCTGGTGGCCGTAGAAGGTGATGTTCAGGTAGTTGGTGAGGATCTGCTCCTTCGGGAGGTCCTCCTCCAGCTTGATGGCGTACCGGAGTTCCTGGATCTTGCGGCCGAGGGTCTTGCGCTGGGCCTCGCGCACCGCCGCCGGGTCGTCCCCGGCCAGCTCGACGTTGACGTTCTTCACGTACTGCTGGGTGAGGGTGGAGGCGCCCTGCACGGCGGCGCCGCTCTCCGCGTTCTTGGTGATCGCCCGCAGGACGCCCTTGAGGTCCACCGCGCCGTGCTCGTAGAAGCGAGCGTCCTCGATGTCCACCTGGGCCTTGCGGATCAGCGGTGACATCTGTTCGGCGGTCAGCACGGTGCGGTCGCGCTCGTAGACCTTGGCGATCAGACCGCCCTTGGCGTCGTAGATCTGGGTGGCCTGGGTGAGCGGCGGGGCCTTGAAGTCGTCCGGGATGCTCTCGAAGCCCTCGGCGCCGTTCTTCGCGCCGAGCCCGACCGCGCCCGCCCCCGGGAGGACCAGGCCGGCCAGCAGGACGCCGCCCAGCACGCTGGAGCCGAGGAAGGTGGCCGCATGGCGCAGGATCGCGAGCGGGGTCTGTCGGCGCCGGGGGCGCGGCACCCAGGTGTCGCCCGGGTCCGGGGCAGGTATGCGGCTCTTCGGTGACATAGTTCGAACATTAAGGCCGCGAATCCCCACGGTGGGCGGCGTGTTGGCGAACTATTGTCACAAAATCGCGACAGGTTCGACCCATGTGCGGGGGTCGAATGGAGGTCCACGAAGAGACAAGGACCGTTCGCCCACGGCCCGTTGCCTCTCCGGGTCAGCTGTTCCCGCCGGGCGTCAGTCCGCCGCGCAGAACACGTCCTCGCTCGGGCGGCGACCCGTCACCAGGAAGTCCGTCACCGCCGCGTCGCCGCAGGCGTTCCCGTTCGCCAGGTAGACGTCGTGGCCGCCGGAGTCCACGGTGACCATCCGGGCGCGGTCGCCGAAGGCGGCGCGGAGCTTGAGCGCGCCCGCGTACGGGGTGGCCGGGTCGCGCAGGTTCTGGGCCAGCAGGACGTTCGCCGGGCCGCGGTCGGTCACCCGCACCGGCGGCTCGGCGGGCTTGAACGGCCAGAAGGCGCACGGCATCACGTTCACCGGCATGCCCGCGGTGAGCGGCCGGGCGGCGCGGTCGGCGGCGACGTCCTTGGCGTAGCCGGCCGGGTCGGCGGGCCAGCTGACGTCGTTGCACAGAGTGCCGACCGAGACGGCGGTGGTGTTCTGCACCGCCTGCTCAGGGGGCAGGACCGGGGCGGGCAGCGGCCGGCGACCGAGACCGGCCAGCATCAGACGGGCCAGATCGGGGAACTTGGCGTCGGCGTACAGGCTGTCCACCATGGTCTCCCGCAGCACGTTGCCGTTCAGTTCGGCCGGGTTGGCGCCCGGCCAGGGCAGCGGTGCCTGGTCCAGCCGGGCGGCGAGGTCGAGGAAGAGCGGGCGCACCTGCTCCGGGGTGTCCGCGACCCGGTCCGGATTGTCCGGCGCCGAGGCCCACTTGGCGAAGTCGGGGAAGCGGTCCTCCGCCCCCTGGCCGAAGGCGGCCAGCCAGCCGCGGCCGACCCGCGACGGGTCCGGATCATCGTTGCTGTCCAGCACGATCCGGTCGGTGTGCCCAGGGAACATGGTGGCGTACACGGCTCCCGCGTAGGTGCCGTAGGAAGTGCCCCAGGCGGAGAGCTTGCGCTCGCCGAGGGCCTGGCGGATCCGGTCGATGTCGCGGGCCTCGTTGGCGGTGGAGATGCTGCGCAGCACCGGGCCGCCGTTGCGGGCGCAGGTTTCGGCGATCCGGCGTTCGGTGGCGAGGTTCCCGTCGATCGAGCCGTCCGCGGCGGGCCAGGGCCGCAGCTTGACCATCGCCAGGTCCGGGGTGTCCAGGCCGCAGCTGACCGGGGTGGACCGGCCGACGCCGCGCGGGTCGAAGCCGACCAGGTCGAAGCGGTCCAGGACGGACTGCGGGAGACGCTTGGCGGCACTCGCGGGGATGCCGAGTCCGGAGCCGCCGGGCCCGCCGGGAATGGTCAGCAGCACTCCGCGGCGCAGACCGGGCTTGGCGGTGGCGATCCGGGAGACGGCGACCGTGATCTGTTGGCCCCCCGGGTCGTTGTAGTCCAGGGGCACGGTGAGGTCGGCGCACTGCTGGCGTTGGTCGCTCTGGCCCTGGCAGGCGGACCAGTCGAGGTGGTCGCGGCGCGGGTGTCCCTGGTCGGCCGCGGCGGGCAGGGCGGTGAACGCGGAGACGGCGAGGGCGGCGGCCACGGTGGCGGCGGCGGTTCGACGAATGGTGTTCGGCATGCCCAAGAGTCTGCTGTGACGGTGGACTTGGGACCATGCGGGCAGCTGGCCGGTGGGGGTGGGGTAATCCCCCGGCCCCGGGGTGGGCCGTGCACCACCGGACGACGCGCCCGGCCTCGCCGCCTACGGGGTGACGGTCCGTCGGACCCCGATGATTTCGGGGGCCGAGGTGAACTGAGGAGGCGTGAGGTGGAGGCAGGAACACCGGACAACGGTCACGGCGAGCGTCACGGGCACGACGGGCACGGCGAGCGTCACGGGCACGACGGGCACGGCGAGCGTCACGGGCACGACGGGCACTCCGAGGGTCACGGGCACGGGGGGCCCTCCGCGCCGGTGGGGCACTCGCACGCCCACGGACCGGCCGCGCCGGTCTCGGCGCACCTGCGCAAGGTGATCGCGGCCGTGCTGATCCCGTTCGCGCTGGCCGTCCTGGCCGGCCTGGTGGTGCTCTGGCCGGACGGCGTCCCCGACCACCAGCACACCGGGATCGGCTTCGACCAGCAGATCCGGCACGGCCGGGTCACCGCCGTCCGGGAACTGCCGTGCGGCGACCTCAACCCCGCCGACCGGGGCACCTGTCGGCAGGACACCGTCGAGGTCACCGACGGCCCGGACCGGGGCCGCTCGTTCACCGTGGTCGTCCACCCGTCCGAGCCCCGGCAGTACGGGCTCGGCGAACGGGTCGTCCTGACGTACGCGCCGAACGCCCCCGTGGACCTGCGGTACAGCGTGGTGGACGTGGACCGGAACCTGCCGATGGGCGTGCTGGCCGGGCTGTTCGCCGTGGTCGTGGTGCTGATCGGGCGCTGGCGGGGGGTGGCCGCGCTGATCGCGCTGGCGATCAGCTTCGCCGTGCTCTCGCTGTTCATCCTGCCCGCCATCCTGCGCGGCTCGGACCCGCTGCTGGTGGCGATCGTCGGCGCCAGCGCGATCATGCTGATCGCCCTCTACCTGTGCCACGGCCTGTCCGCCCGGACCTCGGTGGCGGTGCTCGGAACGCTGGCGTCCCTGGTGCTGATCGGGGTGCTGAGCCTGCTCTTCGCCGCCTGGGCGCACCTGACCGGGAACACCTCGGAGGAGACCGGGCTCATCCACGACCTGTACCCCGGCATCGAGATCCGCGGCCTCCTCCTGGCCGGGTACGTGATCGGCTCGCTCGGCGTGCTGTTCGACGTGACGGTCACCCAGACCTCGGCGGTCTGGGAACTGCACGAGGCCGATCCGACGATGGGCGCCGGCCGACTGTACCGGACGGGCATGCGGATCGGCCGCGACCACATCGCCTCGACCGTCAACACCCTGGTCCTCGCGTACGCGGGCGCGGCGCTGCCGCTGCTCCTGCTGTTCTCCATCGCCCACCGGACGGTGGTGTCGGTGGCCACCAGTGAACTGGTCGCCGAGGAGATCGCCCGCACCCTGGTCGGCAGCATCGGCCTGGTCGCCGCGGTGCCGGTGACCACCGGGCTGGCCGCCCTGATCGCCGCCGCCGACCTCCCCCGGCCGGCGGCGGCCCTCCTCGGGGCGGCACCGGCACGCGCGGGGCGGCCGGTGGAGCTGTCAGAGGCCGAGTAGCCCCGGGTCCGAGGCGAGGGCGCGCAGCGGTTCGCGCGGGTCGGCGACCAGCCGGCGCTCCGCGAGGTCGAGGATGCCGCCCACCCCGGTGATCTCCGCGGCCAGCACGCCGTCCTCGCGTGTCAGCCGCTGCACGACCTGGAAGGTCTTGCCCTCCCGCCAGCTGAACACGCAGCTGATCTCCACCGTGTCCCCGGCGCGCAGCTCCCGCAGGTACTTCACCGTGGTCTCCAGCACCACCGGGCCCACGCCCTTGGCGAGCAGGTCGGCCTGCCGGATCCCGGCCGCCTGGAGGTACTCCCAGCGGGCGTGCTCGGCGTACTGCAGGTAGACGGCCTGGTTGAGGTGGCCCTGGGTGTCGGTCTCGTAGCCGCGCACGGTGACCTGCGTGGTGAAGTCCTGATCGGTCATGCCCCGCACGGTACTCCGGCCGGACGGGCGGCACCGCGTGGCGTCCGTCACCCGGCTACGGCAGCGTGAGGATCTGCGGGCCGTCCTCGGTGATGGCGACGGTGTGCTCGACGTGGGCGGCGCGGGTTCCGTCGGTGGTGCGCAGGGTCCAGCCGTCGGGGTCGGTGTCGTAGTCGTCGCGGCCGCCGGCGATGAGCATCGGCTCGATGGCCAGCACCAGGCCCGGGCGCAGCGGGTAACCCCGGCCAGGGCGGCCCTCGTTGGGCAGGTGCGGGTCCTCGTGCATCCGGCGGCCGATGCCGTGCCCGCCGAAGCCTTCGAGCAGTCCGTAGCGCCCGGTGCGGGCCGCCTTGCCGATGGCGTGGGCGATGTCGCCGATCCGGTTGCCGACCACGGCGGCGGCGATCCCGGCCTCCAGGGCGCGCCGGGTTGCGGCGATCAGCGCCTCGTCCTCGGGGCGGGCGGCGCCGACGGTGAAGCTGACGGCGGAGTCGCCGCACCAGCCGTCCAGCACGGCGCCGCAGTCGATGCTCACCAGGTCACCGTCGCGCAGCCGGTAGCCGTTCGGGATGCCGTGCACCACGGCGTCGTTGACGGAGGCGCAGATGACGGCAGGGAAGGGCACCGGCGCGAAGGACGGCCGGTAGCCGAGGAACGGCGATCCGGCCCCCGCGGCGGTGAGCACGCCCCGCGCCACCTCGTCCAGCTCCAGCAGGCTGACGCCCACCGCCGCCTCCTGCTGCACGGCCGCCAGCGCGTTGGCGACGACCCTCCCGGCCTCCCGCATCGCGGCGAGGGCGGCGTCCGACTTGAGTTCGACCATGATGAACCACTCCCCTGGAACCAATTCTTATACCGGTATTTGTATCACGGTCGGGGGAACCGGTCGGCCTCCGGAGGACCGCCAGGCCCTAGACTCGACGGCATGGTGAGGACTCCGCTGACCCCGTGGGAGCGCGAGCGTGGGGAGCGCTTCGGGGCGCTGCTGCGCGAGGCGCGTGGCGAGCGCAGCATGGTCGAGGTGGCGGCGGTGGCCGGTGTCTCGGCGGAGACGCTGCGGAAGATCGAGACGGGTCGGGCGCCGACGCCGTCGTTCTTCACCATCGCGGCGCTGGCCTTCGCGCTCGACCTGTCGCTGGACGAGCTGGCGGGCGCGTGCGTGCTGCCCGAGGACGGCGAGGCGCTCTCGGCCTGACGGCGACGGCCCGCCGGACGCGCGGTGCGCCGGGCGGGCCGTCGGGCTGGGCGGGAGTGGTCAGCCGACCGAGCCGTTGTAGCTCTCGATCGCGGGCTGGAGCTCCTTGGCCGCGTCGGCCAGGGCCTGCTGGGCGGTCTTGCCGCCTGCGATGGTCTGCTCGATGGCGGTCTCCACACCCTTGCGGGCCTGCGGCATCACGCCGAGCAGGCAGCCGGCCGTGGCCGGGGTGGGCTTGGTGGCCCTCAGCTGGTCGATGGCCGTCCGGAACTGCGGGTACTTGGCCACCCACTCCTTGTCCCCGGGGTCGTCCAGGGACTTCCGGTTGACCGGGAAGTAGCCGGTACCGGTGTGCCAGGCGGCCTGCTGCTCGGGGCCGGTGAGGAACTTCTCGAACTCCCAGGCGGCGCGCTTCTCGGCGTCCGAGTGGCCGGGGCCGCTGATCCACAGCGAGGCGCCGCCGATCGCCGCGCCGCCCTGGTCGGCGGCGGTGACCTTGGGGAAGGGCGCGGTGCCGACGCCGAACCCGGCGGCCTCGGTGTAGCCGCGCAGCACGCCGGTGGACTCCAGGTGCATCGCGACCGTGCCGGACTTGAAGGCGGCCTGGGCGTCGTCGGTGACCCGGCCGGTGTTGGCCGCGTAGCCGCCCTTGACCAGGTCGGCCCACCACTGGACGATCTGCGCGCCCTGGGCGGAGTCGAACACGACCTTGCCCGCCTTGTTGCTGCGGCCGTTGTCGTTGTCGCAGTACATGGTGCCGGATTCGGCGATCAGCTCCTCGACGAACCAGCCGTAGATGGCGGCGCCGAAGCCGTAGCGGACGGTCTTGCCGTCCGCGTCCTTCTTGGTGAGCTTCTTGGCCGCGTCGGCCAGCTCGTTGAGGTCCTTGGGTGGCTGGGCCGGGTCGAGGCCGGCCTCCTTGAAGGCGTCGGTGTTCAGGTAGAGCAGCGGCATCGAGGAGTTGAACGGCATCGAGACCAGCTTGCCGCCGGCCGAGTAGTAGTTGCGGATGTTGGGGTCGAGGTCGTCCAGCGAGTAGCCGTCCTTGTCGGCGAAGGCCTGGGTGGGGACGGTCTGCTTGGAGTCGATCATGAACCGGGTGCCGATGTCGTAGACCTGCACCAGGGCGGGGGTGCCCTTCTGCTGCACCGCGGCCTTGTACTTGGTGACCAGCTCGTCGTACTTGCCCTGGAACTGCGCCTTGACCTCGATCTTGCCCTGGTGGGCGGCGTTGAACTGGCTGACCAGACCGTTCAGCACGTCCGCGTTCTTGCCGGTCATCGAGTGCCAGAACTCGACGGTGGTCACGCCGGAGGCCTGGTCGAGCGCCTGGGCCCCGGGAGCGTCGGCGGAGCCGCCAGAGCCGGAGCCGGAGCCGCCGGAGGAGCCGCAGGCGGTCAGGGACAGGCCGGCCACCAGCAGGGCCGCGAGCGCGCGTGCACTCTTCTTCACGAGGGTTCTCTCTTTCCGGAAGGGGGACGGGTGCCGACGGCTCGGCGGACTCAGCGCACGGCGCCGGCGGTGAGGCCGCGGACGATGAACCGCTGGCCGAAGACCACCAGGGCGAGGGTGGGCAGCAGGGAGAGCACGACGCCGGCCAGGATCAGTCCGGGATCGGCCATCTCGGAGTCGCGCAGCGAGGTGAGGCCGATCTGCAGGGTCTGCATGTCGGCCGTGCGGGTGATGATCAGCGGCCAGAAGTACTGGTTCCAGGCCGACAGGAAGACGTAGATCGACAGCGCGGCCAGGGCCGGCTTGTTCAGCGGGACGACGATCCGCCACAGGAAGCGCCAGTGGCCGGCCCCGTCGATCCGCGCCGCGTCGCGCAGTTCGCCGGGCAGCTGCCGGAAGGCCTGTCGCAGCATGAAGGTGCCGAAGCCGGAGGCCAGGAACGGCAGGACCAGGCCGAAGTAGGTGTTGCCGAAGCCCCAGTCCGACAGCGTCAGGTAGTTGGGGATGATGATGGCCTCCCACGGGACCATCAGCGTGGCCAGGAACACCCCGAACACCACGGCCCGGGCCTTCAGCTGCAGGAAGACGAAGGCGTACGCGGCCAGGATCGAGGTGAACAGCTGGGCGAGGGTGATCGCGGTGGCCGTGATCGCCGAGTTGGCGTACTGCCGGAACAGCGGGATGGTGTCCACGGCGCCGGAGAAGTTCCGCCCGGTGACCGAGTGCGGAACCAACGCCGGCGGGTAGGAGGATAGTTTGGAGGGGCCCATGAAGGCGCCGGCGATCGCGTAGTACACCGGGAAGGCCACGGTGACCAGGGCGACGGCCAGCAGCAGGTGGACGACGGCGCGGCCCAGCAGGTCGCGCGGGGAGCGCCCGGCGAGCACCCGGCTGCGCGGGCGGGGCGCTTCGGTCCCGGTCCCGGCCTCGGTGACGATGGTGGTCATGCGTAGTGCACCTTCCGTTCCAGGACTCCGAACTGGACGGCCGTACAGGCGAGGACGACCACGAGCAGCACCACGGCCTGGGCGCTCGCCGTGCCGAAGTCGCTGGAGTTGTAGGCGAAGGCCTTCTCGTAGACGGAGTAGACGAGGGTCCGGGTGGAGCCGTCCGGTCCACCCCTGGTGAGGATGTGGATCTGGCCGAAACTCTGCAGTGCGTGGACGGTGGAGACCACGGTCAGGAAGAACAGGTTCGGGCCGAGCATCGGGATGGTGATCGAGCGGGCCAGCCGCAGCCCGGAGGCGCCGTCGATGCGGGCCGCCTCGACGATCTCGCCGGGGATCGAGCCGATGCCCGCCGAGAGCACCAGCACGTTGTAGCCGAGGTTCATCCAGACCGTGGTCAGGGCCACCGAGACCAGCGCGTACCGGGAGTCGGTGAGCCAGCCGACCGGCCCGAGGCCGACGTGCGACAGCAGGCCGTTGAGCACCCCGCTGGCGGGGTTGAAGAACACCGCGAAGACCACCGAGGCGCTGGCCACCGAGAAGGCGAAGGGCAGCGCGAAGGCGGAGCGCAGCAGCCGTACGCCCCGGATCCGGCTCTCCAGCAGCAGCACCAGCACCAGCGCGCCGAGCACCCCGGGCACCACGGTGAGCAGGGTGAACAGCCCCGTGGTGACCAGCGTCCGGCCGAAGTCGGCCGAGGACAGCAGGTCGGTGTAGTGCTTCACCCCGACGTAGCGGGAGGGCGCGCCGAAGAGGTCGTTGGCGTGCCCGCTCAGGTAGATCGTCCGTCCCAGCGGGTAGCCGATGAACAGGGCGAAGACCACCAGGGAGGGCAGCAGGAAGGCCCAGGCGAGCCCGTGCTCGCCCCAGCGGCTCCCGCGTGCGGTGTGCGGTGCGGTCGGCATCTGTCGCGCGTCCGCCTTTCGTGTGTCGGTTCCGGCCGAAACCGTGTCCTGCCCGAACGACAGCGCGGGAACCCCGTGGTGATCGACCGGTGTCCTCGGAATTACGCGTTCGCGTCAGATCCGGCCGGTCGTGCGCCAGGCCTCCCCTGACCAGCTCCCAGGACGTGCTGCTGACGCCGGAGGAGCTCTACGTGCTGGACGGCGCGCCGGTGTACCGGGCGGAGAACCAGGGCTGCGCCCCCTGGGGCGTCCTGCTGGACGACCTGGCGCAGGCGGACCCGCCGACGGCGGCCCGGCCGGACCTCGCGGACAAGTCGCAGGAGCGGTGGGAGCCCTGGGAGGAGCGCTTCTCGACGGCGGCGGCGGTGATGGCGATGAGTGAGAAGCTCCCGGAGGACGACGAGTTGAACGACTTCCCCGAATCCGCAGGGGAACTCACGGACGTTTTCCGGGAGTTGCCGGCCCTGGGTCGGGAGTTCCGCTGGCACCGGGGCCCGGACGTCCTGGTCGCGGCGGTCGGGGGCGCCTGGATCGCGGCCCGGGCACGGACCCCGGAGGCGCTTGACGCGCTCAACGGAGCCGTGCCCGGAGACTGGTCGAACGGCTGAGCCGCGCCGGTCAGGCGGTGACGCCGCCGTCCAGTACCAGGTCCGCGCCGACGGTGTAGCCCGCCTCCGGCGAGGCCAGGTACAGCACGGCGGCGGCGATCTCCGCGACCGCGCCGGGACGGCCGACCGGCACCTCGGACTTCATCCGGTCGCTCTTCTCGGCGTCGCTCTCGCCCGGCCGGGACGACATCGGGGTGTCGACCGGGCCGGGGCTGACGGTGTTGATCCGCACGCCCTCGCCGACGTGGTCGCGGGCGGCGGCGCGGGTGAGCGCGGTGACCGCGGCCTTGCTGACGGCGTAGCCGCCGACGCCCTCGAGACGCCGGTGGACGCCCAGGTTGGACGAGACGTTGACGATGGCACCGCCGCCGTGGGCCCGCATGTGACCGATCTGGTGCTTCATCGCCAGCAGGGTGCCGGTCACGTTGATCTCGAACACCCGCCGGAAGTCGTCCTCGTCGATCTCGGCGACCGGGCCGGCCGCGCCGAACACCCCGGCGTTGTTGACGGCGACGTCGAGTCCGCCGAACTGCTCGACGGTCTCCCGGACCAGCCGGGCGGCGTCCTCGCCGTTCGTCACGTCGCCGGTCAGCGCGACGGCCTTGCCGCCGGCCTCCTCGATCAGGGCCACGGTCTCGGCCAGCGGGCCGGCACTGCGACCGGCGACCGCGACCCGGGCGCCCTCCTGGGCGAAGGCGAGCGCGATGCCGCGCCCGATGCCGCTGCCGCCGCCGGTGACCAGGACGGACTTGTCGGCGAAACGCGTGCTCATGGGGGTGAACTCCTTGACTCGGGTGGTGCGTTCAGGGGCGATGGTGGTCGTGTCGGTTCGGGGCACGGCGGTGACCGCGACCGCGGTGAGCGCCAGGCCCGCGGCGGCGGTCGCGAAGGCTGCGGCGTAGCCGCCGACGACGGTCGGGCGGGTCGCGGCGAGCGCCATCAGGGCGGCCAGCCCGGCGGTGGGGCCGAGTTCCATGGCGGTGTTGAGGACGCCCGCGGCCAGGCCGGTGCGTTCGGGCGCCACGCCGCCGGTGGCCAGTACGGCCGCTCCGGCGAAGGAGGCGGCGGCTCCGGTGGGCAGCAGCAGTCCGGGCAGCAGTCCGGTGGTGTAGGGGCTGCCGGGGTCGAGCCCGGCCAGCAGGGCGAGTCCGACGCTTTCCAGAACGAGGCCGGCGGCGGTGACCGGCACCGGTCCGTGGCGGGCGATCAGCGGCCCGGCCGTCCGTAAGACCATTCGGTCCAAAATGAGGACGGCAAACGATACCGGCCGGGCCGGGCGCGGCTCAGTCCAGCAGCGCCAGCGCCTGCTCGGCGGCGTCCCGCACCCGGGGCCCGCCGTCGGCGGTCTTGCCCACCACCCGGATGCCCTGCAGCAGCACCACCAGCATCCTGGCCAGCGCCCGGGGCTCCCGCCCGGCGGGCAGTTCCCCCTCGGCCCCGGCGCGCAGCAGGGCGGCGGTCAGCGCCGTCTCCAGGTGGTCGTAGCTGGCCTCCACCCGGCGGGCCGCCGCCGCGTCGTGCGGGGCGAGCTCGACGGCCGTGTTGGTGACGAAGCAGCCGCGCTTGCGGTCTTCGTCCCCCATCAGCGCGTATCGGCGCACCAGGGCGCGGACGGCGGGCAGCACCGGGCCGGGCCGGGACAGCTCGGCCAGCAGGCCGGGGTCGTGCTGCTCGTTGTAGCGCTCCAGCGCGCGCAGGTAGAGCTCGTGCTTGTTCCCGAAGGTGGCGTAGATGCTGGCCCGGGCGATGCCGAGCCCCTCGACCAGGTCGGCCATCGAGGTGGCCTCGTAGCCGCGGCGCCAGAACAGTTCGAGGGCTGCCTGGAGCGCCGCGTCGGGGTCGAATTCCTTCGTTCGCGCCATGAGGCAAACGCTAGCCCTTTCGAGACCGATCGGTCAAGAAAGGACGGCGATTGGTCCAGACCGTTGCCTGACGGAGCATTGCCAACTGGACTAGACCAAGGCTACTTTTGCCGCCCCACCCCTCCCCCCACACAGGAGGCGTTCCGGCATGCCCGCACACATCCCCACACCTCCCCGCCAGGCCGTCGAGGCCGCCCGCCCCATCGTCCTGACGGCCTTCCGGGCCGTCGTCGGCCTGCTCTTCGGCTGCCACGGCGCCGCCTCGGTCTTCGGCGTCCTCGGCGGCACCAAGGGCGGCGGCAGCCTCCCGCTCGGCCAGTGGCCGGGCTGGTGGGCCGCCCTGATCCAACTGGTCGGCGGCGCCCTGGTCCTCCTCGGAGTCGGCACCAGGCCCGCCGCCCTGCTCTGCTCCGGCTCGATGGCCTACGCCTACTTCACCGTCCACCAGGAACACGCGCTGCTGCCGCTGCAGAACGGGGGCGAACCCTCCGTGATGTTCTGCTGGGCCTTCCTGGCCATCGCGGCCCTCGACTCCGGCCCGTACTCCCTGGACCGGCTGCTCACCATCCGCCGCCCCCGGGCCGCGGCAGCCGAACCGGCCGCCGCGCGACCCACCTCCACCGACTGAGGAAGGACTCAGCCCTGCGCGAGGTGGCGCTCTACCGAGGCGACCTTGGCGGTGAGGCCGTCGGTGACCCCGGCCCGGTCGTCGATCTTGATGACCGTGCTCACCCGGTTGCTGTGCGCCTTCACCGCCTCGATCGCCGCCCTGATCACCGGCATGACCTCATCCCACTCCCCCTCGATGCTGGTGAACATCGCGTCCGTACGGTTCGGCAGCCCGCTGGCCCGGACCACCCGGACGGCCGCGGCCACCACCTCCCCCACGTCCTCGCCGATTCCCAGCGGAGTCACCGAAAAGGCTGCGATCACGGTTCTGCGCTCCCTACTCACCCGATGACACCGGTTGCGGCCCGGACCACTCCGGGCCGCGACCAGGGTAGGCGGTCGGGCGGATTCCCGCCGGACGACACCGGGAGCGCCTCCACCTTCCACATTCTGTTGAAGTTCTCCTTGACTCCCCGACGGCCCGACCCTACCGTGTTTCCACATAAAGAAACCGCTATTCCGTATAGTGGAATTCAGGAGATGAGCCCTCCGACCCACTGCGGGCCGACGCAGGAGAGTCCCGATGCCTCGTATGACAGCCGCCCGCGCGGCCGTGGAGATCCTCAAGCTCGAAGGGATCGATGTCGCCTTCGGCGTGCCCGGCGCCGCGATCAACCCCTTCTACGCCGCCCTCAAGGCCTCCGGCGGGATCAGGCACACCCTGGCCCGGCACGTCGAGGGCGCCTCCCACATGGCCGAGGGCTACACCCGCGCCAAGGCCGGCAACATCGGCGTGTGCATCGGCACCTCGGGCCCGGCCGGCACCGACATGATCACCGGCCTGTACTCGGCGATCGCCGACTCCATCCCGATCCTGTGCATCACCGGCCAGGCCCCGGTCGCCCGCCTCCACAAGGAGGACTTCCAGGCCGTCGACATCGCCTCGATCGCCAAGCCGGTCACCAAGGCCGCCACCACCGTCCTGGAGGCCGCGCAGGTCCCCGGCGTGTTCCAGCAGGCCTTCCACCTGATGCGCTCCGGCCGCCCCGGCCCGGTCCTGATCGACCTGCCGATCGACGTCCAGCTGACCGAGATCGACTTCGACCCGGAGGCCTACCAGCCGCTGCCCGTCTACAAGCCGACCGCCAACCGGATCCAGGTCGAGAAGGCCATCGCGCTGCTCCAGGAGTCCGAGCGCCCGCTGATCGTGGCGGGCGGCGGCGTCATCAACGCCGACGCCTCCGAGCTGCTGCTGGAGTTCGCCGAGCTGACCGGAGTCCCGGTGATCCCGACCCTGATGGGCTGGGGCATCGTCCCGGACGACCACGAGCTGAACGCCGGCATGGTCGGCCTGCAGACCTCGCACCGCTACGGCAACGAGAACTTCCTCGCCTCCGACTTCGTCCTCGGCATCGGCAACCGCTGGGCCAACCGCCACACGGGCGGCCTGGACGTCTACACCGCGGGCCGCACGTTCGTCCACGTCGACGTCGAGCCCACCCAGATCGGCAAGATCTTCGCCCCCGACCTCGGCATCGCCTCCGATGCCAAGGCCGCCCTGGAACTGTTCGTCCAGGTCGCCGGGGAACTCCGGACCGCGGGCACCCTCAAGGACCGCAGCGAGTGGGCCGCCTCCACCCAGGAGCGCAAGGCGCGGCTCCAGCGCCGCACCCACTTCGACAACGTGCCGCTCAAGCCGCAGCGCGTGTACGAGGAGATGAACAAGGCCTTCGGCCCGGAGACCCGCTACGTCACCACCATCGGCCTGTCCCAGATCGCGGGCGCGCAGATGCTGCACGTCTACAAGCCGCGGCACTGGATCAACTGCGGCCAGGCCGGCCCGCTGGGCTGGACCATCCCGGCCGCGCTGGGCGTCGCCACCGCCGACCCCGAGGGCCGGATCGTCGCCCTCTCCGGTGACTACGACTTCCAGTTCATGATCGAGGAGCTGGCGGTCGGCGCCCAGCACCGCATCCCGTACGTCCACGTGCTGGTCAACAACTCCTACCTGGGCCTGATCCGCCAGGCGCAGCGCAACTTCGACATCGACTTCCAGGTCAAGCTGGAGTTCGAGAACATCAACGCGCCGGAGCTGGGCGTCTACGGCGTGGACCACGTCAAGGTCGCCGAGGGCCTGGGCTGCAAGGCGATCCGGGTCACCGAGCCCGAGGGCCTGCTGCCGGCCTTCGAGGAGGCCAAGAAGCTGGCCGCCGAGTTCCGCGTCCCGGTCGTGGTCGAGGCGATCCTGGAGCGGGTCACCGACATCTCGATGGCCGCCGCCGACATCGACAAGGTCAACGAGTTCGAGGAGCTGGCCACCCTCCCCGAGCACGCGCCGACCGCCACCAGGCCGCTGGCCCTCTGAGACTACCGACGCGGGGGCGTACGAGCCGCTCCGTACGCCCCCCGCCCGCGGAACACCGGCGGGCCCGGCACGGTTGAGCCGTCCGGGGCCGCTACCGTGTGCCCGGGCGAGACCCGCTGCCAACCTGCCGAAAGGACCCACCACCGTGAGCCTCTACGACATCCCGCTGCGCACCCTGGCCGGTGAGGCCGCCTCGCTGGGCGACCACAAGGGCAAGGCGCTGCTGATCGTCAACGTCGCCTCCAAGTGCGGCCTGACCCCGCAGTACATCGGACTGGAGAACCTCCAGAAGCGGTACGCCGAGCGCGGGTTCACCGTGCTGGGCTTCCCCTGCAACCAGTTCGCCGGACAGGAGCCGGGCAGCGCCGAGGAGATCCAGGGCTTCTGCTCGACCACCTACGGGGTGACCTTCCCGCTGTTCGAGAAGATCGACGTCAACGGTGACGACCGGCACCCGCTGTACCGGCAGCTGACCGAGGTCGCCGACGCCGAGGGCCAGGCCGGGGACGTCAGCTGGAACTTCGAGAAGTTCCTGATCTCCCCGGACGGCACCGTCGCCGCGCGCCTGCGTCCGCGCGTCGAGCCGGAGTCGGCGGAGCTGATCACCGCGATCGAGGCCGTGCTGCCGGCCTGACCCCCCGCTCCCGCTGGCGGAAAGGGCCGCCCCGAAAGGCGGCCCTTTCACAGCAACAGCCTTGTTCCCGGCGGTAGTTCACCCTCCCGGGCGGCGTCGCGCAGATGCGCCAGCAGGGTGTCGCGCAGCGCCTCCGCGGCACGGGTGAGCGGCACCTCCTGGCCGTGCGCGACCGCGATGGTGCGGCCCAGGCCGGGCCCGGCGAACGGGGTGACGGACAGCCCCGAGCGGGCCGCCACCATGCCGGGCACCACCGCGGGCCCGAGCCCGGCCCGGACGAAGCCCAGCACCGCGTCCATCTCGCCGCCCTCGACGGCGAACTCGGGCTCGAACCCGGCCGCCCGGCAGGCCGCCAGCGCGGCCTCGCGCACGTCGTAGCCCTCCCGGAACATCACCAGCGGCCGTCCCCTCAGCTCCGCCACCCGCACCGGGCGCCGGGCGGGCCCGGCGGCCGATACCAGCACCAGTTCCTCGTGCAGCAGTTCGGTGACGGCGAGGGCGGGTACGGCCTCCCCGCTGGGCGGGGTGATGACCAGTGCGAGGTCCAGCTCGCCCGCCGCCAGCCAGCGCACCAGGTCGCGCGAGCCGCCCTCGCGCACCCCCAGCGCGACGCCCGGGTAGCGGTCCCGGAACACCCGCAGCACGTCCGGCACCAGGCTGGTGCACAGACTCGGCGGCGCGCCCAGCCGGACCCGGCCGCGGCGCAGCTGCACCGTCTCCTGGACGGCCATGCGGGCGCTCTCGGTGTCCGCGAGGATGCGCCGGGCCAGCGGCAGCAGGGCGTCCCCGGCGTCGGTCAGGGCGATGTTGCCCCGGGTGCGGTGGAACAGTTCGGCCCCCAACTCCCTTTCCAGCGAACGGATCTGCTGGGACAGCGAGGGCTGGGCGACGTGCACGGCCTCGGCCGCCCGGGTGAAGTGCCGGGTCTCGGCGACGGCCAGGAAGTAGCGGAGTTGCTGCAGCTGCACGCGACCAGGCTACGCCGCGCCGATAGGCCCTGACTATCGTCACCAGCCGCAGCATGTCTTGGACGCACCCTGGCCGTCCTCCCTACCGTTGCTGCCATGACAACCGCGACTCGGACGGGCCGGCATCCGTCCACCCTGGCGACCCTGTGGCGGTCGACCGTCGGCAAGAAGGCGGTCATGGCCGTCACCGGACTGGTCATGCTGCTGTACCTGGTCGCGCACATGCTGGGGAACCTCAAGGTGTTCTTCGGCCCCGACGACATCAACGGCTACGCGGCCTGGCTGCGCACCATCGGCCAGCCGTTCCTGGGCCACGAGTGGTTCCTGTGGATCGCCCGCCTCGCCCTGCTGGCCTCCGTCGCCCTGCACGGCGTGTCCGCGTACCAGCTCAGCCGCCGGGACCTCGCCGCCCGCCCGAGCAAGTACGTGCACCGGCGCCGTCGCGCCAGCTACGCGACCCGGACCATGCGCTGGGGCGGGGTGATCCTCGGCCTGTTCGTCGTGTGGCACATCCTCGACCTCACCACGCTCACCGTGAACCCGGTCGCCGAGCACGGCCGCGTCTACCAGAACGTCGTGGGCACCTTCGGCCGCTGGTACAGCGACGTGATCTACATCGTCGCGATGCTGGCCCTCGGCCTCCACATCCGGCACGGCTTCTGGAGCGCCGCCCAGACCCTCGGCGCCAACAACGCCCGCCGCGACCGGGCGCTGAAGCTGACCGCCGACGGCCTGGCGCTGCTGCTGACGGCCGGCTTCCTGTCCGTTCCCGTCGCCGTGATGACCGGAGTCGTGAAATGAGCTACCTGGACTACGCGGTCGGCGAGCCGATCGCCGACACCAAGGCCCCCACCGGGCCGATCGAACAGCGCTGGGACCAGCGGCGGTTCGACGCCAAGCTGGTCAACCCGGCCAACCGGCGCAAGCACACCGTGATCGTGGTCGGCACCGGCCTGGCCGGCGGCGCGGCCGGCGCCACCCTCGCCGAACAGGGCTACCACGTCGTCCAGTTCTGCTTCCAGGACTCCCCGCGGCGCGCCCACTCGATCGCCGCCCAGGGCGGCATCAACGCGGCCAAGAACTACCGCAACGACGGCGACTCGATCCGCCGGCTGTTCTACGACACCGTCAAGGGCGGCGACTTCCGCGCCCGCGAGTCCAACGTGCACCGGCTGGCCCAGGTCTCGGTGGAGATCATCGACCAGTGCGTCGCCCAGGGCGTGCCCTTCGCCCGCGAGTACGGCGGCCTGCTGGACACCCGCTCCTTCGGCGGCGTGCAGGTCTCCCGCACCTTCTACGCCCGCGGCCAGACCGGCCAGCAGCTGCTGCTCGGCGCCTACCAGGCGCTCTCCCGGCAGATCGCCGCCGGGAACGTGGAGATCCACCCGCGCACCGAGATGCTCGACCTGCTGGTGGTCGACGGCCGGGCCCGCGGCATCGTCGCCCGCGACCTGGTCACCGGGAGGATCACCAGCCACACGGCGGACGCCGTCGTCCTCGCCACCGGCGGCTACGGCAACGTGTTCTACCTCTCCACCAACGCCAAGAACTCCAACGCCACCGCGATCTGGCGGGCCCACCGGCGCGGCGCCTACTTCGCCAACCCGTGCTTCACCCAGATCCACCCGACCTGCATCCCGCGCTCCGGCGACCACCAGTCCAAGCTCACCCTGATGAGCGAGTCGCTGCGCAACGACGGCCGGATCTGGGTGCCCAAGGCCCAGGGCGACACCCGCCCGCCCGCGCGGATCCCGGAGGAGGAGCGGGACTACTACCTGGAGCGGATCTACCCCTCCTTCGGCAACCTGGTGCCGCGCGACATCGCCTCCCGGGCCGCCAAGAACGTCTGCGACGAGGGCCGCGGCGTCGGCCCCGGCGGGCAGGGCGTGTACCTGGACTTCGCCGACGCGATCCGCCGGATGGGCCGGGACGCCGTCGAGGCCAAGTACGGCAACCTCTTCGAGATGTACGAGCGGATCACCGCCGAGGACCCGTACCAGGTGCCGATGCGGATCTACCCGGCGATCCACTACACGATGGGCGGCCTCTGGGTCGACTACGACCTGCAGACCAGCGTCCCCGGCCTGTTCGCGATCGGCGAGGCCAACTTCTCCGACCACGGAGCCAACCGTCTCGGCGCCAGCGCCCTGATGCAGGGCCTCGCAGACGGCTACTTCGTGCTGCCGCCCACCATCAACGACTACCTCGCCCGCAACCCGGTAGCCGCGGTGCCCGCCGACCACCCGGTGCTCACCGAGGTCGAGGCCGAGGTCGAGGACCGGCTCAACCTGATCCTCTCCGTCGACGGCGACCGCACCCCGGACTCCTTCCACCGTGAACTCGGCGAACTCCTGTGGGACGAGTGCGGGATGGCCCGCGACGAGGCCGGGCTCAAGCGCGCGCTGGAACGGATCCCGCAGCTGCGCGAGGAGTTCTGGCACCGGATCAAGGTGCCCGGCACCGGGCAGGAACTCAACCAGTCGCTGGAGAAGGCCAACCGGCTGGTCGACTACTTCGAACTGGCCGAGCTGATGTGCCTGGACGCGCTGCACCGCGCCGAGTCCTGCGGCGGCCACTTCCGCACCGAGAGCCAGACCCCCGACGGCGAGGCCGCCAGGCGCGACGAGGAGTTCACCTACGCCGCCGCCTGGGAGTTCACCGCCACCGGCCGGGCCCCCGTCCTCCACCGCGAGGAGCTCGACTTCGAGTACGTCCACCCCACCCAGCGGAGTTACGCATGAACCTCACCCTGCGCATCTGGCGCCAGGCGGGCCCGGACGCACCCGGCTCGATGACCACCTACCAGGTCAGCGGCATCAGCCCGGACATGTCCTTCCTGGAGATGCTCGACACCCTCAACGAGGAACTGATCACCCGCGGCGACCAGCCGGTCGCCTTCGACCACGACTGCCGCGAGGGCATCTGCGGCGCCTGCGGCATGGTCATCAACGGCCAGGCGCACGGCCCCGAACGCACCACCACCTGCCAGCTGCACATGCGGCACTTCCGGGACGGCGACACCATCGACGTCGAACCGTGGCGGGCGGCGGCCTTCCCGGTGGTCAAGGACCTGGTGGTGGACCGCTCGGCCTTCGACCGGATCATCGGCTCCGGCGGCTACATCACCGCCCCCACCGGCAGCGCCCCCGAGGCGCACGCCACGCCCGTCCCCAAGGAGGCCGCGGACACCGCCTTCGAGCACGCCGAGTGCATCGGCTGCGGCGCCTGCGTGGCCGCCTGCCCGAACGGCTCGGCGATGCTCTTCACCTCAGCCAAGGTGGTGCACCTCAACGTGCTGCCCCAGGGCGCGCCCGAACGAGCCGCCCGGGTGCGGAACATGGTGTCGGCGATGGACGCCGAGGGCTTCGGCGGCTGCACCAACACCGGCGAGTGCGCCACCGCCTGCCCCAAGGGCATCCCGCTGCCCAGCATCGCGGCGATGAACCGGGAGTTCCTGCGGGCCGCCCGCGGCTGACGCCCCCCCCCCCCCGAAGACGGCGGCCCCTCGCTCCGGTGCTCAGGCGAGGGGCCGACGCTCGCGCCGTCCCGGCGTCCTCCGGGGCGTACGAGGGCAGTTCGCGCTCCCCGAACGGGTGGTGGATGGCCCCGAGCGGTGCTTCCTGACCGAGAATCGCGCTACGGTGGTGCTCCGCCACGGAAGGACGGCATATGCCCGAGGTTCAGTCCTGCTCCGGCTGCGGCGGGTCCGGGGGGACCCAGAAGACCGAGGCAACGGTCGAACTGGACGAGGAAGGGAGCATGGTGCCCAGGGTTCACGACTACTGGTCGCCCTGCGGTCGGTGCCACGGATCCGGGACGGTGATCGTCGGATGAGACTGGTCTTCGAGTGCGTCGAGTGCGGTGGGCGCTACCTGCCGCCGGAGGGCATGGTGTACCCGGACGGGCCGGCCTCGCCGGTCTGGTGCTCCGCCTGCCAGACGTCCAAGCGCACGGCGGGCCTCCGGGAGGACCCTCTGCTCGCCCGCGTCGCCCTGGCCGCCGCCCGGGCCGCCCTGGCCCGGCGCGCCGCCGAGGCCGCCGAGCCGGCCGCCGTCGGGCGCGGCGACGTCAGGCCGTCCCGGCCGCCGCTGTCCCGCCGGGCGCGTTCCGGGCCGGGCGGGGTGCGCGGCCGGCTGGGCTGAGCCCCGCGGGCCGGGCCGGTGACCGGACGATCCGTCAAGTACTGCTTTCGGCAAAGCGCTTGTGCACGCCCACAGCGTGCTGGTTAATTGTCGTCGCTCGCTCGACAGCCTTGGGGGAACGTCCGTGCAACCGACCCAGCCGACCGAACCGGCCGAACCGCCGGGGGCCGGACAGACCGGCTCCGCTCCGTTCGTCCAGCCGCCGATGCCCACGTACGACCCGTCCGCCACCCGGGTGGCCGTGACCAGGCGCATCCTCTGGATCGGGACGGCGGCCTACCCGCTGGCCACCGTCGCGCGGGTCAGCATCACGGTGATCGTGCCCGATGTGCTCGGCGCGATCAAACGGTTCCTCAAGTTCGCCGGGATCGTGCTGGGGATCGCGCTCGTCCTGGCCGCGCTCACCGCCCTCGCCGACACCTCCCACTCGGGCTTCGGCAGCAGCGAAAGCAACAACTCCGGCTCGGGCTGGATCGTGGTGGTGTCCCTGGTCCTCGTGGTGTTCTACTTCCTGGTCGCCACCCTGCCCGTGCTGCTCCAGCGCCGGCTGCACGCGCTGACCGTCGACACGGCCGGCCCGCCGACCGCGCTGCTGGCCTGGAAGGACCCGAAGTACGCGTACGAGCTCCAGGCCAGGATCACCCACGCGATCGAGAATCCGCAGACCGAGTTCCAGCAGTTCGTCAGCAACGTCCTCGTGGACCTGCGGCACTACCAGTTCGGCGACAACGTCAACATCTACGGCGGCCAGGGAAACACGGGAGTCATCAAATGAGCGGTAACGGCCCGCAGTTCCAGTTCGGCGACAACGTCACCATCCACGGCGGCCACCACAACGTCGGCGTCCAGCACAACAACGGGCCCGTCGCCGACCAGGCCCTGCCGCCAGAGATCACCGCGATGTTCGCCCGACTGGCCGCCGCGGTGGCCGACTTGGCCCGGGACGCGCGGGTGCCCGCGGAGGACCGGCGGAGTCTGGAGGAGACCCTGCCGGTGCTGCGCGAGCCTGCCGCCCAGGAGCGGCGCAGCCGGCGCAACACCCTCCACCTGCTGGCCGGCCTGACCCGGGAGCTCGGCGAGGCGGCCGCGCCCGTGCTGGGCCTGGTGACCCAGCTGCTCGCCCTGATCAGCAACTGACGGGCGTCGGCCCCGGCGTCAGAACAGCGCCTCCTGGGTGTCCGGCTCCGGCGGGCGGACCCGCGCCTCCAGGGCGAGTCCCTCGCAGGCGCGGCCGGTGACGGGCGTGAGCGTCCAGCCGGTGAGCCTCCGGGTGTCCAGCAGCAGCGGGCCGGAGCCGTCCGGCTGGTCGAGGAAGAGGTGCCGGCCCACCGGCGGGCGCAGTGTGCCGGCGATCACCGCGCCGTGGGCCAGGCCGGCGATCTCCCGGTAGGTCTCGGGGGCGCCGCCGGCCAGTCCGAAGCGCTCCACGTGGTCCACCACCGGGCGGTCGGCGAGCAGTTCCACGGCGTGGCCGTCCAGCAGCCGGTGGGCCCGGGCGCGGGCCCCGGTGAGCACCGTACGGCGGTGCGCGACGTCCCCGTGCGCCCACCAGTGGTCCGTCTTCAGCCGGGACTTGTAGCGCTCGCGGGCCATCCCCGAGGCGGCGACGGTCAGTTCGGCGCGCCGCACCGCGGGCAGGCCGCCGCGCGCGGTGAACGCGTAGGCCAGTGCGCCCTGTTCGAGCAGTCGGCTGTCGCCGCGCTGCTCGGCGGTCAGGCCGACCTTCAGCAGGCCCTCGCCGAACCAGGCGAGGTAGAGCAGATAGGTGCGGCCGTCGTCCAGGATCTGGTCCCGGGCCAGCGCCAGGCCGCGGTCCACGCTCTGGCAGGCCGGGCACTGCGTGGCACCGCCGTCCGGGGCGATCTCCGCGTGGTGCGGGCAGGGCGTGCGTTCCGTCGCCCCGGCCAGCCAGGCCCCGGTGCAGCGGCGCGGGCCGCCGAGCAGCCAGCCGACCTCCGTACCCGGCGCGACGGCGCGCTCGTGCACCCGGCTGCCGCGCACGGCGCCGAGCAGCGCCCGGCCGTCGTGCCAGCTCAGGCCGGTGGAGACCCAGCCGGCCGGCCGCTCCGGACGCTGGGGCGCGGGGATCGTCACGGGCAGCCCTCCCTGTAGGTCGACGACCCGGGTGAGGCTACCCGCTGCCACCGACAACATCCGCATCCCGGAGGATGGATCGTCTCCCTGCCCCGCTGCTAGCGTCCGGCCCATGATCGACTCACCGACCCCGGACGACCTCGCCCGCACCCTGCGCCTGGCCGTCGACACCCTGGCCGGGGCCCCGGCGGACGCGGACTGGTCGCGGCCCGCCGGCACGCTCGGCTGGAGCTGCTGGGAGACCGTCGAGCACCTCGCCGACGACCTCCTCGCGTACGCCGCCCAGCTCGGCCCGGCGCGGCCGCCGCGCGAGCGGTACGTGCCCTTCGTGGCGACCCGCCGCTCCCCCGGCGCCCCGAACAACTTCGTCCGCGCCGAACCGGCCGACGGGGTACCGGGGTTGCTCGAAGTGCTGGACGCCTGCGGCGGGTTGATGGTCGCCGTCGCCCGGGTCGCGCCGCCGCGGGCCCGTGCGTACCACCCGTGGGGTCTCGCCGACGCCTCCGGCTTCGTGGCCATGAGCCTGGTCGAGACGCTGGTCCACCTCCACGACGTCGCCCAGGGCCTCGGCCTCCCCTGGGACCCGCCCGCCGAGGTCTGCGCCCGGACCCTGGCTCGGTTGTTCCCGGACGTCCCGGTCGGCGCGGATCCCTGGCCCACCCTGCTCTGGGCCACCGGCCGCACCGCCCTGCCCGGCCTCCCGCAGCGCACCGACTGGCGCTGGTACGCCGGACCACGGGACTGAGCCTGCCCACGGCACCCGCTGACCGGTCGCCAGGCGTCCGCCGCGCCGCCTGCTCCGTCCCCTTCCGCAGGTCGCGGACGCTTGGCCCGGCCGGCCGTCCACGTTCTATTGTGGCGGGCGCGGTCGGCGGTGTCGCCGGGAGGTGGCGCGGGGCGGCCGGGTCGGTGCGAGGACGAAGGGGTGGCTGGTGGCGGGGCGGCGGAACAGCGGGGTGCTGGCGGTCTGGGCGGAGGCGCAGCGGCAGCAGCAGCGCCGGGAGGAGGCCCGTTGGCGTGCCGAGGCGGCGGAGTTGCGCCGGCACGAGCGCGCGCAGCGCGAGGCGCAACGGGCGGCCGCCCGGGACGAGCGGGAGGCGCAGCGCGCGTACCAGCAGTCGCGGGAGGCGGAGGCGGCCCGGCGGACGGCCGAACTGGACGCCCGGGTGGCGGAGTTGCGCGGGTTGCTGGCGGCCGGGCTGGCCGCGCCGGCGTTCGGGCCGCGGACGCTGCTGGCGCCGCGCCCGGTGCCGCCGTTCGATCCGGGGCCGCTGGGTGAGCCGGTGCCGATGCCGGACCAGGCCTCCGCCCGGTACCACGTGCCGCCGCCGGACGCGGCGCAGGCCCGCAACGCCGGGGTGCGCCGGCAGTACGAGCAGTACCTCGCCCAGGCCCGGGCCCGGTTCGAGCAGGACTGGTACGCCGCGCAGGCGCGGGAGGCGGACCGGCAGCGCCGGCTGGCCGCGTACCACCAGGAGTACCTGGTCTGGGCGGAGGGCTTCCGCCGCCGGGAGGAGGAGCGCGGGGCCGGTACCGAGGAGTTGCTGCGGCGGCTGCGGGCGGGTGAGCCGGAGGCGGTGCAGGAGTACTTCACGGCTGGTCTGTACGCCTCGGCGGCCTGGCCGGAGGGCTTCCCGCACCGGCTGGTGGCGGCCTGGGAGGTGTCGAGCCGTCAGCTGGTGGTGAACTGGGAGCTGCCCGGTCCGGACGTGGTGCCGGCGGCGACCCGGGTGCGGTACGTGAAGACGGACGACCGCGAGGCCGAGGTGGCCCGTCCGGCGACCGAGCGCAAGGCGCTGTACCGGGAGGTGCTGGCGCAGTCGGCGCTGCGGGTGGCCGCGGAGCTGTTCCGGGCGGACCGGGACGGGCTGCTGGACTCGGTGGTGCTCAACGGCTTCGTGCTGGGCATCGACCCGGCGACCGGCCGGGAGGCGGAGCGCTTCCTGTCCACGCTGACCGCGACCCGGGCCGAGTTCTCCGGGCTGGCGCTGGACCGGGTGGCCCCGGTGGAGTGCTTCCAGGGCCTGGGCGGCAGACTGTCGGCGCGGCCGGAGCGGCTGGACGAGGTGAAGCCGGACCGGCTGCCGGAGTCGGTGGGCGGGAACGTGGCCGGGCACTTCGGCGAGGACGAGCCGGACCTGTTCGAGATGGACCCCCTGGAGTTCGAGGACCTGATCGCCGAACTGTTCCGGCTGCGCGGTTTCCGCGTCATGACCACGGCCCGCAGCGGCGACGTCGGGGTGGACGTGGTGGCCGAGGACCTCGATCCGGTGACCGGCGGCAAGATCGTGATCCAGGCCAAGCGCTACAAGAAGACCGTCCCTCCGACGGCCGTGCGCGACCTGGAGTCCACCGTCCGCCACCACGGCGCGATCAAGGGCATCCTGGTGACCACGGCGGGCTTCGGCCGCGGCTCGTACAGCTACATCGAGGGCAAGCCGCTGACCCTGGTGAGCGGGCCGGAGCTGGTGGAGCTGCTGGCCGAACAGGGCCTGCGCGGCCGGCTCGGCGGCGGACCGGGCGGGAGCGGAGCCGAGCCCGGTCCGCGGCCGAGGGAGGCCGAGCCGGCCGCCCCGCAGAGCAGCGTGACCGTCAGCTGGCAGAGCCGTACGGCCGGCGGGGACCCGGTGGAGCTGGACGTCACCGCGTTCCTGTGCGCCGGCGGCCGGGTGCTGAGCGACGAGCACTTCGTGTTCTTCAACAACCCGCAGGACCCGGACGGCGCCGTGCGCCTGCACCCCACCCGCTCGGTGCCGGGCGCGCCGGTCCGGGCGGCCCGGCTGAGCCTGGACCTGCACCGGCTGCGGTCCGCCGTCGACGAGGTGGTGCTCGCGGTCTCCACCGAGGAGGAGGAGCCCCCTGCCCTGCCGCTCGGCCACGTGTACGGGCTGGCGGTCGCCGCCGAGTACGGGCCGGGCGCGGCCGGGCCGGCGAAGTGGCCGGGCGCCAACGGCGGCATCCCGGACTCCGCGATGCTACTCGGGAGCTTCCGACGGGCGGACGGTGGCTGGCAGTTCGCGCCCTCGGTGCGAGCGGTGACGAACGGTCTGGCCGGGCTGGCGACGGCCTTCGGCGTCGCGGTGGAGTGACGGCCGGGGACTTCGGCCCTCAGGGGACATGTCATACCGAAGGAGGAGAGTGCCCCCGCCGCACCACCGGGTCGGCGGGGGACGACCGTCCCCTCGGCATACGCATCGGGCTTGAACCACTTGGGAGGATGGGTCGGTAGGAAAATCCGATTCGTTCCCCGATTTCGTTCCCAGGAGTCCTCGTGACCTTCCCCCCAACCGCCGTCCGCACCGGCCTGGCGGCCGCCCGCGCCACCGGTCTGAACAAGGTCTACGGGGAGGGGGAAACCCGGGTCGTCGCCCTCGACGACGTCAGCGTGACGT